>JBJTBD010000062.1:0-18128 GCA_046091195.1 Actinomycetota bacterium
TCCCAGCGCCCAGGACCACGACGGAGTCCCCGGGACCAACTCCGTCCGTCGCCACGGCGTTCACAGCCCCCGCCACCGGCTCGACGGTCGCGGCCGCGTCGTCGTCCAAGGATGCCGGCACGTGCCACACGTTCTGGCCCACCACCGCGGAACTGACAGCAAGGTACTCCGCAAACGCACCGGGCCGACCGTAACCGGTCGAGTCACCGAACAGTGACGGGCACAGAATGGACTCCCCACGGCGGCACCAGAAGCAATCACCGCAAACCCCCGCATAGAAACCGGTCACCCGGTCCCCCACCGCAAGGCCGGTCACCTTGTCACCCAGGGCGGCGACCTCACCCACGAACTCGTGGCCCATCACCTGTCCTTTGGTGATATACCGACCGGTCGCGTAGCTGTGCAGGTCTGAGCCGCAGATGCCACACTCGATCACCCGTATCAAGGCATCACCGGACTCGATCCTGGGCATCGGAACCTCTTGCACCACGATCTCGCGTGGCGCCTGGAAGACCGCCGCCAGCATCTTGTCACCGATCATTCCGCTCCTCCTGTCGTAGACGAACGAAGGTCGTCCGTGCGTTGACCGTCTCGTGCGCGGGGAACCCCAGGCCCGCCCTGGGTCACGGCTGGCCCATGTGGGGTTTCACCGTTCCAGTGCGAGGAGCGGATCCCATCCCTGCCGCAAGGAGTAGCGCAGCAGGCGCGCCGCGTAGCGCAAGGCCTTGCCGCCGGCCGAGTTCTCGTCGCCGTAGGGCGTAACGAAGCCCTGTGGTTGGTCTTGGTAGAACCGCAGACCGACGGCGGCTCCCGCCTGCATGAGATCTCTGAGGTAGCGATCCACGCTGGCATTGGCGAGCGTGTCCTTCCCCCCGACCACCAAAGTCACCGCGGGTACCTGCGCAACCTCCGCAACCACTTGGATGCCATCGCCGAGCCACGCAGCCTGCTCTCCGGAGGCATCCCACAACAACTCAGCGCGCCCGAAGGACTCGACCGCTTCAATCACCGAGGAGTAGCGCGACCCCGAGGCTTGGGGGAACAGACCGTCGGTGAACACCGGATCGATCAGCAGTTGCAAGGTGGGTGATGTGCGGATCCGACGATGTGCTTGCTGGGTGACGAAGGCGGCGAGCGTCGCGCCGGACCCTTCGCCCACGACGGCGACCACCTCGGCGTCCCCGTCCAGATGGGCAGCATTCGCGATCGCCCACTCGAGGGCGCGCAAGGCGTCCTCGAAGGGCGCTGGAAAGCGCGCCTCCGGAGCCAAGCGGTACTCAGGGCAAATGACCACGACGTTGGCAGTGTCCGCGATGACCTTGCAGATGTTGGCAGAGCTGTCGAGGTCCCCGGCTACCCACCAACCACCGTGGAAGAGCACCACTATGGGAAAATGTCCGTACCCGTCGGGACGGAAGATGCGCAGGCGCAACCCGTCCGGACCGCCGGTGATGACTTCGTCATGGACGGTGTACTCGCCGCTGAGCCGGAAGTCAGCACCTGCGCACATCTCGTGATAAAGGCGCCTGAAGTCTCCAACATTCGAATCCGAAATCTGTGCGCCAACCCCTTCGAACTCGCGCGTCAGATCCGGACCTTTGGCATTCTCGGACGTCATGTTCCAACTCTCTCGTTCGCATCGACATGGACCGTATCAGTGAGTGGATCTTTCAAGCGGGTCGTCCGCCCGGGGCTTCGTCCGAGAGCGGCATGCGCCACCCACGGGATCACGTGAGTTCTATTCCCGGATAGCCCTCCTCGGCCTCCTCGCACAGAGTCCGGTACTGAGGGAAGCCTCCAATGAACGACAGGACGCGCTGCACCTTGCCTTCTACGTTGCTGCCGTTCCACCACGACTGGGTCTGGGCCACGATGGATCCGTCCGCCACCTCATCGTGCATCTTGACGTATGCCTCCGTTGCCGGCCTCGTCGCCTCGGCCAACGTCAGGCCGTGCTCACGCATGTGCGTGATGAGTCGCACCACCCAGGCCCCTTGCTGTTCGATGAGGGTCGGGCCATTGGTGAGGATCGCGGGGTTGAGCGGACCACAGTAGAGCAGGAAGAGATTCGGGAAGTCAGGGACCATCAGGCCTAGGTAGGTGTTGATCTCGTTCTTCCACACCTGGTTCAGTGCCACACCGTTGCGACCCAGCAGGTTGAGCTTGGAGATAGGCCCGGTGAACGCGTCGAAACCCGTCGCCCAGACGATGACATCGAAGTCGAGCTGCTCCGCGCTCGTCCGAATTCCCGTCGCCGTGATCTCCTCGATCGGCGACTCCTTCATGTCTACTAACTTCACGTGCGGTAGGTTGAATGCGCTGTAGTAGCCATGCTCGATGGGCGTTCTCTTTCCACCGAACATGTCGGCAGGAACCAACTTCTGTGCGACCGTCGGGTCCCTCACGATCGCGTGGATTTTCTCGGTGAGGAACTCCATCACTGTTTTGTTGGCTTCGGGGTCGGTGTAGATGTCACTGAACGAGGAAATTGCGAGGGGAAAGCCACCGCGCTGCCACAACCGCTCGTAGATCTCGGTTCTGTCCTCGGGCGAGAAGTCCAGCGCATTCCCGACGAAGCCCGAATAGGGGTGTCCGCTGCCATTCGCCCGGGTGCGCTGCCAGATCTTCTTGTGGTTCTTGTGGATGATCTTCCAATCCTCTTCGGTCAGTGCGTGATTGCGGCCGGGGATGGAGTGATAGGGCTTGCGGATGAAGTTGATGACCTGGGCAGCAACCTTGGCAAGTTCGGGGACCAGTTGTATGGCAGTCGCGCCGTTGCCGATGATGGCCACCCGCTTGCCCGCGAAGATGCTGGGGTCCTCGGGCCACTGGGACGAGTGGAACATGGGTCCCGTGAATTGGTCCACACCCTTGTACTGAGGGATGTTCGGGTCCGACAGGATCCCGACCGCTGGGATGAAGAACAAGCACTCGATGCGACGCCCATCCTGCGTGGTGATGCGCCATCTATTCGTGGCTTCGTCGAAGACCGCACCCGTGACCTCGGTGTTGAAACTGATCTGCTCGGTCAGGCCCAACTCGTCCGCGACCCACCCCAGGTAGGACAGGATTTCGGGTTGGGTGGCATACCTCTCTTTCCACTGCCACTTCTTGAGAAGGTCTTCGGAGAACTCGTCGGAGAAGCAGTAGATGGGGCTCTCCGAGTCGGACCGGGCACCGGGGTACCGATTCCAGAACCAGGTACCACCCACGCCGGACGCCTTCTCCAGAGCAGTGACAGAGACCCCCGCCTGTCTCAGTGAATGCAGCGCGAACA
Organism: Actinomycetota bacterium; assembly: GCA_046091195.1. Lineage (GTDB taxonomy): Bacteria > Actinomycetota > Actinomycetes > S36-B12 > S36-B12 > VGCC01. Next base: position 3,278 of record JBJTBD010000062.1, read on the forward strand.
ATCCGGAGAAACCCGCACCGACCACCACAGCGTCGTATGTCTCGGTCACGCGGCCACCATCATTCACGAACGTCTCCCGCCCGACTGAGGGGTGAAGGTGCTGACAATTGCGACAGTCTCCCTACGCGGCAGCCCGGCGTCAAGGCTCAGGGACGTCCGAAGGCCGCCGTTGCAGCGAGCCGCGGCGGACCGGAGGCGGATACGTGTCGGCTCTGCGCCGGCGCGCCGCGCTCGCGTGACGCTTGTCAACGCAGCTCTCACGGCGACGGGTGTGGCGCGCTTCGGCATGTTCCGGGTCGGCCATTTAGGTCTCCGTGGACCAGGGCCAGGCCGCGCGCCGATCCGATCGGCAACGGGCTCGACACTGCGGTTAGGGCATGACTCCGGTTGCCCGCGCGGCGGCGGTCGGTCGGTGGTCATCACTGCACCTGTGCACCCAACTGACGCATCAGGCTGAGCTGGTTGGCACCGATCTGCTCAACGCCCTGTAACCGGCCGCTTGCATGTTGCGACCTCACGTCGTGGCCGACGCTGACCAGCCTGACGCGGAGGCACTCGCTCCAGGGAATGAGTACGTCCTCATAATGAGGGGGCTTGACAAGTGATCGACTGAGCGGCGTAGTCTGGCAACGGTAAACCATCGACCCGGCGAGTAGAGGCCCTCCTGCGACTGGGCGGTCTTCGCTGCCTATGTATGTCTATAGGGGGAGAAGGGTAGTCGGTGAGATGCCTGAATGTGGCGTCGTGCGGTTCGCGGCCCACCAGCAGATCGCGAGTCAGTTGCGTGCTATGGCCGAAGCCGGCCCTGGGGTCCCGGATCGTGATCCCTGGTCTGCCATGATGCTCCGGTCGCGGAGTTGTCAGCGGTGAAGTCGACTCTTCGTACCACGTCCAACCGGATGAGCGAGCCGATGGCAAGCCGCGGCGCATGAAAGCCATCATCTGCGGAGGAGGGGTCGGGGGCATCTCGGCTGGTCTGGCCCTGCAATGTCTCGGGTGGGATATCAGCGTGTACGAACGTGCGCCCGAGCTCCGCGTGACGGGCGCCGGACTCAACTTGTGGCCGAACGCCGGGCGGGCTCTCAAGTCCCTCGGCCTGGGGTCCGAGTACGAGAAGAATTCGGCGAAGATTGACCACTTTCTCACCGTCGCCGCTACTGGTGACACGCTCTTCGACCGTCCGGCCCAAGAGTGGGACGCCAAGTACGGTGCGCACGCCACAGGTATCTTTCGTCGCAGTCTGAGCCTGATGCTGGCGGAAGCGTTGGGATGGCAGAACATCCACTTCAGTCACGATCTCGTAGCATTCGAAGACTCCGGACCCTCGGTCACCTGCCACTTTGCGAACGGCACGACCCAGGCGGCCGATCTGTTGATTGGTGCTGACGGCATTCATTCGGGGGTCCGCCGCATGCTCTTTGGCGAGATTTCCTACCGGGCAAACCAGCATCACGCAGACCGGTGGCGAGGGCTCGTGCGCTTGGAAGACACGGACTTCGACTCGACCGCTGAAACCGAGGTCTTCGGCGGAGCATCATTCTTCGGCACCATGGCGATCAGTGACGAGATGGGGTACTGGTTCGCGTCGGGGCCAGACATGAAGACGGTGGAGGACTTCATGGAGAGGTTCTGCTCGTGGGATGCCACGCATGTTCCGAAGACAATCGCGGCTACTATCGACGGCCAGATCCTCCGCACCGAACTGTTCGACCTCGCCGAACTTCCCCAGTCCTGGAGCAAGGGCAGGGTGACGCTCCTAGGCGACGCAGCGCATCCCATGATGCCGGACATGGCACAAGGAGCCAGTCAAACTTTCGTTGACTCCGTGGCCTTGGGAGAGGCGCTCAAGAACGCCGCCACGGTCGAAGACGGTATCGCCCTCTATGAAGACTGGCGCAGGCCGGCTGCTTATCGGGTCGTGCACTTGTCACGACGGGGGATGTTCAGAGACGTTGACGACCGCCCGAAGGAGGCGGGTGACGTAGATCCAATTTCCTTGCGATATGAGCGGGACGTGGAAGAGCAAGACGTGCATGCTTGACTCGGGACGGGGCGGGGCCCCACGTCTCACCGGGTGGAGTTAGCCAGCCACAGCCGCCAGATGGGAGATTCACCCCGCGGGGTGCCAGCAGCACATCCGACAACAGCTCGAGGAGTCACAAAGGAGGCAACCTTGCACAGCAAAGGCGCAATCGATTCGGCGACCTGGAACTATGACCGGCTGTTCATAGACGGCGATTGGGCGGCGCCTTCGTCGTCGCGGGTTATCGAGGTAGTCTCCTCAAGTACTGGCGAAGTAATCGGTCATGTGCCGGAAGCTCAGATGGCAGATGTTGACCGAGCCGTGGCTGCGGCACGACGCGCCCTGGATGACCCGGACGGCTGGGCGCACTGGACTCCCGAGCGCCGAGCTGCTGTCATCGACGCTCTGGCTGACGCAATCGAGGATCGCGCCCATGAGATCGGCCAGCGTGTGAGCGCCCAGAACGGGATGCCGATCGCGATCTCGCAGCCTGTAGAAGGCGGGTTCTCGGCGACCGTCTTGCGATACATGGCTACTCTCGGGAGGAGTCTCGAGGTCGAGGTTGAGCGCCCACACCTTTTGGGTGGTACGTCAATAGTTCGTCGCCAACCAATCGGCGTCGTGGCAGCCATAGTCCCGTGGAACTATCCCCAGGCACTGGCCGCCTACAAGCTGGGGCCAGCCCTCGCGGCCGGATGCACTGTTGTCCTGAAGCCCTCACCCGAGACCGTCCTCGACGCCATGGTATTGGCCGAAGCCCTGGTGGAATCCGGCCTGCCGGCAGGCGTCGTCAACATTGTTCCCGCTGGCCGTGAGGTCGGGGCATACCTGGTGGAGCACCCCGGCATCGACAAGGTTGCCTTCACGGGGTCTACGGCGACCGGTCGTCGCATCGCCGAAGTGTGTGGACGAATGCTTCGACCGGTGACCCTTGAGTTGGGAGGAAAGTCTGCCGCGGTGGTCCTGGACGACGCGAATCTCGACCTCGACATCATTGGGAAAGACCTGTTCGATGCAACGATGATCAACAATGGACAGACGTGCTACCTCGGCACTCGGGTCCTGGCGCCAAGGAGCAGGTACGACGAGGTCGTCTCTATGCTCGCGACATTTGCGCAGTCGTTGACTGTCGGCGACGCCCTTGACCCGGTCACCCAGATCGGACCAATGGCGACGTCGAACCATCGCGACCGCGTCGAACGCTACATCGCGACCGGACTCAGGGAGGGCGCCCGGCTCGTCGTCGGAGGCAGCCGCCCCAAGGAACTAGACCGCGGTTGGTTCGTCGAACCGACCGTCTTCGCGGACGTCGACAACCGGGCCACCATCGCACAGGAAGAAATCTTCGGTCCTGTCCTATGCGTGATCCCTTACGACGATGACGACGACGCCGTCCGTATGGCGAACGATTCCGACTACGGCTTGGGCGGGAGCGTGTGGACCACCGATCCGGCTCGCGGCCGAACCGTTGCGAGCCGGATACGGACAGGCACAATCGGCGTCAACCGATACTTCATCGATCCTGCGTCTCCATTTGGAGGGGTCAAGGCCAGCGGACTTGGTCACGAACTAGGACATGACGCTCTCGATCCGTACTTGGTTTACCAGACTATCTACGCCTGATAGCGGACGCTCATCCGTCGACGAGGCAAGGCCGGAGTCGGCCGCATCCATGGAGGAATTTCCGATGTCGCAGACTATGCTGTCGCCGTTTGCCGTCCTGGAGTCCTTGGAGAAGGGGAGTTTGTGCATGTGGAGTCACGGTGCCTCCTCGCGGTCGAGGCAAACCCGTTTAGGTAACCCCCGTCCGGCAGCCCTCAGGGTGGATGCCGGACTCGCTGGAGGAACCCATCTCGATGAGGGTGATGTTCCCCGCCCCCTATGGCGCTGGTGCCAGCGCCGGTCCGGAACTCGTTGTGACCACGCCTGAGAGGGTGGCGGCAGTTCGCCTGGTCGATACGACCAAGGTCTACGGAACGTCGACTGCAGCTGACAACGTCAGTCTCGAGATCGCACGCAGGGAACTGTTCACGCTGCTGGGTCCGTCCGGATCCGGCAAGACAACTGTCCTCCGCATGATCGCAGGTCTGATCAAGCCCACGTCGGGGCAGATCTGGATCGGTGACCGTGAGGTACACGAGACGGCGACCTACGAACGCGACATCGCGATGGTATTTCAGGCCCTGGCGCTCTTCCCTCACATGTCCGTGTTCGGCAACATCGCATTTCCCTTGCAGCTCCGGCGGATTGGAAAGCGGGAGATCCAACGTCGGGTCCATGAAGTCCTCGACGTCGTTCGGCTGCCGGACATTGCGAAGCGCAGGGTGAATGAGCTCTCCGGTGGCCAGCAGCAGCGCGTCGCGCTGGCCCGCGCTCTGGTCTACCAGCCTCAACTGCTGCTGCTCGACGAGCCACTCGGTGCACTCGATCGTCGGTTGCGTGAAGAGATGCAGCTCGAAATCGTGCGTCTGCACCAGGAACTTGATGTCACCATCGTCAACGTCACGCACGACCAGCGCGAGGCCCTCATGCTCAGTGACCGGATCGGCGTCATGCGGGCAGGCCGGCTCGAACAGGTGGGCACCACGCTCGAGCTGTACAACTCGCCAGCCACTCGCTTCGTCGCGGAGTTCGTCGGCGATTCGAACATCCTGGACGGTGTTCTCAAGTCCGTGGATCCTCCCGCAGCGGTGATGCCGAATGGTGCCGAAGTCTTCGTGAACGCATCCTCCGGCGCCCGGCCAGGCGACAAGATCGCGGTGGTCGTGAGGGCGGAATCGGTGCGACTCACCTCCGCGGAGTCGTCGCAGCCCGGGGAGAACTCACTTCGGGGCATCGTCCAACTAAAGGCGTTCGAAGGTCCGGCCACGTACTACGAGGTGCAGGTGGACGGCCTCGCCCAGCGACTCAAGGTGTCCGCCGGTTCCGGACTGCACACTACGGTGTACGACCGTGGCGACCAGGTCTACGTCACCTGGTCGGCTGACCAGACTCCCGTCCTCGCGCTCACGGACGCCTCATGACCGACGCGCTCACCGACCAGCGGCCGGCGAGCCAAGGGGCTGGCCTGGGCTGGCGACTTGTCGACCTTGCGGTCGCGGTCGCGCGCGGCCTGGAGGGCTCCAAGAAGCGACCGGGACAGCCGTTCTGGCTGGTGGTCCCGGCTGTCATTTTGATCGGTGTCCTGGCGCTCGGCATCGCCCAGATGATCTGGATGAGCTTCCATTCCCTCGACACCGTGACGAACGAACAGGGAGGGCTGTCCCTCAGCCAGTACCAGGATCTGCTCGCGGGCCCTTCGGCTGACGTCTATCGTGCCACGCTCCTGCGCACCATCGCCACGGCCCTGATTGTCACGGCCACCGCAGTGGCGCTCGCGCTGCCCACCGCGTACGCGATTGTCAGCAACCCTCACCGGATGTGGCGCCGCGTCGCCCTGCTGCTACTGCTGGTTCCATTCCTGATGGGTGAGACGGTCAGGACGATCGGATGGGTCTTGATCATCGGCAAGAACGGTGCCCTGGCCAGTTTCACCGGTTTCCTCGGCCACGAGGTCAAACTGCTGGGCACGCCCATCGCTGTCTGGATCGGCATGGTCCAGGTGATGTTTCCTCTGGCCACGTTGGTCATGATGCCCGTGATGCGACGCATAGATCCCGACCTTGAGCGTGCGGCGCTTACCATGGGCGCACGACCGTGGCAGGTGTGGACCCGCATCGTCTTACCGCTGGCCCGCGACGGCATCGTGGGAGCATCGCTGATCGTGCTCACGCTCAGCATGACCGAGTATCTGATGCCCCGGATTCTCGGTTTGGGGAAGCTACCCTTCGTGGCCAACACCATCCAGCAGATGTACCTCGAGCGGGGCAACCTGAACCTTGGCTCCGCACTGAGTACGGTTCTATTGGTCGTCGTGATCGCGATGATCTTGTCGATCGTATTACTCGGCCGGAAGCGGGTGCCACGATGATCCGCAGCGGTCGGGTGCAGGCGCTGACGTGGTTCCTGCTGCTCTTGGTGTCCTTGCCGACACTCATCGTCGTGATCTCGTCGTTCGGGAGTGGCGATCGGCCGGAGTTCCCGATGCAGGGACTGTCCCTCAAGGGGTACCAGGACTTGCTGAGCGATGAGGCAATCCGTGAATCGCTGGCCCGATCCCTCATCGTTGGTGTGTACTGCGTGGCGATCGCATTGCCGACCGGGTTGGCCGCGGCCTTGGCCCTGTATCGGTACCGCATCAAGTATGCCGCGGGGCTCAGCACTTTCCTCCTGCTGGGATTCTCCTCCCCACTGGTGGTATCCGGGATGGCGATGCTGGTCCTCTACTACCGGATCGGACAAATCGGCAACTTGTTCATGCTGGCCCTCGCGATTGTCACGGTCAGTTTCCCGTTCATGCTCCTGGCGATCGGCTCGTCGATCAATCACCTCAATCCCGAACTGGAAGAGGCAGCGGCCACACTCGGCGCGGAGAGAGTGCAGACCTTCCTGTTCGTGACACTGCCGGGAGTCATGCCAGGGGTGCTGCTGGGATCGGTACTGGTGTTCGTGGTCGGCATCACCGAGTTCCTCGTGTCGCTCATCCTGACCACCACGGAGAACCAGACCCTGCCGGTGGTGCTCTTCGGAAGCCTGCGGTCCGAGTTGCAGCTCCGTCACGCGGCTGCGGGAGGACTGTACATCGGGATTGCCATTCTCGTTGTTCTCCTGATAACCCAGCTGAAGGCGCTCGATCAGTTCTTTCAACGCAAGGTTTAGGAACCCGGCTACACTCGTAAAGTCCCTGCGTGGCCTTGTTGGTCACTGCTACTGGTGCGCTATCGTTGCGTCATGTTGGCTGGGATGTGCGGTCTGGTAACCGGTGGCGCAAGTGGTATTGGGCGAGCGTGTGTCATCCGGATCGCACACGATGGTGGTGCCGTGGTCGTCGCTGATCTCGAGGCAATGCGGGCCCAGGGCGAGGATGTGGTCCGTGAGGTCCAGGCATCTGGCGGCACGGCGTCCTTCTTCCCCTGCGACGTGGCCCAGGAGGATGACAACCGCGCGCTGGTGAATGAAGTTGTCACCCGGTACGGGTCGTTGGACTTCGCTGTCAACAACGCTGGCATCGGCCACTACGTTCGCCTGGCGGACACGGAAGCCGCCGACTTCGACCGAGTGATCACCATCAACTTACGCGGCACATTCCTCGGCATGAAGTACCAGATCCAGCAGATGCTTCGCAATGGCGGGGGATCAATCGTGAACACCTCGTCCGCCGCGGGATTGCGAGCAGTGAACCTGCTGAGCGCCTACGCTGCCAGCAAGCACGGCATCGTCGGCCTCACGAAGAGCGGGGCACTGGAGTACGCGAATGACGGTATCCGGGTCAACGCGGTATGTCCCGGTGCCATCATGACGCCCCTGATGGAGGTGCGTTCGGCCGAGTACCAAGCCGAGCTGGTCAAGCCCCAGGCAATGTCGCGGTTCGGCCAACCCGAAGAAGTGGCAGCTGCTGTCGCCTGGCTCTGCTCGGATGACGCATCATTCGTGACCGGTGTCGCCCTCCCGGTAGACGGTGGCGGCGACTCGTCGTACTTGGGCGCGGCCACCGCGCCTGCCTGAGGTCTGGCGGGACCCTGGCGGCTCGGGCGGTAGTGTCCCGTGCTCCTGCTGCGTCGAGGAAACAACCGAAGGACGGCCCATGGCACCCCACCAGGATTCCGGACACTGGCAGTCGGTGTACTTCAACCAACACGTTGACTTCGCGCCACCCCGTTCGGTCGACGATCTCGTGGCGATCCATCGAAAGGTGATGTCCGGGGTCCCTGAGCACCTGCTGGCAAACCTTCCCGAGTCCTGTGTGGTCCACGGTCCCGTGGACATGGGTCCTCCGGGCTCGATGCCAGCCGCAGAGATATATGTCCCCGAAGGCGTCGGACCGTTCCCGGTGTTCGTCCACATCCATGGCGGAGGTTGGTACACGGGTTCGGCTGCGCTGGACCGCCGGTTCGGTATGCAGGTGGCGAGTCGGGGATTCGTGGTTGTCAACGTCGACTACTCGCTGGCGCCGGATAACCCGTTCCCGGCCGGTCTGGAGGACTGCCTGTATGCGGTGCGCTGGGCAGCGCTCAGTATTGAGGAGTACCGCGGGGATCCGACGAGAATCTTCCTGGGTGGAGGCTCGGCCGGTGCCAACCTCAGCGCCGCAGTGGCCCTCGCGCTACACGGGTCGAGTGAGCAGCTCGACGGCAAGGACCTCTCCTCAGTGGGTGTCCGGTTGCACGGCCTACTCCTGATGTACGGCGCGCTAGACCTGCAGAACTGGGTCGCGGAACCTGGCCCGTGGGCTGGGGAGGTGGAACCGGTCCTCTGCGCCTACCTGGGGCCGCACTTCCTCAAGCACGTCCGCAACCCGTTCGTCAGCCCCATCGAGAGTGTTCACCTCTCAGCGCTGCCGCCGGTCTACATCAGTTGCGGATCAGAGGACGGCCTGCTGAACAACTCGCTGCGGATGGTGCGTGCCCTGTCCGACAACGATGTCCCCGTCACGGCGTCGATCGTGAGCGGCGCCGACCACGAATTCCTGAAGGTGCCGGAGTTCGTGCCGGGTGCGCACGAGGAGCTCGACCGCATCGTCGGGTGGATGCATGGGCTGGCCCGCACCCCACGTGTCTGAGCGGCTGCTCAGTGGGGAGTGTCCAACTCGGGGATGCGACCGTCATAGAACGGAAGCTTTTCCACACGCGGGTCGTAGCGACCAGCCGCGGTCTCCGCGTTCACGTAGTTGGCGATCTCTTCGAGCGTCGCAAACCAGACGCCGCCCTTGCTCGTCATGTACTCGAGCATCTTGTCGACGCGCGCAAGTCTCGCTAGCCGACCGGAGACGAATGGGTGCCAAACGGACACCCAGAGCGCGCCATACTCCCACGCGGCTTCGAACTGCGAGAGGTAGACGTCCATCGCCCGGTCGGGGGAGTTGATGGGCATCGAGTAGTGGAGATCGGGATTGTGGGTGTACTGGGGCCAGTCGTCCATGGCCCAGTCCGTGGGGAGCTCGACCAACCGTTGGCCGTCGGTCTCGATGAGGTACGGCACGTCGTCACCCATCAGTGACGAGTCGTACAGGAACCCCTCGCGGGCGAGCAAGTGGGCCGAGTTCTTCGAGAAGTTGTACATCGGGGCCCGGAACCCGCGGGGACGAAGCCCGGTGACGTTCTCGAGGGCCTCGATCCCGCGCATGAACCAGTACTCCTCTTCGTCCGCGGAGAAGCTGTTCGGGTGCTCGTGCAGGTAGCCGTGGTGGCTGATCTCGTGACCTCCCTCGAGGATGGCGGTCACGGCCTCTGGGTAGCGCTCGGCGCACCAGCCGGGCACGAAGAACGTCTGCTTGATGTCGTACTTCTCGTACAACTTGATGATCCGTGGGATCGCAATTCGGTCGTACTTGAGCCAGGACGTGGTTGCGATCATGTTCTGTGCGGTGTCGGGGTTCTCGACATGCAGGAAACTGTCGGAGTCCATGTCAAAGGTGATCGCGACGGCACAGCGCGCGCCGTTCGGCCAGGCGATGGGATTGCTAATCATCTGAATGTCCCTTCTATGAAGTTGCGGCAACCGGGGGCGTGCGTGCAAATCGCAGCTTCCGGGCGGGGCAAACTTGTCGTGTGCTGTGGCGCGCCGTGTGGTTCATTCTGCGCCGCGAGTTACTCGAGATCTTCACCTCACGGAGCATCATGCCTCGTGCGGCCATCTCGCGCGAGCCCTCTACGACTCACGTGTGAAACGTGGGCGCCAAGCGCTGGGTCACGTAGGCGGTTCCCAGCCTGGAACTCGTGGTGTGGGTCCGTAGCCACGAAGCGGTGCCACGTGCCCCCACACGTGCCGCGGAAACTCGGCGCGAAGGTTTCCCGTTGTGGGGGTCCTTGACGACCTTGCGGTTCGGAAGGCCGGGCGCGGGCGGAACGGCTCGCACTGGACCACCCGACAGCCACGGCATCGGGTCCCCCGACCCCCGCGAGTGGTCGGCCCAACACCGCCTCCGGAAGGCTGGGGACGCCGTTACTGGCAATCGCAAATGGGTCCGTGCGAACCCTTGACATGCCTGCTAGCACCGTGGAAGTCTACTGTCGGCCAAGTTGGTTAACTGCACCATTCAAGTCAAGCCGCCGTCCACCTGGCCTGGTTGTCGGCTGCGTTGAGTTTGGTTCCTCCCGTCATCAGAAAGTGAGTGGAAATGAGCAAACTCGATATCCCAAGTCTGGAGCTAGCACCCATTGCGACGACACGTCGCCGCTTTCTCGTCGGAGGTGCGGCAGTAGCGGGCGCAATGCTCTTGGGAGCGTGTGGCGGCGACGAGGCAAGCTCAGCCCCGTCAACCGCGACGGGAGGCGCCGGCCAGCCGCCGGAGAAGCCGGCGAAGATCGTGATGCGCGCGTGGGGGGAGCCGTACTCGACGACCTTGGCGGCTACTGGGGGCGCAGCGTTCACGGCGAAGACGGGAATCCCGGTGGAGTTCGACCTCACCGATTTCGCGGAAATGAAGGTCAAGATCGAGCAGGCTGTCAAGGCTGGACAGCGCCCATTCGTCGATCTGGCCTACACGACCTCCCCGGATGCCTACGTGGCGTCGGCACGCGGGTACGCAGCCCCTCTCGATACGAACCTGGTCACGAACTTCGCCCAGTTGACATCCGCCGGGAAGCCCGATGACAACACGACCAATTGGGTGAACATCTACACCTACACGGTTCCGGTGCTCTATCGGGAAGATCTCGTGACCTTCCCCGCACAGATGAGCATCGAGGAACTGTGGGACCCCAAGTACACGGGCAATATTGGGCTCAACCTGGACCCCAACATCGTGGTCTGGCCGCTGTCGAAGGCCATGGGCCTGGACCCTGCGACGGATGACCTGACCCCGCTGTGGGACAAGGTGGCGGAGCTCAAGCCGAATATCGGTGCCATTTGGTCCAGCGACACCGAGTTGCTGACCCTCATCAACTCCGGTGACGTCGCCATCACGCTCGGCCTCGCCGGGAACGTCTCCTTCATCGACAACGGTGCGATCGTTGTTCCGACCGAGGGCGCCATGCTCTCCGCCGACTCTCTCTACATCCCGACCGGCCTGCCTGACAACGTCACGTACTGGGCCCAGGTGCTTGTCAATGAGATGATCGATGCGAAGAACGAGACTGCTTTCTGCGACGCGATCGCGGCCATTCCGACGAACTCCGGTGCATCGCCGCCCGCGAGTCTGGCGGGCCAGCCGGCATTCCCGTTCACCGACGAAGAGATTGCCAAGTACGCCGTCCCAGTCATCAACAGCGTCTACGCCGAGAACCGTGACGCGTGGATCGAAGCCATGACGAACGCTCTGCAGGGCTGACGCCGCGGCTCCGTGTGGCACCTCAACTCACCACACGTTGGGGCAAGCCATGCCTACTGCCGTTGTTGCGTTCTGGGAGATGAGGCATGCCCCGGTCAGGGCGTCAGGGGCTCATGCCCTGCCGTGACTGACGACCACCCTTTGTCGATCGGGGGAGAGGAATGACCGCGTGACGGAGAACTGGACGAGACTGATGCCCGCCGACTCCTGGGACTGGAGCATTCCGGTGCCCCTGTCGCAGGGATGGAAGGTCGGCAACATGATCTTCGTGGGCGGTCAGATCTCGGCAGACGACAAGGGCAGGGTGGTCGGCGAGGGCGATATCGAAGTCCAGACCGAGAACGTCTTCTCCGCGATCGGGAAAGTCCTTGCCGAGGCGGATGCCAGTTGGGGGGACGTGGTCAAGTTGAATACCTACTACGTCTTCGAGGGTGAGGGCGACGACATCAGGCTCTTCTGGGAGCGGATGACGAAGGTCAGGCTCAAGTACATCCCCGACCCGGGTCCCGTCGGAACCGCCGTGCGCGTCGCAGGTCTCGCCTACCCAGGTCTCCTGATCGAGGCGGAGGCCATCGCGATTGTCGCGCACTAGGAATTGAGTGCGGAGTCAGGCTCGTTGCAGTTCCGGTATCGACTGACTTCCTACGCCGGCGAGGAGCCGTCAAGGATGATGCGGGATGAGCAGATGCAGTTGTTGCTCGTCGGGCCCGCGCCACCTGTGCTGGCGGTTCCGCTCCGCAGCCGGTACGGCGTCGCATACCGTCCGACGTCCGAGGACCTGCACAGCCGCGTGAAGCGCCCCAGGTTTGATGCCGCCTCCTTGTGAGTGTAGGAGGATGTACGTCATGCCGAAGAAGATTGATCCGAGGGGAGGGAGCGGTGCGTCCAGCAGATGCTGGACCACGCGGCAGAGTATCCGAATCCGACCGCTGCGGCCGATGTGATCGGCAAGCGCAACGGCGTGGGTGGGGAGACGGTGCGCCGCTGGTATCTGCAGGCCCAGGTCGATAGCGGCCAGCGACGTGGTGCGACGAGCGAGGAGCTGGCGGAGATCAAGGAACTCAAAGCGAAGGTCCGCCGACTTGAGGATGACAACGACATCCTGCGCCCGGCCACAGTTTTCGTCGCGGGGGAACTCGACCCCCGAGACCATTGATCGTCGCGTTCGTCGACGATTGCCGCGCAGCGGGTCATGCGCGCGCAGCGGGTCATGCGGTCGAGTCGGTCTGCCGGGTCCTGTCAGAGCAGGGCTGTCAGATCGCCGCACGGACCTACCGGGCGTGGGCCAGCACCGGGTAGCATGTCGCCGAACGCACGGTCAGCGACGCGATCGTGATGAACGTTGTGGGTGAGGCCGCGCGGCCCGTGGACGCCGATGGCCGATGGCCGGGGTGGGCCGCGTTCAAGACTGAAGTGGCCTCTTCCGGGCTGGTCAAGGCCCGCGGGATCCTCAAGCGCATGGACCCGCAGGTAACCGCCCAGACCGCCCGCCGGGCGGGGCTGCCGCCCTACCATTCCATCGCTGCCTTAGAGGCGTCGCTGAACAAGGTGCGGGGCCACATTGAAAGGCGAGCGTTCACGTTCCGCAGCCAGAGGCGCATAAACTTCCTGCTGGCGCTGATGCGTCACCACGAGCTGCGCATCGATCAGCACGATGCCTACACCGAACTCCTACGAGAAGCCGCCATGGCAGCAGGAGGCTGGGTCGCTAGCCAGAAGACGGGCTACTGCCACGGACGGGCCTATGACCTACGGCCTTGACTCAGAACTGCGTCACGAAGAAGGCAGCGAGCGCCCCGAGAGCCGCAAGAAGCACAAGCGCAAGCGCCCCTCGGCCAGTCTGTTGGTCGTCCGTCGGGCAAAGGCGATTGCGATGGGGATGATGCCGAAGATAAGCGATACCCCGATGACAATCAGGACCTCGGGCCCTCTCAAGCTAAACATGTCGGGAACGACTTCCACGTAAGGACGTATCGGGGCGCTGAAGCGCTACGCGGGTCCCCAGAAGGAGACGGTCTCGCATCCGATCCCGTCTCCGTCGGAGTCAAGGCCGTAGACGTCGTAGCCCTTCACTTTCACACGCCCTGTGTAGGCGGGCCCATTTCCGCTCCCGCCGTAGCAGTCGTAGTCGCTGGCTGGAGGCAAACATGGCTTGTATCCCGGCGTGCAGTTCTTCTTCCGAGCCTCCTGCTTGGCTAATGAGGAACTGCTCGGCCCATCCTGCGCTTGGGCTGCTATCGCTGGATTGCCGCCGACGGTCATACTGGCGATGGCGAGTGCACCAACTGTGACGAGTACGAGTCTCTTGTCCATCTTGCCCCCTGGCCACTGGATACCTACGGCGGGAGTGTAGGACAGGGAGTGTACGGGCGCGTGACATAGGACAAATCTCAAACACGTATCAAATCCCAAGGCGAGTCCCCGGGGCTTTACGGTGCGCCCTGAATGTCGTTGAAGGTCATAGCAGCAGATCGAACACCTGTACTAACGCACACGCCGTACCCGTTCGAGGGTTGAAAGTGGGTGAAAGTGGGGTACAGTGGCGACACCGGGGGCCATAGGGGCCTACCGGGGGGCATCGAGTGGGAGGTGGTGGGGAATGTTCCTCGGTACCCACACGCCGCGACTCGATGACAAGGGCCGCCTGGTCCTGCCCGCCAAGTTCCGCGAGGGGCTGGCCGGGGGAGTGGTGCTCACCAAGGGCCAGGACCGCTCCATCGTCGTGTGGCCCGCAGATGAATTCGAGCAGTACTCGGCGAAGCTGAACGAAGCCTCCCGTTCAGACGCCCGCGTCCGTGCTTATCTGCGGGTCCTCTTCTCCGGTGCGTCCGACGAGACGCCCGATAAGCAAGGACGCATCTCCTTGCCCCAGATCCTGCGTGACTACGCCGGGCTCGAGCGCGACGCCGTCGTGGTCGGCAATGGCACGACGTGCGAGATCTGGGACGCCGAGGCCTGGCAGCAGTACCTGGCCGGACAGGAAGAGGCGTTCTCCTCGATCAGCGAGGAGGTGGTCCCCGGAATTCTCTGACGACGTCCGTCGCGTGAGGTCTCCTCCCGCGTGACATGCCTGGGGGTCACTTCCCCGATCTCCAGTCAGTCGGATCCACCGCGGGGGGGCACCTGACCCGACGGACACCACAAAGCCCGAACCCACAACGAATGCCCACGAAGGAAAGGACGACAGTGACCACCATCCTCGACATCCACGAGCGGACCCGGCTCGGCCTGGATTCGTCGCGCAAGGTCACGGTCTCGACGACCCGTCGAGCCCTTCTGGCCCTCGGGGCAGGCGTCATCACCGGACTCGCCATGGGTCTGGCCACGGCCATCGCCGGACGCTGGAGCTGATCCACCATGAGCGCCCCCACTCACGTGCCCGTCATGCGGGACCGTGTCGTCGCCCTGCTGGCGCCGGCACTGCGTGAGCCGGGGTCGGTCTTCGTCGACGCCACCCTCGG
>JBJTBD010000063.1:0-11716 GCA_046091195.1 Actinomycetota bacterium
TGGAAGGTGATCTCGCCGCGATCCACCACGACCTTCTCGATCGCACTGTGCGCCGGGAGGCCGCGGGCGGCGAGAGAGAGCTCTAGTTCGTCGGCGAGGGCATCGAATCCGTCGCCGTACGGCCGCGTCGAGGGTCCGGGCATGAGGACCGGTGCGACCAGGCCTCCGAATCCGCTGGTATCGCCGGAACCGGCGACACCAAATGCTCCCCGGTGAACTGCGACGAGGTCGATGGACTGCACACCATCGGGGACGATGTCGGTCATCGCAGCAGACCCTTCATCTCCAGGGTCGCAGGAGCGGCGAGCGCGAGCTGCTCTTCCTGGATGATCTCGGCGCGACGGTTGGCACCGAGCTTCATGTCCTGGATCTGGTCGTGGATCTTCAGGATGGCGTCGATCAGCATCTCCGGACGCGGGGGGCACCCCGGGAGATAGACGTCGACCGGGACCACGTGGTCGACACCCTGGACGATCGCGTAGTTGTTGAACATCCCACCACTGGAAGCGCACGCGCCCATGGCGAGAACCCACTTCGGGTTGGGCATCTGGTCGTAGATCTGCCGCAGGATCGGGGCCATCTTCTGGCTGACGCGACCGGCGACGATCATCAGATCCGCCTGGCGCGGCGAGGCACGGAACACCTCCATGCCGAAGCGTGCGATGTCATAGCGCGGGCCACCCGTCGCCATCATCTCGATGGCGCAGCAGGCGAGGCCGAAGGTCGCCGGCCACAGCGATCCCTTGCGTGCGTATCCCGCGACCTTCTCGACCGTGGTCAGCAGTACGCCGGACGGCAGTTTCTCTTCGAGACCCATGTCAGTCCCATTCCAATCCGCCGCGACGCCACTCGTAGATGTAGGGCACGGCGAGGTTGACGAGGAAGAGCACGATGGCGACGAGCCCGAAGACCTCGAGCTGGTCGGCGGCGACGGCCCACGGATAGAGGAAGACCAATTCGATATCGAAGATGATGAACATCATCGCCGTGAGGTAGTACTTCACCGGGAATCGTCCGCCGCCCATCGGCTGCGGTGTGGGTTCGATGCCGCATTCGTAGGCATCGACCTTCGCGCGGTTGTAACGCTTGGGTCCGGTGAACGTCGCGAGGATGACCGAGAAGGCGGCGAACCCGAATGCGAGTAGCCCGAGGACCAGGATCGGCGTGTAGACGTTCACCGCCCGCGGAACCCCTCTCGTGATGAACGGCCGCTTGAGCACTTGTGAAACTCTTCACGACCACCGGAAGCATATCCATCCCCGAGGCCTGACGCCGCGACGTTCCGAGAGTTCACCGAGGCGCGGTCCCCCGGTGCAGGGCGACGATCCCCCCGCTGAGGTTGCGGTACTCGACCGCGCTCCAGCCGGCCCGGGCGATGTCGACGGCGAGCTCCTCCTGGTCGGGCCAGGCGCGGATGGATTCGGCCAGATAGATATAGGCGTCGGGGTTCGAAGAGGTTTTCGCCGCGATGCTCGGCAGCGCCTTCATCAGGTATTCATCGTACACGGTGCGAAACGGTGCCCAGGTGGGATGGGAGAACTCGCAGACGACGAGTCGGCCGCCAGGACGGGTCACCCTGCGCATCTCGCGCAGGCCCGCGATGCGGTCCTGGATATTGCGCAGCCCGAAGGAGATCGTGACGGCATCGAACGCACCGTCGACGAACGGCAGGTGCATCCCGTCGCCGGCGACGAAGGACAGGTGCGGAAGTCGCGTGTGGCCGACCATGAGCATGCCGAGCGAGAAGTCGCAGGGCACGACGAACGCGCCCGCGCTCGCGAGGGGCACCGACGATGTCCCGGTACCCGCGGCGAGGTCGAGGATGCGCATCCCCGGTACGGGTTCCACGGCGCGCACGACGGCCCGACGCCAGGTGCGGGTCTGACCGAGGGACAGGATGTCGTTGGTGAGGTCGTAGCGGCTCGCCACGTCATCGAACATCGCCGCGACATCGCTCGGTGACTTGTCCAATCCCGCCCTGCTCACCGGTCAACTCTCGCAGACGGGCGCCGTCACGTGACTGCCCCTACCCTTATGCGGTGACACAACCCCAGGTGCATGCAGTGCCGCGCACGCCGTTGCGGGTGATCACCACGCCGCTTGCCCACGTGGACAACCTCGTGGCCCTCCTTCCTCCCGAGGAGACGGCCGCGTGGGTGCGTCGAGGTGAGGGACTCATCGGCTGGGGAGTTGCAGCGCGATTGCAGGTACGCGGTGACGAGCGCTTTTCGCGCACGCAGCGCTGGTGGACCGATCTCCTCGCACACCTGACCATCGAAGACTCGGTCAGCCTTCCCGGGACCGGACCCGTGGCATTCGGCTCCTTCGCCTTCGACGCACGGCAACCATCAGAAGTCATCGTCCCGCGCATCGTCATCGGTATGCGTGCCGGTCAGGCCTGGGTGACAGCGCTCGATGCGCCGGTGCCCACGGAGCCGCCGCTCACCTCGGTTCCCGACGCTCCCACCACGGTGCGGTGGTCGGAAGGGTCGCGCTCGCCTCTCGCATGGCAGCAATCCGTGGCGCAGGCGCTTGCGCGTATCGACAGCGGCGAATTGGACAAGGTTGTTTTGGCCCGGGATGTCATCGCCCACGTCGCAGGCTCACTCGATGTGCGGTATCTGCTGCAGCGCTTGGCTGCGCGCTATCCGAGTTGCTGGACCTTCCACGTCGCGGGACTCGTGGGCGCCACACCGGAGCTCCTGGTGCGACGCACCGGCGATCTCGTGACATCGCGGGTTCTCGCCGGGACGGTGCGCACGATCGGTGACGCGGATGCAGACGAAGGCATGGCGCAGGCGCTCCTCGGCAGCGACAAGGACCTCGAGGAGCACGAATACGCGGTGCGCTCGGTGGCCCGCGCACTCGCCACGCATTGCACGGATCTCGAGGTTCCCGATCATCCGCGCGTCCTGGAATTGGCCAACGTGCAACACCTGGCCACAGACGTCACCGGGCGCCTCGCCGACACCGCGTCGGTCCTGTCCCTCGTCGCATCCCTTCATCCCACCGCCGCGGTCTGCGGCACGCCCACGGAGCGCGCTTTCTCGGTCATCACGGATCTCGAGGGAATGGACCGTGGTCGATACGCAGGCCCGGTGGGATGGTTCGACGCCCACGGCGACGGAGAGTTCGGGATCGCGCTTCGCTGCGCCGAGATCGACTCGACGGAGGGAACCGTGCGGGCATTCGCCGGGTGCGGGATCGTGGCGGGGTCCGAGCCGGAGAAGGAACTCGCGGAGTCCAACGCGAAACTCGTTCCGATTCGCGACGCGCTCGAGGCTAACTCGTAGCGAGCGCGGCCCCCACCGCGTCGTCGATGTTCCGCAGGATCCGCGCTTCCGCCGCGCGATCCACTGTGCGCGCGACGATGACATGTGTTCCCGTTCCGATTCGCGACGCGATTGCATCCTGGAGCTCGCCGACGCCTCGCACCTCCACACTCGGGACTCCCATCGCACTCGCCACATTGCGGAGCGAGATTCCGAGGGGAACCCCGAAGACGCGCTCGAACTCCGATTCGAACGCTTCCTGCTCCAACGTCGAGAAGATCCCACCCCCGTCGTTGTCGATGACCACGATCACGAGATCGGGGCGTTCCTCGTCGTCGGGGACGAGGAGCCCATTGCTGTCGTAGAGGAAGGCTTGATCTCCCATCAGGGCGATGGCGGCGCCCGCGAGTCCGGCCTGCAATGCCGACGCCGCACCCCACGCGGTGCTGACGCTTCCGTCGATACCGGACGTTCCTCGGTTGCCGATCACCATCGATTCCTGCGCCGCGGTGCCGGCGAAGGAGCTGACATGCCGCAC
Organism: Actinomycetota bacterium; assembly: GCA_046091195.1. Lineage (GTDB taxonomy): Bacteria > Actinomycetota > Actinomycetes > S36-B12 > S36-B12 > VGCC01. The sequence continues at coordinate 3,811 of JBJTBD010000063.1, forward strand.
GGACTGCGACGCACCGAGGAAGAGCAGACCGTTTTCGGGCGCGAGTGCTGCAACGACCCGCGCCACATGCATTCCGGTGAGTTCATCCTTCGCCGATACCAACACGGTCTCCACCGCCGCTGCCGCGAGCACATCCGCGGTCTGCCAGGCCGGGAACCAGGTGTCGTCAACGGTGAACTCCTCCGGCGGCATCGGCACGGACGCGACGACCAGGTCCGCCGTCCGGGTCGGATCCGGCCACTCGGCACTCGGATCGACGGCGATGTGCATTCCGGCACGTTCGATCAGGCGTGAGATCGATCGATGCAGCCCGACCCGACCCACCGTGATTACGAGATCCGGGGTGTGCTGATCAAGGAAGTGTGCATGCGCACAGATCAACGGTCCGTGGGAGAGGGCCGTAGTGCACCCGCCCGCATTGCCACTCGGCTCACTGATGATGGGCCAGCCGAGAGCATCGCCCAACTCGTCCACGAGTTCGACGACGTCGTCCACGTGATCTCCGACGATGATCACACCGCGGGTGGGGACGACGGCCTCCTCATCGAGCATCTGCACCACATCATCGAGTGGCGTGCTCATGCCGGCCATCAACCGCGCATCGGCAGTCCATGGGCGGCCCTCCGGACGTCCGGCGAGGTCGTCCACCCACGGACTGTCATCGTCCGGGACCAGTGGTGCGTCGAACGGAATGTTGACGTGGACAGGTCCGGGAACCACGACGTCGGTGGCGATGGCGACGCTGCGAGAGATGGTCGATCTCCAGTACGCCACCTGACCACTGCCCGAGTGCGCCACGGCCATGTCGAGGGCTGCGCGCGGGTACTCACCGAAGATTCCGGGCTGACGAATGGTCTGATTCGCACCGACATCGCGCAGGCGTGGCGGCCGGTCCGCGGTGAGCAGCAGCATCGGTACCCGCGAGTAGTGCGCCTCGATCACCGCGGGAAGCAGGTTGGCCACGGCCGTGCCGCTGGTGGTGACGACGGCCGCGGGTACGCCGGTGACCTTGCCGATGCCCAGGGCCACGAACCCCGCCACACGTTCATCGATGCGTACGTGCAGACGCAGATCACCACGCTCTTCCGCCGCGGCGCATGCGAGGGCCAAAGGCGCGGAGCGCGAGCCCGGAGCCAGCACGACATCGGTGACTCCACAGCGCAGAAGTTCGTCGACGATCACGAGAGCCTGAGCGGTGGACGGATTCACGGGCCCCAGCCTGTCACGTGCGCAACCAACCCTCCACCGCACGATCAGCGCCCGCATGCCACGCCCGCTCCAGACGGGACCACCAGTAGGGGACGCGATCGGCGGGCACTGCATCACGTGCCGCCAGCAGGTGATCGAGATCCGGTGCTCGATGCACAACCGGCAGGCTTCCACGCCGCGGCACATGCGTCTGCTCCACCAGGTCGGTGGCCACGAGGCGCCCGGTTCCCAGACCGCTTGCCAGTGGCAGGTCCGGCCACGCACCGGCGAAGGCGAGAGGTGTCGCGAGTCCGACGGACGTGTCGAGTGATCCGCTCACCACGATCGGAACGCCGAGGGACTCCGCCACGCGCATGCTCGCTTCCACGCCCCCGAGGGTCGGAGGCTTGATCACGGCGTAGTCGGCGGCCTCCTTCACCGAGACGGCCCGCGGATCATCCGCAAGCCGCACGCACTCGTCCACCGCGATCGGAATACCCACACCACGACGCACCTCGGCGATCTCCTCCAGCGAGGCGCATGGCTGTTCGACGAGTTCGATCCCGTAGGCCCCGAGTCGACGCAACGCACGGATCGCCTGCTCGGTGCTCCATGCACCGTTCGCGTCGAGGCGGATCGCACCACCGCCGGTGACATCGAGTGCATCGCGCACCGCCACGACTCGCGCCTCATCGTCGGCAAGTGCGTGAGAGCCAACCTTCACCTTGATCACAGTGCAGCCGGACTCCGCAATGGCTTCCCGCGCCAGTAGCCCGGCCGTCGAAGCGTCAACCCCCGGGATGATCGCGTTGACGGCCACCGCACTGCGCACCAGATCCGGCCAGGGCGCGTACGCAGCCTCCACGGCACTGACCAGCCACCGTGCTGCGCGGGCATCCGAATAGTCATCGAAGGGCGCGAACTCCCCCCACCCCCGGGGTCCCTGGATGACCATTCCCTCACGCACCGTCAGGCCGCGGAACGGGATACGTAGTGCGACGGCGAAGGGCATCGCCGATGCGCGCAGCGCCTCGAGGGTCACGGACGGCGAGGGAATTGCCCGAAGTCCGGCGGACGCTTCTCCTTGTAGGCGTCGCGTCCCTCCTGCGCCTCTTGCGTCATGTAGAACAACAGGGTCGCATCTCCCGCGAGCTGTTGAACTCCAGCAAGACCATCGTCGGCCGCATTGTGCGAGGCCTTGAGCATGCGCAGGGCCAACGGTGAGAGGTCCAGCATCTGGCGCGCCCACCGCACGGTCTCGATCTCGAGGTCCTCGATGGGCACGACAGCGTTGACCAAGCCCCAGTCATAGGCCTGCTCGGCGCCGTACTGATTGCACGTGTACCAGACCTCACGCGAGCGCTTCTGACCGATCGTTCTCGCCAGGAGACCCGAGCCGTAGCCGCCATCGAAGGAACCCACCCGCGGACCGGTCTGCCCGAAGCGCGCGTTGTCGGCCGCGATCGACAGGTCGCAGACCACGTGCAATACATGGCCGCCGCCGATGGCGTACCCCGCGATCATCGCGATCACCGGCTTGGGTGTGCGGCGGATCTGGATCTGCAGATCCAGGACATTGAGACGCCCGATTCCCTTGCGGGCGATCTCGTCGTCACCGATGTAGCCATCATCGCCACGAATCACCTGGTCACCGCCGGAGCAGAAGGCCCAATCCCCCTGGCCGGTCAGGATGATGACACCGACACCGTCGTCATCACGCGCACGGTTGAAGGCGTCCGCGAGTTCGAACAGGGTTTGCGGGCGGAACGCGTTGCGCTTCTGCGGGCGGTCGATGGTGATCTTCGCGATGCCGTCACTGGTCTCGTAGCGGATATCGCGGTAGTCACCCTCGGACGTCCACGCGCACGCCGGTGTGATCGACGAGTGCGCCGGGTCGTCGAGGGCAGGAGAACCCTCGGGGACGACGGGGGGAAGCACGTATCGGGTCCGAGTGTCCATATCCGCACGCTACCGCCAGCACCTACGCTCGCACGGTGAGCCTGATTCCGGGACCGCGCCCCGTGCACGTGATGCAGTCCCCCATCGACGCGGGCTCCGCAACAGACGTCCTCGCGGCGCTCGCGCGGGCACTCGATGGCTCCGGCCCATGCATCTGCATCGGGTCCGCGGCCCCCGCGGACACGGTTGCCTCGGAGATCGCCGTGATCCTGCATACATCCGGTTCGACGGGGCGGCCGCGCCCGGTCGGGTTGACCGCAGCACAGCTGTCCGCACTCACGTCACATGTCCACGACGGCGTTACGCCGCAGTGGATCTCCAGCCTGCCGTGGTCCGCCGCAGGTGGACTCAACGTCGCGGTTCGCAGTCTTGCGACACCGCACGGGTTGATCCTCGTCCCACCGAGTCACCCATTCGATCCGCACACGATCCTCGATGCCCTGGCCACGGCGGCCGGCCCGGTCTTCCTCTCTCTTGTCCCGATGCAGCTGTCGCGGATCCTCGATACGAATCCGCAGGCCCTCGCCCACTGCCACCGGATCCTCATCGGTGGTGCGTCGATGTCGACGATGCTGCGCGAGCGCAGCTCTCACCTCCCGATCGTGCAGACGTATGGCATGACCGAAACCGCGGGCGGCTGCGTCTTCAATGGCACTCCGGCACCAGGTGTCGGCATCGACATCGACGACGGGCGCGTGGTGGTGACCGGCGTCACCGTCGCGGCTGGATACCTCGATACCGATCAGGAATTCCATGGCCGGTTCGTCACCCAGGACCTGGGGACCTTCGACGACGGCCGACTCACGGTGACCGGACGCATCGACGACGTCGTGCTGGTACGTGGCACGAACGTCTCACTCTCTGCTGTCGCCGATGCCCTCGGAACCTCGGATGCGTGCGTCGTCGCACTCCCCGACGATGTCGACGGCTCCATCCTCTGCGTCGCATTCACCGGAATGACGGATGCACAGGTACAGACGCACCTCGACGCAGTCGTCGCGCGCTTGGGACACTCGGCACGTCCACGTCGCACCCGCATCGTCGCGTCGCTGCCCCTGCTCCACACCGGGAAGATCGACCGCCACGCCGTACAGCGGATGTTCGAGGAGGGTCGATGACCAGCGCAGCGATGTGGGTTGCCGGTGCGCGTCCGCGGACTCTGCCCGCGGCGGTCAGTCCCGTGGTGGTCGGCACCGGCCTTGCGATCGCCGCAGGATCATTCGTGGCGCCGCGCGCACTCCTCGCCCTCGTCGTGGCCGTCGCCCTGCAGGTGGGGGTGAACTACGCCAACGATTACAGCGACGGCATCCGCGGCACAGACGATTCCCGCGTGGGACCGATCCGACTCGTCGGCCAGGGGTTGGCCCGCCCCGGATCAGTGCGAGCCGCAGCATTCCTGTGCTTCCTCATCGCAGCACTCGCGGGACTCGGACTCGTCGTCCTCACCGGTGAATGGTGGCTCGTCGCGGTAGGTCTCGCGTCGATCGCCGCGGCGTGGCTCTACACCGGGGGTCCGCGACCGTATGGATACCTCGGCCTCGGCGAAGTATTCGTTCTCGTCTTCTTCGGGATCGTTCCCGTCATGGGCACCGCCTATGTGCAGACGCTGGAACTCACCGTGCCCGCACTCCTCGCCGGACTCAGCGTCGGGCTCTTCGCCTGCGCGGTGCTGGTGACCAACAATCTGCGCGATATCCCCGGAGACACGGTGAGCGGGAAGCGCACACTCGCCGTGCGCCTCGGTGACCGGGGCACGCGCGTGCTCTATATCGCGATCGTCGTATCCGGATTCGCATGCATCCTCGCCCTGACCGTGCTCACGTCCCCCTGGACGCTGCTCGGATTGCTCGCCCTCCCGTGGGCGATCGTCCCGGTCCGGATCGTGGCGTCAGGTGCGCGTGGGCCCGGGATGATCCCCGCCCTCAAGTCCACCGGGACCCTGGTCCTGGTCACCGGGCTTGCGCTCGGGCTGGGACTGGCCCTCGGGTAGGTCGTCGACGTCCTCGGCGCGCGTGCTCGCGTCGATCCGGTCGTTGATCCGACCGAAGAAGCCGGCCACGACCCCGCTCATGGCATCACGTTGGCGGTTGAGCAGGAAGAAACTGATCGCACCCGAGACGAGAAGCGCCAACACGAGGGCCCACAGCCCCCTGAGCGGGGTCAGCAGTTGGAGCAGCAGCCACACCGCGATGAACACCAACAGCCGCATGGTCGTATAGATCAGGACCGGGGGTGGTTGCCTCACGGTTCCACGCTACGCGACCCTGGTTTACCCTGGTGGGATCGAGGGGAGGTGCGCATGCTCCGAGTCGTAGGAATCCTGCTGGCTCTTGCCGTCTACATCTACTTCATCATCGACGTGGTGCGGACTCCCCGAGGGCAGGTGCGCAATCTGCCCAAGTTCCTCTGGCTGTTGGTCGTGGTGATCATCCCGATCATCGGTGGGGTGCTCTGGTTCTTCCTCGGCCGGGTCAAGCCGGAGAACGGTGGGTTCTTTCGCAAGCGAGGTCCGGTCGCCCCCGACGACGATCCCCGATTCCTCCGCAAACTCGACGACGACGTGTGGTCGGCCAAAATGCGCAAGCGCCGCGGGGAGAACCCGACGTAGATCAGACTCCGGCGTAGGAGTGCAGGCTGTTCACGAAGATATTCACACCGAAGTAGTTGATCAGGAACGAGATCCAGCCCAGGATCGCGATCCACGATGCGACATTGCCACGCCACCCGGCCGTGGAACGGGCGTGCAGGTACGCGGCGTAGAGCACCCAGGTGATGAAGGCCCAGGTCTCCTTCGGGTCCCAACCCCAGTACCGACCCCACGCGTTCTCCGCCCAGATGGCGCCCGCGATCACCGCGAAGGTCCAGAGCGGGAATGCGAAAGCGAGGACGCGGTTGGTCAGAGTGCGCAAGCGTTCCGTGCTCGGCACATTGGTCAACCACCCGGTGACCTGGCCGCCGTTCTTCGATTCCACTCGCGATCGAATGAGCGAGAGGCTGGCGGTACCCGCACCGACGGTGAATGCGCCGGCACACACGATGGCAGCTGATACGTGGATGATCAACCAGTAGGACTTGAGCGCGGGAACCAACTGCGCTGCTTCGGTATAGAGCACAGTGACGGCGAGGCCGAGGGTGAGTAGCGCGGCGGTGACGACGAACAGGCCAAGCCACCGCAGGTCTCGTCGAGTCGACCAGATCAGGAAGACAAGCAGGATGCCGAGGGCACTGGTGATGGAGAACTCGTACATGTTCCCCCACGGCACCCGGTCCGCCCAGAGCCCGCGCAGGACAACACCGATGAAGAGCAACGCGGTGGCCAACCAGGTGACCGACATGCCGATGTTGGATGCGCGTCGGCCCGGTGCGGGAGCGGGACGCTCGAGGAGTGCCACATCCCCTGCCGGAATCGTGGCGGGGACGGCGCTGCGCTTGCCCGAGAATGCAACCGCGAAGGCGAACATGGCGACAGTAAGCGCCGCCATGCTGGCGTAGATGAAGGCGTTACTCGCCTCCGCCAGACCGTTCACTCGTCCTCCTCGGGGATCAACTCCGCCGGAGCGCCTAGGGACCGAGCTGCGTGCGCGATCTCCCGGGTCGCGTCGCCGCCGTCTTCACGTGCGATGCCGGCAACCTGCACCAGCGTACGTCCATCGGGTAGTGACTCCACCTTCACCCAGATACGTCTGCGCCGCAAGCTGAGCGTGAGGATCAACCCGATCATCGCGAGGATGGCGGTGATCAAGGTCACTTCCTTGCCCGGGTCGTGAGCGATCTGGAACGAGGCCCACCGGTCGAAGCCGGTGAACTCGATCGATCCCTCCGGGAACTCCCAGGTCTGACCGGGAACGAGCGCCTCCAAACCGATCTGCTCCATGCCCTCGGTCGTCAACGTGTAGACGCTTTGGGGCACACCCCCATCGAGGCCGAGGTCCCCCTTCCACGCCGACAGGAAGACCGAGGGGTCGTCCGCCTCGGGGAAGGTGGAGTGCGGTCCACGGATGTCGTCGACGGCGGTGGTGGGCAGGAAGAGTGCGGTGAATCCCAGTTGCGGGCTCGCGTCGGGCACCTTGAGCACCCCGGTGGACGTGAAACTGCCGTCCTGCGGGAGGAAGGGCACTGAGTCGTCGAAGAGCGCGGCACCGGATGCATCACGCACGATGAAATGCGGTGCGTAGCCGTGACCGACGAGGAAGACCTTTGCGCCGTCCGCCTCGAGCGGGTAGTTCACCTCGATCAGTTCACGCACCGGCGCGGCCTGTGGGCTCTCCTGGTAACTCACCTCGGCCTGGAACAGCGTCGGTGAGCCACGCTGCGCCTCCTCCCGTGAGAACTCGACTCGGAAGTCCGTGAGGGTGAAGGAAAACGGTGCGAGCGCCATGTCACCGGTGAGTCGACCACCACCCCACGCGTCGAACTGGGTCAGCGTGTTGGAGAAGCCGTTCCCCTCGCGCACAATCACGTTGCCGCGCCAACCGAAGAGTCCCCCGAGCGCGACACCGATGAGGACACCGACGAGTGCGATGTGGAAGATCAGGTTGCCCGTCTCCTTGAGATACCCGCGTTCGGCGGAGAGCGCGCCGTCCTCCCCGCGGATCCGCCACCCCTTCAATGCTTCACCCGCCGCGGCGAGGACCTCGGACTCGGACCGCGGATCGGCCCACTCGATCGTCCCGGGGAACCGGGTGAGATAGCGCGGCGCGGGCGGCGGCTGGGTCCGCAGTGCCGCCCAGTGCACACCGGCACGCGGGATCACGCATCC
>JBJTBD010000064.1:0-11231 GCA_046091195.1 Actinomycetota bacterium
GAGCTGCTGACTATCGCTCTCGGTCCCGAATGGCAGGAGCTTGCAGAGGCTCAAGCACGACTAGCTGACCAGTTCGTGGGAGAGGCTCGGCGCGTACAGTCCCGGACCCTCGCCAACTTGCCGTCACTCGTACACGGCCGCTCGTTCACAGCCGTTCTTTTTCGGAGCGCTTTGCGCCAGGTCGCAGAACAGCGAGGGTCGAACCTTTCTGCTCTGGCCATGACATATGCCGAAGCGCTGCAGGGCGACCCGGAAGCTCTGGAAACATTGTGGAGTCAGGACCTGGACGACGCTCCCTGCATTGACCTAGTGCGTTCACTGTTGCTCGAACTCGCTCGGGTCTCTAGCGAGCTGCTGCTGGCGATTCACGAGCGGCCCCAGGACAGCAACGAACAACCGGACGAGTCCCGGTCTCGCTCATACGTCCTGCTCCGACCGCATCCGGACCAACCGCGCAGAGCTCTTGTCGGCTCACTAGAACGAACTGGACCACCTTTCGCGCTCGCTGACGTGAACCCATTCATGGGTCAGTCGGTGGGTATCGCGGCATAGCTGAAACCGCTACACGTCCGGTTCCTGAGTCCTACCTGCTGCTGACCCTTCCAACATGGAAGGAAAGTCATGCAAGTAACGAAAACCCCTGAACTGCTGAGCGTCACTGAGGCTGCTCAGATTCTCGGAACATCCACACGGTTCCCGCGTCGGCTAATCGCTGACCGGGCCATAAAGCACTACAAGGTGGGCAGGCACGTGCGTATTGCTCGCCAGGACCTGCTCGAATACTTGGAGTCAAACTCCCGACAGGTTCGGGGGTGACCTGCCATGACCGACAAGAGACGGAGCCGCACACCCGGCCAGGTGCACGGCTCGACAAGCAAGAACCCGAAAGCGATTCTACGAGCGCACACTGCCAGTCCCCGGAATGACTCCACCTGGCACGACTGGCAGGTGTACGAGCGTGCTAGCACGTCGGTCTACATGGCAGGTGAACCCTCGGAGCTGACACGAGCCAGAGACGAACTGGATTCCTGGCGGCTCGTCGTGGCTGAGCTGAACGCTCAAGGTCTGACACCGATACTCCCTCACCACGTGTGGCGAACGCTCCGGTACGGGGGGTGGCTGCAGTGAGTAAGCCGCCACCGAAACCTGACGCCTGGCACCGTGCTCGGAGTGACGTTTCCTCACGAACTGTCACTGTCACTGGTGGGCATGATTGGGGCTCGCTGCCGAGAACGACTGAGCGAGCGCAGGTACCTACCGAGTCACTCCCCGAGTTGCTGCGGTCCTATGTGCAGGGTCTCTCTGAACAGCTACAGGTACCACCTGACCTCCCACTACTGCTCGCGCTCCCGGTCATATCCGGGTGCACTCGTGGCAGGTACGACGTACAGGGACCCTGGCGGGAACCGTCAGTGGCGGTCTACTCGGCTGTGTTCCTTCCACCGGGAGAGCTCAAGAGTCCGACTCTCTCGGAGGTAGCTGCACCCCTACGGGAGTACGAGGCTGCGCTGCGGGACCAGGCCAGCGTGCAGGTGGCTCGAGCCAGGGAACAGCAGGAGCTCGTAACGGAACGGGTCAAGCGGTCACGGTCTGACCTTGCGCGAAACCCGCACGACGTGGATACCCAAGCCGAGTACGAGTCGGCACTAGCTGAACAGGAGCGCTGTCAGGTTCCGGTAATGCCACAGCTCATTAGCGGTGACATAACTCCGGAGCGCCTCGCTGTGCTCATGTCCGAGCAGGGCGAAACACTCTCGCTGCTGTCAGCAGAAGGTGGTCTCATATCCGTACTGCAAGGGAGTTACAACGACGGACGAGCGAACCTGGACCTAGTGAACAGCAGCTACAGCGCTGAGCCTGTCACCGTGGACCGACAAAGCCGAGAGTCAGTGCGCCTCGCACGGCCGCACCTGGCAATCGGTCTCGCAGTCCAACCGGACGTGCTCAGGCAGATGCGCGAACACCGGGAAATGCTGCACAGGGGATTCCTGGACAGATTCCTGTTCGCGGTCCCTGAACCAAGGGTGGGAACTCGCCAGCTCCACAGTCCACGACTCGAACCGGCGATTAGGAACAGGTGGCACAAGCACCTGACTGCGTTGCTGAACGAGTCCACGCGGCTGCTCGAATCCGGCGACCGGCGTAGCTTGACCCTGACTCCGGGTGCACTTGCACTGTACGAACCGTGGTGGACCGAGCTAGAGAAGCGCTGCAGGGAAACCGGGGACCTGTCATGCATGACCGGGTGGGTACAGAAGGCTCGCGGTGGTGCTCTCCGAATGGCGGCGCTATTCGAGCTGCTGTCGGACCCTGCTGCTAGCACTGTGCAGGAATCCTCACTAGCGGCATCTATGGCTGTCTGTGACTACCTGGTGACCCATGCACTGTACGTATTCGGGGACCCGGTGACTGGACCGACGGCTCACACGCTCTCGGCAGTCCGTCGCCACACGAGCGACGTATTCACAGCTAGAGACATGCTCCGACGGCTACAGGGTCGGACATGGTGCAAGCACTCTGAGAACGTCGAAGCTGAGCTGGCACGCCTCGGTCAGCTCGGGTACGTCCGTCCCTTGCCGAAACAGCCAGGGAGTAAGTCTCTGCAGTGGCAGAAGCACCCGCACCTGCACGAGTAGCACGGTTGGTCAGGCACCCTCGGCTCCCTGGTAGTCGGGGGTGTCTGACTGTCGGCAGGACCCTGGGTCATATGTCCGTTTCGTGGAACAAGCGTGGAACAACGAGCGGTAAATAGTGGTCAAGAGCGGGTGCCTGTTCGGTTGGGTGAAAGCGCGAAAACCCTTGCGCTGTAACGGATTCTAGGGGGAGCGGGTGACGGGAATCGAACCCGCGCTGTCAGCTTGGGAAGCTGATGTTCTGCCATTGAACTACACCCGCGTGCAGCCTTGACTGTGTCTGGGAGTCTACCGACCCGCCGGAAGCCGCTGGCCCAGTCGCTCAAACTCTTGCAGGGTGCGCGTGTAGTCCGAATATGCAGCGAGTTGTTCGCGGATGCTGAGCCGAGGACGCAGCAGAGTGGCTGCGCGGTCGAAGCGCGTCTGCGCCATTGCGAGTGCAGACGAGTGCAGGTCACGTGCAGTTCGCCAGTCGGAGCCCTTGTCCGTCCGTTCGGCCTTCCGAATGGCACCCACGAGGCCGTTCATCTCTCGCCGCGCTTGCGCTGCCATCGTTGTGAGCTCCGCGCGCTCTGTGGGGGTGACGCGGGATCCATAGTCCCGTTCGTAGTCCTGGGTGAGACTCCCCACGGAGTTGCGCAGGGACTTCGCATCATCCGCGACGGTGGTGGCATGTGCGATGGTGACAGGTCCGAGAAGGAGGGCGCTCGCGAGCGCCAGGACGGTGGCGATCCGCGTGGCCTTCACGACGGTCCGACGCAGCACGTGCGAAAGATGTTCCCGTCTTAGGGTGTGGGCGTGACGTTGCAGGGTCATGAAGCCGGGCTCCGGGTTTGGCTCGACCGACACGATCCGGGCCGCATCGGCCTGCGTCGGGGAATCCGGGCCGCAATCGCCCTGCCCGTGGCCCTGTTCATCGCCCTCAACATGCTCGGGGACGTGACGGCCGCGAGCTTCGCTGGGTTCGGCACTATCGGCTTGCTCATGACAGCCGACTATGCCGGGTCCGCGCGCCAGCGAACCGTGGACTACCTGGTCACCGGTGTGATCTGTTCCGGACTCATCATGCTGGGCCTGGTGGCGTCGGGGAACGTCGTCACGGCCGCACTGACCACCTTCGTCGTCGCGCTCGTGACGAGTCTCGCCGGGATGTTGCGCGGAAACATCGCCGGGGGAGCTCCCGCGGCGATTCTGCCATTCATTGTCGCCGTGTGCATCGGGCTGCAAGGGACGACGATCACCGACGCGTTGGTCGCATGGTGGGTCGCGGTGATCGTGTGCACGGTTGTCGCCCTCGTCGTATTCCCTCGGCGGCGGGAACACATCGCGCGAGGACTCCTGGCCGATGTCATCGATCGTTCCGCGGACATGGCACAGGCAACCTGGCTGCAGCCCCTCGATCCCGCACGTGTTCGATCCCTCGCCGCGTCGCTGGACGACGTCTTGGACCAACTGCGGGGAGTGCACGCGGGGAAGCCATTTCGCCCCACGGGTGTGACCCGCGAAGACCGAGCCCTGAGCCTGCTGATCGACCACGCGAGGGGAATGCGCGAGGTGGTGCGCGACCCGGAGCTCCAGGAGCGACCCACCGAGGGGACCGGGCCCGCTGCCGCAGCGGCTCGCTCGCTCGCGCAGGCGATCGTGGATACCCAGCGAGCATCCGCTGCGGCCCTGCGTCACGCCTCGAGCGTCCCTTCTGTCGAAACCCTGACGGCAGCTCGCAATGCCTATCGTGAGGCAGTCGTCACAGAAACCGTCGCCCGTGCGAATGGGGGTGTGCCTGCTGGCCGGCTGGCGGAGGACGCCGCCTATCGCCACTTGATCAGCATGGCGAGTGTGATCGTCGAGCAGTCGACCCAGTTGATTCGCGAAGCAAACGGTGACCGGGTCGAAAAGGTGCAAGGGGCCATTTCCGTTCCGCAACGATCTATCGGAACCTTCCTTCGCTCTCAACTGTCCCTGGATTCCGGTTGGCTCCGCAATGCCCTGCGAACTGCTATCGGTCTCTCGGTGGCGATGCTGATCGTGAGTGTGACCGACATCCAGAAGGGCTTCTGGGTCCTGTTCGGTGTGATCGCCGTGCTGCGCTTCGATTCCTTCACGACGAAACGCAACGCCTGGCAGGCACTGCTCGGCACGGTTTTCGGAGTGATCGTCGCAACGATCATCATCTCCCTTGCAGGTAACAACCTGACTTTGATGTGGATCCTTCTCCCGATCACCGTGTTCATCGCCGGCTGGAGTGCTGTCGTCTTGAACTACCCGGTCGCCCAAGCCTCGTTCTCGGGTTTCATCCTGATCATGGTTGCCATCACGAGGTGGCCACCCGACCTGCTGATGGGTGGAATCCGAATCGTCGATATCGCCCTCGGTTCGGCCATCGCACTCGTCGTCGCACTCGTGCTGTGGCCGCAGGGAGCTCTCGGTGCTCTGCACCAGGCAATGTCCCAGTCCGTGCGCGTTGCCTGGGCGTACGCTGCGACGGTTGCTCGTTCCTACGCGTCGCCCATCGATCCCCAGCAGGCCCACGACACGTTGAGTCAGGCACGCCGCGCGATACTGGTGGGTGCCGAGGCGTACGACGTCGCGCTCATGCAGCGCGGACCAGGCATGCCGCGCTTCGCCGGCTGGCTTGCGCTCACAGGTGACTCCTACCTCCTGGTGAACGTCGGTCAGGCCATGGCGCCGTTCAGCAGCGAGCAGCTGCCAGCGGGTTGGTCACCCTCTCTTCGGGCACTGGTCCAGAAGCGAGTGGCGGATGGAGACGCGTACTGGGACGACATCGCCGACCACATCGCGACCGGGGATGTCGCTTCATGGCATCCGAGTCCGCACGGGGCCTCGTGGTCATCGCTTTCGGAGGTTCCGACCACCCACGACGAAGCACTGGGGTTCGTCATCACGATCTGGTTGCTGGACTGGTTCGATCGCATCGATGGAATTCGCGCAGGTGCGCGCGAACCCGATGCGGCTACGGCGGCCTCGTCCTAGGGTGAGGGGATGGAGCAGAGCAACGTCTATGGCGAGCCCCTGGAGATCTGCAGCATCGAACCCCTCACCGGTTTCTATCGCGACGGATACACCACGACCGGGCCGGAGGACCTCGGCTCGCACACCGTGTGTGCGGTGGTGACCGCTGAGTTCCTGGAGCACCAGAAGGAGATCGGCAACGACCTGTCCACCCCGCACCCGGAGTTCGGGTTCCCGGGGCTGAACCCGGGCGACCGATGGGGCGTGTGCGCGGGGCGCTGGCTCCAGTCCTACGCCGCGGGCGTCAAGGCGCCCGTCATCCTGAAGGCCACCAACCAGGCGGCCCTGCACCACGTGCCTTTGGAAGCGCTCGAGGAGTGCGGGGCCGACGCCCCCGATGACCTTTCCGACCTGATGACCTGAACTCCCCGATAGCCTTCACCGCGTGCTGCTAAGCGACCGCGACATCAAGGCCGAGATCACGGCCGGCCGCGTGGCCATCGATCCCTACGACGAGGGCATGATCCAACCGTCGAGCATCGACGTGCGGCTGGACCGCTGGTTCCGGGTTTTCGAGAACCACCGCTACCCGCACATCGATCCCAGCATCGAGCAGCCCGACCTCACCCGCCTGCTCGAACCGGTGGGTGACGAGCCCTTCATCCTGCATCCGGGCGAGTTCGTCCGGGGGTCCACCTACGAGGTGATCACCCTTCCCGACGACATCGCCGGGCGCCTCGAAGGCAAGTCCTCCCTCGGTCGCCTCGGTCTGCTGACGCACTCCACCGCCGGTTTCATCGACCCCGGGTTCTCCGGACACGTGACACTCGAATTGTCCAATGTCGCAACACTGCCGATCACGCTCTATCCGGGGATGAAGATCGGGCAGCTCTGCCTCTTCCGCCTCTCCTCTCCCGCGGAACATCCCTACGGCTCGGCGAAGTACGGCTCGCGCTTCCAGGGTCTGCGAGGTCCGACCCCGAGTCGATCCTTTGCGAACTTCCACCGCACGCAGCTCTAACCATGCCGATGCCACCCGAGTGCGAACTCGAGACCTTCGACTACTCAGACTTCGGTGTAGGTATCCGCTACCTGGCGCAAACACTTGTCGATGACAACTGGATTCCCGATGCCATCCTCGGAGTTGTGCGCGGGGGACTCTTCGTGGCCGCGGGAATCGCCTACGCCCTGGACATCAAAGACGTGCGCCACGTCAACGTCGAGTTCTATACCGACGCCGGTGAGACGCTCCCGCAACCGATCCTGATTGGCCAGGAGCCCTACCTCGCCGATCTCTCGGGAAAGCGCGTACTCGTTGCCGACGATGTCGCCGATACCGGTGCGACTTTGCACTTCGTCCGGCAACTGCTTCCTGCGGGTGCGGATGTTCGCGTTGCAGTCCTGTATTCCAAGCCCGCAACCACGTACAAGCCTGAACTCGCCTGGCGAAGCACCGACAGATGGATCAGGTTCCCGTGGATCCAGGTGCCACCCCTGCGAGTGGAGTCCGCAGGCCGTTCGTCAGTGTGATCAGGGCGCGGGAGCTAAGTCGAACGCATGGCTGATGGCCGCAGCAAGTTGATGTTCTTGCTCGAGGGTGATAAATCCGATCGGACGGCCCAGATCGCTTCGTGAAATTGTGGTGATGTTGTCGCAGCTGATGACGCTGTTCGTCTCGATTCCGTTCAGCGGGCCTACGGCAACCTCGGTATCGATCCCGCGTATGCGGCTCGTGATCGGTGCGACTGTGACACTCGTCAGGACAGGAACGAGGCGTTCCCGAGTGAGCAGGACTACGGGACGTGTCTTTTCCAGCCGCGCCAGGTATATCGGTCGCATCAATCGATCGCCGGCCTGTTGCGTGCAACCCAGTCGTGCATGGCATCGAAATCATCGTCCGGCGGAAGTGAGGCAAGCAGTTCGGCCTCACGGGCATAGAGGTGCTGGCGAAGTTCCCGGCGCAGGGCTGCCTCGACCACCGATGCTCGACTGGGTGCCTGCCCGGAGGCCACGAGGGCATCAAGCTCCTCGACGATCTGGTCGGGCAGGCGGACAGCGATTTGAATGGACACGCCGGAAGCATACCAAAATGGGATGCGTAGTGGTATGCGCTCTAGCTGAAGGACGCCAATGCCTCTCGGCAGAGTGCGTGGTCCTCGATCTGCGTGAGGCCCGAGACCGCGAGAACCCCGCGGAAGGTCAGGGTCGAGTCCCGAAGACAGACCGCACCCCCGGCCGGTGCCCAGTACTCCGACGTTCCGCCGTGCGTGGCATGGAAGTCCTTGCCGTTGGCCTCGTGCTCCGCGCGTACCAGCAGCGTGGATTGGTGGAACGTCTCGGTGACGTGGATCTTCTTCATCAACCAGGCGTCGTTGAGGGGGGCACTCCCGTCCAGGGCCACCTGGAACACCGTTCGTCCACCGAGGCGGACGGCGATGGCGATCGGGAATCCTGCTTCCTCGCCAAGTTCCTGCGCACGGGCGCCGATCGATCGTGCCAAGGCGAGGGTCACGTCACCGCGTAGCGGCACCGACTCTTCTCGAAGGAGTTCACCGAATCGGGAAGCCACGCCATCGCTCACGCCGTGAAACGTACCGGTAACGGAGCCTCACGAGTTCGCGTGGCTCAACCTTTCTGGGCCGGGTGGTCCGATCATTGGGGGCCTGAGGGTGAGGAGCTCCAGACGTGGTCCAGGAAGAAGCGTCCGTGGGAACCAGGCCTGTGCCGTGGTTCTACGCCCTCTGGTTCCGGGTCATGGTCGTGATCGTGGTGCTCGGAGCAGCCCTCTGTGTCCTCCTCGTGCCGGCTGCGCTGGTATTCCTCGCCGTCGGTTCGATCGAATGCCTCGGTCCGAGTTGTGCTCCGGCGCAGACGGGAACATTGGTCTTCGGGGCCCTTGCCGTAGCGATCGGTATCGCAGCTATCGCGTTACTGATTGCCTTCGCCATTCGACCCACCGGCAGGCGCCTACTGATCGGCATCGTCGGACTTGCGGTATTGCCGTTTCTGATCGCCGGCCAAGTGTGGGGAACCTCGACTCTGTCGAAAGGCCGAGCCGTCACCGACGCTGCGATGCAACTGGCCTTCGCTATCGATGACGTAGCCCAAGATGCCGTGGTGCGCGCAACTGACGCGAGTGTGTGGGACTCCCCTGGTATTCGTGGCCCAGACACCACGGTCAGGCCGTGTTCCACGAACAACGCTGCCTACGTAGCATCTGTGCAGTTCCACTTCGGACCGTCGTCGGGCATCGACGAGGTTGCTCGAGGAGAGATCCTGAAAGCCTTGGAACAGTCCACACTGAACCCAATGCTGATCCCCACCTCCGTCGATCTCTCGAGCACGTGGATATCCTCGGGAGGGGACTGGAGCCTGACCGTTGAATCGGATTGCCAACCACTACCGACTGGAGAGTGATGATGAAAAGACGACTACTGGCTAGCGCCGCTATTACGGCACTACTTGTTACGCCCGTGAGTGCAGGCACCGCACAGGCCGCGCGAGTCTGCGTGCCGCTGCTGACGGGCACGGAATGCGTCGAGTTCCTTGAAGGTAGACCCGAGGAGCCAGGACTCTCAAAGGGAATGAAGATCAATATCTCGCCACAGGAACTCACGAGCGCAAACGAATTGACGGTGACGATCCGTGGCTTCAAACCGAACGAAGGCCTGCGGCGATTCAATTACAACATCTTCGGCCAAGGCCGAATGAACGAGTATTCGATGGAGTTTCGTCGTGCGGACAAGCAAGGCAACTTCACCTGGGTGGTTGCCCCGAGCACGGCGATTTACGAGCCGTCGTGGGGGTCTCCAGCTTTGTGCGTTGTCGGTCAGCGCTCCGGGAAGCTTGCGTGCGCGTACTTCACTGTCGCACCGGGGAGTTGACCTCGCCACGTCGACCGCAGTGATCAGAGTGCGCGCAACAGCGAGACCATTGAGGGGTACCAGCCCGTCGAATCGGGCATCTGCGTGGCGAGTCCAAGGATGCGGGCACCCATCGGGACAACCTGGAACGCCCACGCCAGAGCTGCAGGCGAGTCCTCATGTCTCATGAGAGCGGATCCTCGGAAACGGGTCAGTTGGGCGGTCCTGGTCGCAATGGCACTCGTGTAGCGGCTTGCAAGCGCCATCCGCGCGGCGGGGCCGCCCCGAGCGGAGATGAGGAGTTCGATTGATTCGCGAGTGCTCGCCTTGGTCGTCTCTGAAGCTTCAGCCAGAACATCACTCAGTACGCGTGCAGGATCGCCCGTTCCGGGATTCGTGAGCACCTCGAAGAAATCCATCAGCCACGTGGTGCGATCCTCGGTCACACGGGCCTGGATCGTGTCACCGATGAGGTCATCCTTGGATTCGTACCGACGGTATACCGCGCCCGTGGTCACGCCTGCCTTCGTCGCGATATCTCGAATGGTTGCCTGCCCAGCGGTCTCGGTGAGTAGTTGCGACGCGGCGGCGCGTAGGCGCACAGTCGTCGGGTCATTGCGGAGCGGCGGTGGGTGAGGTATCGACAAATCCCCGACTGATTCCTCGGGTGCGACGGACTCAACATTGCGAATGTCACCGCCTTGTATTCGATACTCCAGAGCTATTAGAGCAGTCACGTCGCTCTCGGCGGGGGACACACCTGCGATTGCAACCGCGTGGCAACCGAAGACCACGCACGACCTCATCGGACCGATGCGTTCCACGAGTTCGGTCGTCGCAGGTCCGACGATCTCGCGGATCTCCGGGAAGCGTCGTAGAGAGAGGATCGCCTCCAAGGGAAGACGATCATGGTCGTGCGTCGACATCTCGAGGAGGAGACCGGCGGTAAGCGGACCCTCCCGGGGGATGGCCGCGAGGTGAGCGGAGAGCCCATCCAGTAGCGCATCGCGCAAGACGTCGGACAGTGATCCGAAGTGCTTGTAAATGAAACCGGCAGATACATGTGCGCGCTCGGCGATTGCTTCTATGGTGAGAGCGTCTGGACCGACGAGACACAGCTGCGTCAGTGCGGCGGAGACTACGCGGTCCGGCAAGGCGTCACCCTCGTCGAACTGCGCCGAACATAACGGTGAGGAGGACCGACACGATGAGTGCGGTACCGATCGATTGGACACCCAGAGTGGTCGCCTGACCGAGTGCATCAGCAAGCAAGGGCTGGCGCCCAATCGTGGCCCATGCGACGACCGTCGCACCAAAGAGGAAGTTCGCGAGGAGCAATAGAAGTCGGGCATCGCGTCCCAGGCCTCGAGGTGAGCGTGCCGGTTCCGCGCCATCGGTGAGGAAACTCCAGACCAAACCCACGACGATCACAGCCGTTGCAGAGCCACCAATGACCAACGTGAAGGGCTGTGCGAGGACGTCAGGCTGACGGAGGAGGAGGGTCAGGGCCAAGGCGAGTAGTGCTGTGCCGGACAGTTCACCCCACCTCTCGCGCTGGAACCACAGTACGCGCAGGAACCACGCGCAGACGCCGATGAACGCCACATCCGCGAAGACCGGTGGGGACCACACGACGCCGGCCGCCGACAGGGAGTTCACGCCAATGAGGAGTGCCCCCAGCCCAGCAACACCTGCGAGCAGCGGCTTCGATCGTCGCATGATGGCGCTGAGCACCACCAATCCGATGATCACAGCGATGCGGTTG
>JBJTBD010000065.1:0-58123 GCA_046091195.1 Actinomycetota bacterium
CCGTCAATCTGCAACGACGTCGGTGACGCTGCCCGCCAGCGGCGGGAAAGGCACCACCTACGTGGTGGTGAACACCCAGGGGCTCACCCTCGCCGAGATCAAGAACGTCGTGCGGAGCCTCGTACCCGTTCGCTCGCGCTAACTAGCGAACCCGGTAGTTGGCAACGTAGGAGTTCGCCGCCCACTGGCCGGGAACACCGGGTGCCGATCCGACCACCTGGCAGGAGCCCTTCGCGGTGAGCTTCACTCGGAGGCTCCCTTTGGCCTTCACAACCTTGCAACTGGACTTCCCCGACGTTACCTTCCAGGCGATCGGCTTGTTGAGGCTGGTCCGTGCACCCACGGGTGCGAGCACCAGCGTCTTGCCCTTCTTGTAGGTCCCGCTGGCCATCGGTTGGATCGCGGCGGTCTGCGTGCCGACCCCCTGCTGGATCGTCCAGGTCTGGCTCCCGGGAGCGAACCCGTTTCCACCCGGTGTCGTCGCGGTCAGTGTGCAGGGGTTCCCGACTCCGAGGACCGTCAGTGTCGTGCCGTTGAGGCTGCACGGGGATGTGACGCTGAGGTTCACCGGAAGGCCCGAGGCGCTCGAGACGCCGAGTTGCACGGTTGCGCCGTTCGGCAGGCCCTGGGTGGACCCCGCTGGCCACGGACCCGCAGGCCCCTGCGGGTTGATCGTGATGACGTCGGGCTTGAGGGGTTGGATCACGTTCACCTGGTTCGTCGCCGTGCCCCCCGGCACGCCGTTACCCCCGCTATAGACAGCCTTGAGGGTGAAGGTGCCGGTGGACGCGGGAACCCACGTGATGGTCGCGACACCGTTGGTCACATTCGCATTGCCGAGCGCAGAGTTGTTCGCGGAGAACGACACCGTTCCGGTGCCGCTCGGCGGAGTGATCTTGGCGGTGAGCTGGGTGGGGGATCCCGCGTAGTTCGTCTGCGCCACCACGAGCGACACCGAGGGCTGACCGGAGACCACCTTGATGGTGTCCGAACCGCTACGACCAGACGCCTCGGCATTCGCATCGCCGTTGTAGATCACGTAGAGCGACACGTTGCCGGGAGTGGCGGGAGTCGTGTAAGTGATGTTCGCCTTGCCGTTCCCATCGAGTCCCGCGGTGCCGACGTTGGTGCCATTGGACGTGTAGAAGGTGACCGAGCCGGTCGGTACGTACTTGCCCACCTTGGCGCGCACGGTGGCGCCGAGGGATACCTGGGTCGAGGTCGTCGCGTTGCCCGGGACCGTGATCGACGCCTGCGTTCCCACCTTGGCGACCGAAGTGCTTGTGGTGTCTGAGCCTCCGCCGCTGAACGCGGCGGTGATATTCACGGAATCTCCCGCAGAACCCGGCGTCCAGGCCACGGACGCCGTGGTTCCATCGGCACCGCCCACGGAGTCGGTGCCGACGTTCTGGCCGTTCACGGTGAAAGTCACCGTTCCCACGTCGCCACCGAACGTGCCCGAGGCGGTGACGGTCGCATTCAGTTTCTGCTGGACGCCGACGACGCCGTTGCGCACTCCGCCGAGGGTGACCTGGGCGTCGGCGGACGCGGGCGCTGCGAGGGCGATGGTTCCCGCAGTGAGTCCGGTGATCGACAGGAGCCCGAGGAATCGCTTCATCGTGGGTGTCCTTCTCTCGGTGGTGACTGGCGGAGCCTATGCGAGCGTTCCTACTCGCCCTCGAATTTCCGGATCGTGAAGTACCAGGTGTAGTAGGCGGCGAGTGCTGGTCCGCCGAGGATGATGGCGTAGGGGACGAAGCCCCCGACGCCCTGGCCGATGTAGTCCAATCCCTGACGGACGAGGATGATCGCCACGATGATCAGGACCGCGCTGAGAACGTAGTTCTGCGGCTTCTTCGCCGACCAGGGGCGTGGATCCCGACTCTCCGTCATTGCGCTTCCCTTCAGTCCACGACGCGGCGCGCGCCGGATCGTTCCACCAGATCGTCCACGATCATCCTGCATGTGTCGCCGAATTCGGCGAACCGCTCCGGACCGAGTAGGTCGACAAGGTGCTCGCGCACCGCCATGACGTGATCCGGTGCCGCGGCCACGATGGTCTTCCACCCCGTATCCGTGAGGACGGCAAAGGATCCGCGCCGGTCGTCCGAGCACGCCTCCCGCGTGACGAGTCCAGCGTCCACCATCCGATCGATCTGATGGGAGAGGCGGCTCCGGGAGCTCAGGGTGCGTTCGGCGAGTTCGCTCATGCGAATCCGCTGCTCCGGGTGCTCCGACAACTGGACGAGGATTTCGTAGTCGGCCATGGTCAGGCCGTGCTTCTCGGCGAGGGCCCGGCTAAGTCGGTCGGGAAGGAGCAGAGAGGCGTTCAGCCACGCGCGCCAGTTGCGCTGCTCATCGTCACTGAGCCAGCGGGTCATGGTCAGGGAGCCTAATCGGCGAAGTCCCAGGCGCGGACTCCTCCGACGATGCCCGCGGAATTCGACACGATTGTGCCCTTCGGTCCCACATCCGAGGGATCAAGATGTTTCGCGTTACCACCCCCTACGTACACGCGGTCGAAATACAGCATCGTGTCGAAGACATCGATGGCGGCACGAACGCGGGCACGCCAGTGATCGCGTTCGAGGCGCTTGCGTTCCACGTTGCCCAGGGCGGTGTCGATGCTGACGTCCTTCTTGAAGGGTCCGTGGGACAACTCCAGGTGGGGGAGCAGGCGCCCGTCGAGGAAAAGCGCCGTGCCGACACCGGTCCCCAGGGTGATCACGAATTCCAGCCCCCGGCCGGCAACGACCGCGCAGCCCTGGACGTCTGCGTCATTGAGCAGCTTGGTCGGGATCCCGAACGCCTCCTGGAGCGCCGCTTCGAGCGGGAAGCGATCCCATCGGTGCTGCAGGTCGACGTCGGTGTCCCCGTCGTAGCGGGCACGGGTGAGGGAGGGCACGTGCAGGACGCGGCCGTCGCGCACCAGCCCCGGAAAACCGACGGTTGCCCGATCCGCACGACCCAGAGGTGTGACGAGATCGGTGAGGGCTGCCACCAGTCGCTCGGGCGGGCACGGATACGGGGTGTCCACGCGCAGGCGCTCCGTCATCAGATCACCGTGCAGGTCGACCATGGCGGCCTTCAAGCCGCTGCCGCCTATGTCGACACAGAGTGTCGTGATCATGCTGACTCCGAGGGCGTCGTGAGGATCTCTGCACCCTCGTCGGTCACCACGATCGTGTGCTCGAATTGCGCGGTCCACTTCCGATCACGGGTCACCACGGTCCAGCCATCCGACCAGATCTCGTAGTCGATCGTCCCGAGGGTCAGCATCGGCTCGATGGTGAATGTCATTCCAGGCTGGAGTTCGGTATCGAGGTCGGGGTCTTCGAAGTGGGGAACGATCAGGCCGGAGTGGAAAGAGGTGCTGATCCCGAGTCCGGTGAAGGCGCTGACCTCCCCGTAGTCGAATCGCTTGGCGTAACTCTCGATCACGGTTCCGATCACGTTGAGCGGCCGCCCGGGCTTGACCGCGCGGATGGCGCGCATCGTCGCCTCGCGAGTGCGGTCGACCAGATCCACGACCTCCGGGGCCACATTTCCGGCGAGGAAGGTCGCGTTGGTGTCCCCATGGACTCCGCCGATATAGGCGGTGATGTCGATGTTGCAGATGTCCCCGTCCTCGATCACGGTGGAGTCCGGGATCCCATGGCAGATCACCTCATTGAGCGAGGTGCAGAGAGACTTCGGGAAGCTTCGGTAGCCCAGGGTTGACGGGTAGGCGCCGTGGTCGCAGAGGTACTCGTGCCCGATGCGGTCCAACTCGTCCGTCGTGACGCCGGGAGCGACATGCCGCCCGACCTCCTGCAGCGCATTGGCGACGAGGCGTCCTGCGACCCGCATGGCTTCCAGGGTGTCCGGGGACTGCACATCGGAACCGCCGAAGGGCGACGGTGCGGGTCGGCCGACGTACTCCGGGCGCTCGATCTGCTGCGGAACCTGCCGAGTCGGCGAGATGCGCCCAGGGCTCAACGTGCGCATGTCGGGTGAGTGTACGGGTGGATACAGTGGGACGGCAGACCTCAGATCGCCGGAGTGGAGTCCCCATGAGTTGGTACGACTGCCTGACCCATCAACGTGTGGAACCCGACGACGGGTGCGCGAACGACCAGCGGATGGGTCCCTATGCGACCGAGGCCGAGGCATCGACGGCGCTGACCCGCGCCGCGGAGCGCAACGCCGCATTCGACGCCCAGGACGACGACTAGACAGACACAAAGGCCCGCATCCCGAAGGATGCGGGCCTTTGCTGACGCCTGAGGGCTACTTCTTCTTCCGACGGACAGCCTTCTTGGCTGCCTTGCGCGGAGCTGCCTTCTTGGCTGCCTTCTTAGCAGGACGACGCTTGGCTGCCTTCTTCGCCGCCTTCTTGGCCGGACGCTTCTTCGCTGCCTTACGCGGTGCTGCCTTCTTCGCTGAGCGCTTCTTTGCAGCCTTCCTGGCCGGAGCCTTCTTTGCTGCCTTCTTCGCTGTGCGCTTGGCTGCCTTCTTGGCAGGGCGCTTCTTGGCTGCCTTCTTGGCTGCCTTGCGAGGTGCCGCCTTCTTGGCCGACGCCTTGCGAGCAGTCTTCTTTGCGACCGCCACATTGCCTCCTGTGTTAGCGGACCATGCTCCTGTACACGGTCCTCTGAGATAACTCTGACAGAGCAATTGTCAAAATACAAAGATATTCGCGTCGTGCGCGTGTTTCGTGTCGCGGCCGTGGTAGTCAGAGGGCATGTCAGAGTCCCCGAATCCCGATCCACGCACACTTCCTGATGTCTCGCATCTGCATGTAGGTGTGCTCGGTGGAACGGGGGAGCAAGGTCGTGGACTTGCGCGTCGCCTGGCCATGGCCGGGCAGCGAGTGACCATCGGATCGCGTGATGGAGAGCGCGCAGCGATGATTGCGGCGGATCTGGGTCACGGAGTCCTCGGTGCGGATAACTCCACCACCGCGCGCGAGGCTGATGTGGTGATCGTCGCCGTGCCGTGGGATGGACACGCGGACACTCTGTCGTCACTCCGCGAGGATCTCGTCGGCACGATCGTTGTTGATTGCGTGAACCCCTTGGGATTCGACAAGCAGGGGGCTTTTCCCCTTGCGGTTGCTGAAGGATCGGCCGCTCAGCAGGCTGCGGCGATCCTCACCGAGAGCACCGTCGTCGCCGCGTTTCATCACGTTTCCGCGGTGCTTCTGCTAGATCCCGAGATCGCAAGCATCGACACGGACATCCTCGTTCTCGGTGATGATCGTGCTGCCACGGACGTGGTGCAAGCGCTCGCAGGTCGGATCCCCGGTGCGCGTGGGGTGTACGGCGGTCGCCTCCGCAATGCCGGTCAGGTCGAGGCGTTCACTGCGAATCTGATCTCGATGAATCGCCGCTACAAGATCCACGCCGGGATCCGCGTCACCGACCTCTGACCTACGAGTAGGACTCCTGCTCCGACGGGTAGCGACCCTCGATCACATCGCTGTTCCACCGCGACACTGCGTCGGACATCACTGTCCGAACATCGGCGTAGGTGCGAACAAATCGCGGGAGCGGACCCGGGGTGAGTCCGACAAGGTCCTGCCAGACGATCACCTGGGCGTCGGTTCCCGACCCCGCCCCGATCCCGATCGTCGGGATGGACAACATGTCGCTGACCCGGGTGGCCAACTCAGCGGGAATGAGTTCCAGGACGATCGCGCTCGCCCCGGCCGCCTCGAATGCCTTGGCATCGCGCAGCAGGACGTCCGCGGATTCCCCACGACCCTGCACCCGGTACCCCCCGAGGGCGTTGACCGACTGGGGAGTGAGGCCGAGATGGGCGATGACCGGGACGCCGGCCGAGGTGAGTGCCTCGACCTGCGGGAGCATGGGAGACCCGCCTTCGAGTTTGACCGCGTGGGCACCGGCAACCTTCATGAATTCCGACGCAGTCTCCAGTGCTTGCGCTGGTGATCCCTGGTAGGAGCCGAAGGGGAGGTCTGCGATCACGACGGCGCGTTCGGAGCCGCGCCGCACGGCGGCAACGAGCGGAAGGAGTTCCTGGACGGTCACGGGAACCGTGGAGTCATACCCGTAGACAACCATCGCGGCGGAATCGCCGACGAGCATCGCCGGAATACCCGCCTCATCGAAGATCCGCGCGGTCATCGCGTCGTAGGCGGTGATCATCGACCAGCGCTCACCGCGCGCGGTCATCTCCTGCAGATCACGGATAGTGGTGCGCCTCTGCGCAGCATGAACAGACATCTCGCTCCCGTCTCGAGGCTCCCTGCGGAGTCCCCGGATACGTGAAGTGTGTCACGTCGGCTCGGGCCGTGCCAGTGCACACGGGCGAGTAGCCTCGGGCTGATCGCCCCGCATTCCGCGTCGGGCAGCCATGAAGGATCCCGTGACCTCACCTGAGACCGTGTCCGAGCAGCCCGACTGGATGACCTCGGGGGAGGGCCACCCTCGGCGCTGGTCGATCCTGGCCGTCGTCGTGGTCAGCCTGCTCGTGGTCGTCCTCGACAACACGGTGCTGAACATCGCCCTCCCCACGATCCAGAAGGACCTGGGTGCCACCCAGGGCCAACTCGTCTGGGCGGTGGACTCCTACATATTGGTGTTCGCCGCCCTCCTCTTCACCTGGGGCGTCCTCGGGGACACGTGGGGCCGCAAGAAGGTCCTGATGATCGGCTTGGTGATCTTCGCCGTGGCATCGGCGATCTGCGCGTTCTCGAGCAGCGCGGGCATGCTGATCGGGTTCCGCGCCGTGATGGGGATCGGCGGCGCGGCCGTGCTCCCCTGCACGCTGGCCATCATCACCGTCGTCTTCCCACCCCACGAGCGCGGAAAGGCCATCGGGGCGTGGGCGGGTACGGTCGGTGCCGCCGTGGCGCTGGGTCCCGTGCTCGGGGGCATCCTGCTGCAGCACCCCTCCTGGTCGAACTGGCTTACCGGGAACGACTGGGGCTCCGTGTTTCTGATCAACGTCCCGATCATTGCTGTGGGCCTCGTCGCGATCTGGCGGGTGGTTCCGGAGACCCGCAACCCGCAGGGCCGTCGGCTCGATTTGCTCGGTCTCGTGATCTCGGTCGTGGGACTGACATCCCTGCTCTACGGGATCATCCACGCGTCAGAGACCCGCGACTGGCTGGCCCCGCTCGTCCTCGGTCCGATCATCGCGGGTATTGCCATCATCGCCCTGTTCCTCTGGATGGAGACGCGCAGCGATCACCCCAGCTTCGATGTGGCTCTGTTCAAGAATCGCGGGTACGCGATCAGTCTGACCGCGGTCTCCCTGGCCTTCTTCGCACTCTCCGGCATCACCTTCACGATTCCGTTCTACCTGCAGATTCTCCGGGGTTACGACACCCTGACGGCCGGGCTGTGCTTCCTGCCGTTCGCGGTGGGTCAGTTGCTCGCGGCTCCGCGAAGCGCACGCATGGTCGACCGATTCGGGTACCGGGCGGTGATGACCACCGGACTGGCCCTGGTCACCATCTCCTCGGTGGCGCTCGTCTTCCTGCGCTTGGAGACGCCGATCTGGGTCTTGCTCGTGGTGTTCTTCATCTTCGGGTTCGGGATGGGCAACGTGATCGCACCGGCCTCCACGGTGATGCAGAACGTCCTTCCGCTCATGCGAGCAGGCGCGGGGTCCGCGGTGCAGAACACTGTTCGCCAGGTAGGCGGTGCCCTCGGCGTGGCCGTGATCGGCACCGTGCTGGCCACCCAATATGCGAGCAACCTCGAGACGTCCCTGGCCCAGGCCCCTCTCCCCCTTCCTCCGGAAGCGGTGGCCGCTGCGTCCGAATCAGTGGTGGCCTCGGTCACCGTCCTCGACACGGCTCCCGGCGTGCCGGATGCGATTCGGGCGCAACTGGAGACGGGTGCCTTCGAAGCTTTTCTCTCGGCCTCGCACCTCACGTCGATTATCTCCGCGGTCGTGGTGTTCATCGCAGCCCTGGTCGTCGGGATCTGGTTGCCTAAGATCACTCCCCCCACCAAGAAGGCGCAGCCAGCGCAGGACGACACCGACGCCCTCGTCCAGGACGAGGTGGCCGACTACCCCGAGCAGGCCGCGGAGGAGTACCCGTCGGGTTCTAGCCCTCGCGCCAGTGATGCGTGATCGGGAGGCGCCGATCGCGCCCGAACGCCCGCAGTGAGATTTTCGTTCCCGGTGGGTACTGACGTCGCTTGTATTCCGCTCGGTCGGTGAGCGCGATCACGCGTCGGGCCGTCTCCCGATCGAATCGGGTGGCGAGATGGCCCAGGTCGTGGTCGCCGGAGACGTACTCCTCGAGGATCGCGTCCAGTTTGGCGTAATCCGGAAGCGAATCGGTGTCCAATTGACCGGGGCGCAACTCCGCACTCGGCGGCTTGGTGATGCTCGAGGGTGGGATCGGTTGGCCCGGTCCCACGTCATTGCGCCACCGGGCCAGTTCCCAGACGAGCGTCTTGGGCACGTCCTTGATGGGGGCGAACCCGCCGACCGCGTCGCCGTAGATGGTCGAGTATCCGACCGCCAACTCGCTCTTGTTGCCCGTCGCGAGGACCAGGTGCCCCTCCGCATTCGACAGGCTCATCAGGATCATGCCCCGGATGCGCGCCTGGAGGTTCTCGGCGGCGAGACCATCGAGGGCCAATGACTCCTGGAAGGCCGCGAACATAGGTTCGATGGGCACCTCCCGGAAGTTCAATACGGTGCGCTCCGCAAGATCTCGCGCATCGGAGCGCGAGTGCTCGGAGGAGTAGCGGCTAGGCATGCCCACACCGAATACCCGGTTCGCACCGAGCGCATCGCAGGCGAGGGACGCCACGAGTGCGGAGTCGATGCCGCCACTGAGACCCAGCATCACAGAGGCGAAACCGTTCTTCTCCACGTAGTCGCGCAGCCCGAGGACGAGAGCACCGTGCACCTCGGTCAGGTCATCTGCGCGCGGCCGCGTCATAGACGGGGGAGTTGTAGACGGGGCGTGTGAGCGCTCGATGCTGATCGGCAGGGAAATACGGCTGCGTGGCACCGAGATATCGACGGTGAACACACCCGATTCAAATTGTGGTGCGCGCAGCAGGACGGAACCGTCGGCGTCGACCGTCATCGAATCCCCGTCGAAGACAAGTTCATCCTGACCGCCGACGAGGTTGACGTAGACGAGAGCGGAGCCGGCTTCCCGTGCCCGCGCTTGACAGAGCGCTAGGCGGGTGTCGTCCTTGCTGCGTTCATAGGGTGAGGCGTTGAGAACTGCAAGCAACCCCGGGCCGGTCTCGCGAGCCCAGGCCACCGGTCCGCCTGCACGCCAGAGGTCCTCGCAGATCGCGATACTCACTTTCGCTCCTTCGAGGAGGAACTCGACGGGTGTGTCACCCGCGACGAAATAACGGGCCTCGTCGAAGACCCCGTAGTTGGGCAGGTGGTGTTTGACGTAGCGGGCGCGCACCTGACCGTCGTGCACGAGTGCGGTGGCATTGAGCGGTCCACCCGCCGGTTGATCGGCGCGGAGTTCATCGCTGTGATCGAGGTAGCCGACGAGGCAGGGCAGATCACCGAGTCCGAGTGCGTGCACCTCCGCGGCCCACGCGTGCATCGCGGCGCGACTTGCGCGCTGGAACGAGGGGCGCAGAGCGAGATCCTCGACCGGGTACCCGTCCAGCACGAGCTCCGGGAAGACCACGAGGTCTGCGCCGGCGCTGTGGGCCTCACGCAGCGCCTGGGTCATCAGCGATGCATTAGCGGACAGGTCTCCCACGGTGGGATTGATCTGGGCCAGGGCCACCCTGAGGGTGGTGTCACCCGTGCTCTCGGCCACGTCGCGAGCGTAGTTCGGCGTACTTAACCTCCCCGTAACAACCCCGCCGCCACTATGGACCCGTGGACAAGCAGGCAGAGTTCGTTCTCCGCACAATCGAAGAGCGCGATATTCGCTTCATCCGACTGTGGTTCACCGACGTCCTCGGGACCCTGAAGTCCGTGGCGATCGCCCCAGCGGAACTGGAGGGCGCCTTCGCCGAAGGCATCGGATTCGACGGCTCGGCCATCGAAGGTTTCGCGCGCGTCTACGAGTCCGACATGATCGCGCGCCCCGATCCGAGCACGTTCTCGATCCTTCCCTGGCGCACCGAGGGCCCGGCTGTTGCACGTCTGTTCTGCGACATCCTGTTGCCCGACGGGTCGCCGTCGTATGCCGATCCTCGGCATGTGCTCAAGCGCAGTCTGGCGAAGGCGGCCGATCTCGGATTCACCTTCTATACGCACCCCGAGGTGGAGTTCTACCTGTTCAAGGGGATGCCGGAGCCCGGTTCACCGCCCGTGCCCGTGGATCACTACGGCTATTTCGACAATGCCCCGCATGGCATCGGTCATGACTTCCGACGTCAGGCGATCACCATGCTCGAGGCGATGGGCATCTCCGTCGAGTTCAGTCACCACGAAGGTGGTCCCGGCCAGCAGGAGATCGACCTGCGCTACGCCGATGCACTCACCACCGCGGACAACCTGATGACCTTCCGCCTGGTCGTGCAGGAAGTTGCACTCGAGCAGGGACTCTTCGCCTCCTTCATGCCCAAGCCGCATCG
This sequence comes from Actinomycetota bacterium, assembly GCA_046091195.1. Lineage (GTDB taxonomy): Bacteria > Actinomycetota > Actinomycetes > S36-B12 > S36-B12 > VGCC01. The sequence continues at coordinate 10,536 of JBJTBD010000065.1, forward strand.
GGACCACCCCGGCAACGGGCTGCATACCCACCTGTCGCTGTTCGAGGGGGACCGCAACGCGTTCTTCGAACCGGGCGCGGAGTATCAGCTCTCCAAAGTCGCCCGCTCCTTTATCGCGGGACTGCTCGTGCATGCGCCGGAGATCACCGCGATCACCAACCAGTGGGTCAACTCCTACAAGCGCCTCGCCGGAGGCGCGGAGGCACCGGCCTGGATCTGTTGGGGTCACAACAATCGATCCGCATTGATCCGCGTTCCCATGTACAAGCCCTCCAAGGGCAACAGCACGCGCATCGAGTACCGCGCCATGGACAGCGCCACGAATCCCTATCTCGCCTTCGCCGTCTTACTTGCCGCGGGGATGAAGGGCATTGAGGAGTCCTATGAACTTCCGCCGGGATCCGAGGACGACGTCTGGGCCCTGACGGCCTCCGAGCGTCGGGCCCTGGGTATGGAGCCCCTCCCGGCGAGCCTGGATCAGGCCATCGCGCTCACGGAGAAGTCCGAGTTGGTCGCCGAGACTCTGGGGGAGCACGTCTTCGACTTCTTCCTGCGCAACAAGCGGGCGGACTGGGAGGACTACCGCCGCCAGGTGACCCCGTGGGAGCTCGAGAGGTACCTTCCCTCACTGTGACCAGCGAGCGTCAGTCAGCCCCGGCAATGCGGCTGGCTCGCTCGGGTTTCCGTGATCCGGAGCGTGCCGAGCGGCTCCTCGAGTCCCCGGTACTCGCCCACGTGCAGGCGGAGATCGGTGATCACCTCGCCTCCGCCCTGGGCTCGTGCGCCGATCCCGATCTCGGCCTGATGCAACTCACCAGGCTTGTCGAGACCGGATCGGATGCCGATCGCCGCCGCTGGGTCCGTGAATGGGGCGCGGATCCCGATGCACTCGCTCGACTCCTGGACATCATGGGTCTGTCGGTCGCGTTGGGCGACTTCCTCATCCGACACCCGGAAGTCCGCACCGTGGTCATCGACTCGGAGGGGCTCACGCGGACGCCCACACCGGAGGGCATGCGCACAGCGCTCCTGCATTCCGTTGGTGCCGATCCACACGACGAGGCTCCGACCGCCACCCTCGCGGAGGACGCGGCCATGGATGCATTGCGCATTCGATACCGCGAGATCCTCCTCGGTATTGCGGTGCGTGACGTCTCCGGCGTGGCGTCCGTCGACATTGTGGCCGAGTGGCTATCCGATCTCGCCGACTCCGCTCTCGAAACGGCGCTTGCGATCGCCCGGGCGGCTAACCCTCACCATGCGGCCGCGACGCGGCTGGCGATCATCGGGATGGGCAAGTGCGGTGCACGCGAGTTGAACTACATCAGTGACGTCGATGTCATCTTCGTCGCGGCGGCCCCCGCAGGAGTCGAGGAGGCCGTCGCGGTGACGAGTGCCACGGTGCTCGCCACAGCGGTGATGCGCATCTGCAGCACCGCGACGGCCGAGGGCGGTCTCTGGGAGGTCGACGCTGCGCTTCGGCCGGAAGGCAAGCAAGGGGCACTCGTCCGCACGCTGGAATCCCACCTCGCCTATTACGGGCGCTGGGCGAAGACCTGGGAGTTCCAGGCGCTGCTGAAGGCTCGATTCTCTGCCGGCGATCGGGCCCTGGGTGACGCGTACGTCGACGCCGTCTCACCGCTGATCTGGTCCGCGGCGGACCGCGACGGCTTCGTCGGCGAAGTGCAGGCGATGCGTCGGCGGGTCGAGGAAAACGTCCCTGCGGCGCTCGCCGAACGTGAGATCAAGTTGGGTCCGGGTGGTCTGCGCGATATCGAGTTCAGCGTCCAACTCCTGCAGTTGGTGCATGGGCGAAGCGATGTGATGTTGCGGCGGCCGGCCACGCTGTCCTCGCTGGAGGCGCTCGCGACCTGGGGCTACGTCGCTCGCTCCGATTCGTCGAGTCTCGCGGATGCGTACCGATTCCTGCGCACCCTGGAGCACCGCCTCCAACTGCGTCACCTGCGTCGAACCCATGTTCTCCCCGAGGACGAGGATGAACTCCGGGTGATCGCCCGATCCCTGGGGTTCCGCTCCGACCCCATCGCGGAGTTGATGGCCGAGTGGCGGCGCCACGCCCGCGAAGCGCGGCGACTGCACGAGAAGTTGTTCTATCGACCACTGCTCCAGGCCGTGGCGCGCCTCGACGCAGGGGAGGCGCGGCTGTCACTGCAGGCGGCCGAGGAGCGCATGGCGGCACTGGGCTATGCCAACCCCAGCGGTGCGCTGGCGCACTTGACCGCGCTCACCACCGGGGTGAGTCGACGCGCGACGATCCAGCGCACGCTGCTGCCCGTCCTGCTCGGATGGTTCGCCGACGGGCCGGATCCCGACGCAGGACTCCTGGGTTTCCGTCAGGTCAGCGATGACCTCGGTGCCACACCCTGGTACCTGCGCCTGCTCCGGGACGAGTCGATCGTGGCCGAACGGATGGCCCACATCCTCAGCTCGAGTCGCTACGCGACCGATCTTCTCCTGCGCGCACCTGCGTCGGTGCAGATGCTCGCCGCGGATGAAGAACTCGCCCCGCGGTCCCTGGAGTCCCTGACAACCGAAGTGGATGCGATCGCAACCCGGCACGACACACCGGAGGCGATCGTGTCAGCGATCCGCGCCATGCGCCGCAAGGAGCTCTTCCGCCTGGCGGTGGGGGAGATCCTCGGGACCACCGGTTCCGCGGACGTGGGTCGCGGTCTCACGGATGTCGCGACGGCGTCCATCGATGGAGCGTTACGTGCCGCATGGCAATCCATCGCAGGTGATGGGGTGCATCACGCTCGGATCGCGGTGATTGCGATGGGCCGTTTCGGTGGATCCGAACTCGGGTTCGCGAGTGATGCAGACGTCATGTTCGTCTACGAGGTTCTGCCCGATGCTGACGAGACGGAGGCGGGCAAGCAGGCCTTCGCGGTCGCCAATGAGTTGCGCGCACTGTTGATGACCGCCTCGACCGATCCGGCGCTGGAGATCGACGCGGATCTGCGCCCGGAGGGTAAGTCCGGCCCGCTCGTGCGGTCCCTGGATTCGTATCAGTCCTATTACGCCCGCTGGTCCTCACCCTGGGAGGCGCAGGCCCTGCTGCGGGCCCGCGCCGTTGCTGGTGATCCAGATCTGGGCGCCCGGTTCATTGCGATGATCGACCCATTGCGCTACCCGATCGAGGGACTTGCACCCGATGCCCTGCGCGAGATGCGCAGGATCAAGGCACGCATGGAGTCCGAGCGTCTCCCGCGCGGTGCGGACCCGCGCCTGCACGCCAAGTTGGGCCCGGGTGGACTCAGCGACGTGGAGTGGGTTGCCCAACTCCTCCAGTTGCAGCATGCGCACCACATCCCCGACCTCCAGGACACGAGCACGCTGTCGGTGCTCGACGCCGCGGTCACGCACTCACTCCTGAGTGTTCAGGATGCTGCAACCCTGCGTTCGTCATGGTTGCTGGCAACATCGATCCGCAATGCGGTGATGCTCGCCCGTGGTCGTCCGAGCGACATGGTTCCCACCGACCCCCGGGAGGCGATGGCGGTGGGCTTCATCCTCGGCCGCGGTGCTCGCGCTGGGACCGAGATGCGCGAGGAGTACCTCCGAGTCAGCCGACGGGCTCGGCAGGTCATGGAGCGCGTCTTCTACGGCGAGTGAGGCCCGCTTGAGTCGGGGCATCACCCCGAGGTCTACGAGTTCCGCCTAGACCATGGAGGACGCGCCGTGTGTCCGGTGGCGACACGTACGCCGTCGAAACCTTTCTGTTTCCTTTCGGAACACCCGATCAGGGTGCGGCGACGAGGACCAGGAAGCCGGCCAACAGCGATAGGTGGATGCTGCCCTGCAGCACGGTCGCGCGTCCTGCGAGCACGGTCGCCAAGCCGGTGAACAGGGTTGCGGCGAGGAGCACGATGGCTGTCGCGTCGAGGCCCAGGATCAACTGGTAATCGAATAGCCAGGAGATCACGGCAATGGTGGGGATCGTCAGCCCGATACTCGCCATAGCCGATCCATAGGCGAGGTTCAGACTCGTTTGGATCCGGTTGCGTCGAGCGGCTCGGACTGCCGCGATCGACTCCGGAAGCAGAACCAGCAGGGCGATTGAGACCGCCACCGCGGCCGACGGAAGTCCCACATTGACCAGCCCGGCCTCGATCAGCGGACTCGACACCTTGGCAAGACCGACAACGGCGACCAACGCGATCACCAACAGGATCAAGCTGCCCAGAGCGGTTCGTCCGGTGGGGGGTACCACGTGCACGGACTCCGGCAGCGGGGTAGGCGTTGCCTCGTCCGCGTCGGGAAGGAAGTAGTCCCGATGCCGCACCGTCTGGACGAGCACGAACACCAGGTAGACGGTGAGTGCCGCCAAAGCGGCGAACGCGAGCTGGGTCGTATTCAGGGTTGGTCCCGCCGTACTGGTGGTGAAGGTCGGAAGGATCAGGCAGAACGTGGAAATGGCGGCGATCGCGGACAATCCCGACACGGCGCCTGCTGCGTTGAAGGTCGCCTCACCACCCCGCAGAGTCCGTGTGATCAGTGCGATCCCCACAATGCCGTTACAGGTGATCATGAGGGCGGCGAAGATGGTGTCCCGGGCCAAGGTCTGCGTCCCGAGTGGGTCCGAAGTCATCAAAGTGACGATCAGGGCGACCTCGATGATCGTCACCGCCACGGCCAGCGTGAGTGACCCGAAGGGTTCACCGACCTTGGCGGCGACAACCTCGGCATGGTGGACCGCACTCAGGATCGCCAGTGCGAGCACGAGGGAGGTGAGCACCAGGGTGAGCGTGGGCAGTTCCCTGTTCCAGGTGAGCGCGAGAACGATGACCGCCACGATCGGCACCGCGACGTGCCAGACGCGTCGCCGGGTGGGAATCTCTCGTCCTGCCATGGTCCTACCCTCGCACGTTCTGTGGACCCCTCCAACTGAGAACGGCCCCCCGGGAGTCCCGGGGGGCCGTTCGTTTCCCAGTGCGCGCGAGGCGAATCGACGCGACGGGGGGATCAGATGTCGTAGTACATCTCGAACTCGTGCGGATGCGGGCGGAGGCGAATCGGATCCACCTCGTTGCTCCGCTTGTAGTCCACCCAGGTCTCGATGAGATCCGCGGGGAATACGCCACCGGCCTGCAGGTAGTCGTTGTCCTTCTCGAGGGCATCCAGCACTTCTGTGAGGGATCCGGGGACCTGCGGGATATTCGCCAACTCATCCGGAGGAAGCTCGTACAGGTCCTTGTCCACCGGTGCCATCGGCTCAATCTTGTTCTTCACGCCGTCGATGCCCGCCATCATCATCGCCGCGAAAGCGAGATAGGGGTTGCTGGACGGATCGGGGACGCGGAACTCGATGCGCTTGGCCTTCGGCGAGTTACCGGTGACCGGGATTCGGATGCACGCCGAGCGGGTACGGGCCGAGTAGACCAGGTTCTCCGGGGCTTCGAAGCCAGGCACCAGGCGGTGGTAGGAGTTCACCGTCGGGTTGGTGAACGCGAGCAGCGACGGTGCGTGGTGGAGCAGTCCACCGATGTACCAGCGGGCGATGTCGGAGAGGCCGCCGTAGCCCATCTCGTCGTAGAACAGCGGCTTGCCGTCCTTCCAGAGCGACTGGTGGCAGTGCATGCCGGAGCCGTTGTCGCCGAAGAGTGGCTTGGGCAGGAAGGTGGCGGTCTTGCCATGCGCCCAGGCGACGTTCTTGATGACGTACTTGAACAGCATCACCTGGTCGGCCGCGGCCTGCAGGGAGTTGAACTTGTAGTTGATCTCACCCTGGCCGGCAGTGCCGACTTCATGGTGCGAACGCTCGACTTCCAGGCCGACCTTGAGCAGCGTCGTGACCATGTCGTCGCGGATATCGGCGAAGTGGTCGACCGGCGGGACCGGGAAGTAGCCACCCTTGTAGCGGGTCTTGTAGCCGCGGTTGCCACCCTCCTCGATGCGACCGGTGTTCCATGCACCCTCGATGGAGTCGATGAAGTAGTAGCTGGAGTGCTGGTTGGTCTCGAAGCGCACATCATCGAAGACGTAGAACTCCGCTTCTGGACCGAAGTACACCGTGTCCGCGATCCCGGTCGAGCGCAGATAGGCCTCGGCCTTGGCGGCGACGTTGCGGGGATCACGGCTGTACGGCTCGTTGGTGAACGGATCCAGGATGGAGAAGTTCATCACGAGCGTCTTGGCGGACCGGAACGGGTCGATGTAGGCGGTGGCCGGATCCGGGACCAACTTCATGTCGGACTCGTGGATCGCCTGGAAGCCGCGGATCGATGAACCGTCGAACATCAGGCCATCCTCGAATGCCTCGATACCGAATGATGATGCGGGCACGTTGAAGTGCTGCATCACACCGGGGAGATCTATGAAGCGAACGTCGACGAATTCGACGTTCTCGTGCTTGATGTACTTGAGTACATCGTCGGCGTTCTTGAACATGGAACCTCCGTACTCGCCTCGCGCGGTGACTTTCACCGGTTCCGACGCTAGGCAGGGGCCGTGACGCGGCCGTATCCCGTCTGTTTCACCCGTGTTAACCGCTAGCGTTCCGGAATGCGCGAGGACTACGCGGGTCTCCCGCCTGCCCGGCTCGGCCGTCGCGTCGTCGCCCTCGCCATCGACTGGCTTGCCTCGCTCCTCGTGGCACGCCTGGCATTCAGTCAGTTCGCCTACGGCTCGACGGATTCCTCGTTCGCGACCCTGGCGATCTTCTTCGTCGAAGTGACCCTGCTCACATGGCTGATCCAGGGGTCCTTCGGGCAACTGGTGGTCGGTCTGCGTGTGGTACCTATCACCGGGGGGCGACTGTCCCTCTGGCGGGCCGCGCTGCGGACCGCACTGGTCTGCCTGGTGATCCCGGCAGTGGTCTACGACGAGGACGGCCGTGGGCTGCACGACCGGGCCGTGGGGTCCGTCTGCGTGCGGGTGCGTTAGCGGGGCCTGCGCACCTGGCGAGGTGATGTCGGAATCGGGCCCTTGGGTACCGGCATCGAGTTCCGTGCATTGCCGAGTGCCTCGAGTCGGCGACGGACTTCGGTGATCTCGCCCCCTCGGAGACTGCGCGGCAACTTCTGGATCGAGCGCTGGAGCTTGAGCAGAGTGATCTGCCCTTCGTCGTCACCGACCTGAATCTCGTATATCGGCACCTCGGGTACCCAGCGCGCGGTGCGCTTACGTTCATTGGCGAGCATGTGCGTGATCCGTGACGCGGGTCCCTCGCCTACGAGGATCACGCCCGGCTTGCCAACGACGCGACTGATCATGTCCTGGTTCTTGCTCACGGCGACGGCGGGCGTCACTGCCCAGCCGCGCATGCTGTCGAGAACAGCAGCGGCAGCGCCGGGCTGGCCTTCGATCCGCTTGTATGCGGCACGGACGGCCCGGCGGCTGAACCAGAAGGTCGCCGCGAGGAGTCCGACGGGGATTCCGAGCAGGATGCCCGTGAGCCAGTTGACGAGGAGTCCGACCGGAATCGCGACGGCCGCCCCCACGCCGAGGAGCAGGCCGATCAACTCGAGAGGGAGTGTCGGATAGGCCTGCGACGTCATCTTCCAGTTCTGTCCGATCGCGGACAGGCTTGTGCGTATGCGTCCCTTAGCCATGGCGGGAAGCCTAACTACAGCGGCGGGTGGAGCGTGATGCTGTCCCCGGGGCGAACGACGCCCGGGTGATCGACCCAGCCGGTGAGACCGCGCAGACCCATGGCGGCCTTCGGGAACGACTCGGCTCGAGTGCCGTATGCGTCTTCGACCAGTCCGCCCGCGATCACGCACGGAAAATTCTCCCCGCCCAGGATCACGACTGCGCCGCTGCTGAACTCCATGCGGGTCATCCGAGGAAGACTCGTGAGGTCGGGGATTCCCGACGTGCAGATGTTGTCCGCGATCACCCCGGGCTCCAGCCGCGGAATCCCCATGCGAGACGCGATGGTCTCGAGTTCGCCGGTGTCGACGATCGACGCCTGACGGTGATTGCGGATGGTCGTGCCGCGGGCATAGACCTTCGTCTGACGCGTGTCCGATGCCATTGTCTCGCCGAAGTGGCGGTCGCCGACGACACCCGCGAACGTCAACTCCAGGTTGTCGACCGAAATCGGTGTGGGGGAGTCGGCGGGCCAGACGTGGACGGCGACCACATGGGGGCTGGTCATGTTTGCGCCGCCACGGCCTGGGCGAAGAGTCGACCCGCGCGGTAGCTGGAGCGCACGAGGGGTCCGCTCATGACCCCGAGGAACCCAATTTCCTCAGCGCGTTCGGACCAGCGCACGAACTCATCCGGATGCACCCACCGCTCGACCGGATGGTGACGCTTCGTGGGGCGTAGGTACTGCGTGATCGTGATCAGATCGCACCCGGAGTCGTGCAGGTCTCGCAGTGCGTGATCGATCTCGTCGTCAGTTTCACCGAGGCCGAGGAGGAGATTGCTCTTGGTCACCAGGCCCGCGGTGCGCGCCTGCGTCAGGACATCAAGGCTGCGCTCGTATCGGAACGCGGGACGGATCCGGCTGAAGATGCGCGGAACCGTTTCGAGATTGTGGGCCAGCACACTTGGCTGCGCATCGAACACCTGGCCGAGGAGTGCGGGATTTCCGGAAAAGTCGGGGATGAGGACCTCGACCCCGATGCCCGGGTTGAGGTAATGGATCTGCCGCACCGTCTCCGCGTACAGCCAGGCACCCTCGTCGGGGAGATCATCGCGTGCGACTCCGGTCACCGTGGCGTAGCGAAGACCCATGGACTGGACGGACTCCGCCACCCGCCGGGGCTCATCGCGGTCCAGGGGTGAGGGCTTGCCCGTATCGATCTGGCAGAAGTCGCAGCGACGGGTGCATTGCTCACCGCCGATGAGGAAGGTCGCCTCCCGGTCCTCCCAGCACTCGTAGATGTTGGGGCAGCCGGCCTCCTGGCACACCGTGTGCAGGCCCTCGCGCGCGACGAGGTCGCGGATCTGGGTGTACTCGGGTCCGGTCTTCATCGAGGTGCGGATCCAGGTGGGCTTGCGCTCGATCGGGACCGCGGCGTTGCGCGCCTCGATGCGCAGCAGCCTGCGACCCTCGGGATCGACGCCGACACTCACGCGGTCAGCCTAGGTAAGAGCGACAGGTGGGGCAGCAGCATCTCGGTGACCTCGGGCACGCTCACGTCGCGACCGAGTTCCCTGCTGAGCGACGTCACCGACGCATCTCTGATCCCGCACGGCACGATGCGGTCGAACCAGGAGAGGTCGCAGTCGCAGTTCAGGGCGAAGCCGTGCATCGTCACGCCCTCGGCGACGCGGATTCCGATGGCCGCGATCTTCCGGTCCGGTCCCCGGTCGTCCTGCGGAACCCAGACTCCGCTGCGGCCCTCGACGCGATCGGTAGAGAGGCCGAAGTCCGCACACACTGCGATGATCATCGACTCGATGCGGCGGACGTGTGCGACGACGTCGATCGGATCGGGTAGCCGCAGGATCGGGTAGCCGACGAGTTGGCCCGGGCCGTGCCAGGTGATCTTCCCGCCGCGATCGACGTCGATCACCGGCGTTCCATCGAGCGGCCGCTCGAGCATCTCGGTGCGACGCCGCGCGGTGTAGACGGGCGGGTGCTCGAGCAGCAGGACGACATCGGGTGCGCCGGCGACCACATCCGCATGCACGCGGCGCTGCAGCTCCCACGCGGACTGGTACTCCACTGCATCGTCGCCGAAACCGACGATGCGCACGTCGAGCGCCAGCGCCTCAGGTGTCACTCGATGACCCTAACCCCGAGCGAACGGAGCGCTGCATCGGCTGCACGGCGTCCGCTCACCATCGCGCCCTGGATGGAGGAGGTGTCCCGATGATCACCCGCGACGAAGAGTCCGTCGCCGAGAGACACCGGGCGCCGCACTTCGAAGGGTGGCAGCATGGCCGGGAGTGCATGGGCGATGGGGTACACACCGATCATTTCCCACGTGGTCGTGGGCGTCCCGAGCATGCGCTGGAGGTGCGCGCGCACGCGTTCCAGGTGTTCGGTACCGGTGTCGGTTCCCAGAACGGATGCGGAGACGAGCACCCGGGAATCGGGGGAGTAGCTCGCCACCGCGTTGCTCAACGCCACCGTGTTGATCACCGGTCCCGAGTCATCCCCGTCGAGGACCAGCACTCCGAGGCCGTCGGTGATCGTCGTACCCGCGGGCGCCACGAAGTACCAGGTTGTGACGGAGTTCCACTGGGGTGCAGCAAGTGCGGGAATCAAGGTCGATGCGTTCGTACCGTCTGCGGCGACGATCACCGCGCGTGCCTCGAGGGAGCCGCCGTCGTATTCGACGATGCCCGGAGCGACCCGCCGAACCGGGCTACCCACGGTGACGGTGCCGTCGGGGAGCGCATCGCGCAGTTGGTAGGGAATCGCGCGCATACCGTGTGCCGGGAGAGAGGGGCGACCGCGCACGAATGAGCGGAGGGTGAGATCGAGGAAATGCCGAGACGTGCGCAGTTCGGGCTCGAGGAAGACTCCCGTCAGGAAGGGACGGAGGACGCGGTCGTAGAGACGGGCGTCGATTCCCGCGGCGCGCAGGGCGACGCTGGCGGGCTTGTCTTCCCGGTCGAGCACCTCGTCGATGCGATCGCGCGAGCAGGACCACGCATAGCGGGCGAATCGCACTTTGCTCGCCACCGACCCGGTGCGCGGCGATGCTGCGTCCGTAGTCCAGCCAGGGAGTCTTCGTGGATCACCGAGTCGGGCATGTGATTCGCCCACGGCGACCACCACGCCCGGGGTGAGTGCGGTCAATGCGAGGGCATCGTGGTCGAGAACCCGTGCCGGCTCTGGATACGCGGGGTTGTAGAGCTGGAATCCGCGGTCGAGGAGGAATCCGTCCACGGCATCGGTGCGCACGCGTCCACCGACATCATCTGCGGCTTCGATGACTCGCACGTCGAGACCATGGATCGCCACCTCGCGTGCGGCGGCGAGGCCGGCGAGGCCGGCACCGACGACGGCGATGTCGTAGCGGGCCATAGCCCTAGGAATCGAGCGCTGCGCGGATGGCGCTGCTGATGGTGGGGTCGAGCCAGGTGAATCCGTGCTGCTCGAGGACCGTGGGAAGTACGCGGATGCTGCCGAGGACTTCGGAGGAGAACTCACCGAGCACCGTCTTCAGGGCCAGCGCGGGAACGGGGAACAGGGTCGGACGCCCGAGGACGCGCCCCATCGCCGCGGTGATCTCCGCATTGGTCGAGGGTTGCGGTGCGACGAGGTTCACCGCGCCGGTGAGGTCCTCGCGTTCGGCGAGGAGCTGCAGTGCGCGGACTTCGTCGCGCAGGGAGATCCATGACCAGTACTGACGACCCGAGCCCATGCGGCCACCGAGGCCGAGCCGGAACAGCGGGAACATGCGCGACCAGGCACCGCCCTCCTTGGCCACCACCAGCCCGGTGCGCGCGTGGGTGACGCGGATACCGGCTGCCGCAGCGGGCTCGGACGCGGCCTCCCATGCCCGTACGACGTCCGCGAGGAATCCGGTTCCCGCGGGGGAGGACTCGTCCACGGCGCGATCACCGGTATCCCCGTAGTAACCGATCGCGGAGCCGGCGACGAGTGCCTGCGGACGCGGTTCGAGCTCGAGCATCGCGCGCACGATCGTGTGCGTGCCATCGACGCGTGAGTCGAGGATCTCGCGCTTGTACTCATCGGTCCACCGGTGATCCCCCACACCGGCACCCGCGAGGTGGACGACGACATCCGTTCCCGCCAGACCTGCAACATCGACCGTGCCCCGCTTCGGATCCCAGCGCACTTCGTCGGGGCCCTGCGGATCGCGGCGGACCAGACGGAGAACCTCATTGCCCTCCGCACGCAGATGCCGGACAAGGGCCCCACCGATGAGGCCCGATGCCCCCGTCACCGCGTAGCGCATGACGACTACAGCCCGAGCTCGGCGTCGAACTCCGCTGATTCCAGGCGCGACTTGATCACCGAAAGGAACCGTGCGGCGTCGGCACCATCGACGATGCGATGGTCGTACGACAGGGCGAGGTAGACCATCGATCGGATGGCGATCACGTCCTGACCGGCGTCATCCTGGGTGACGATCGGGCGCTTCACGACCGAACCGGTTCCCAGGATCGCGACCTGCGGCATGTTGACGATCGGCGTGTCGAAGAGAGCACCGCGACTTCCGGTGTTGGTCACCGTGAAGGTGCCACCGGACAACTCTTCCGGGGAGACCTTGTTGGTGCGGGTGCGCTCGGCGAGGTCGGCGATCTTGCGCGCCAATCCGGCGATGCTGAGATCACCGGCGTCGCGGATCACCGGCACGAGCAGGCCGCGCTCGGTGTCTACGGCGATGCCGAGGTTCTCCTGATCGTGATACGTGACAGTGCGCGCCTCCATGTTTATCGACGCGTTCAACTGCGGGAACTGCTTCAGGGCCTCGATCGCCGCCTTGCAGAAGAACGGCAGGAAGGTCAGCTTCACGCCCTCGCGCGCTTCGAAATCCCGCTTCACGCGGGTGCGCAGGCCGTTGATGCGTGTGACATCGACCTCGACGACCGTGGTCAACTGCGCGGAGGTCTGCAGCGACTCGAGCATGCGCTCGGCGATGATCTGGCGCAGTCGCGACATCTTCTCGGTGCGCCCGCGGAGCGCGGCTGGTGCCGCTGGAGCTGCGGGTGCCGCTGGAGTCGTGGAGACCGGAATCGGTGTCGGGGGCTTCGGTGGTGCTGCGGGAGCGGCCGGTGCCGGTGCCGGCTCGGGGGGAGAATCCTGTCCTGCGGCGGCGAGGACATCGGACTTCCGGATTCGGCCGCCCACTCCGGTTCCCGTCACGCGGGACAGGTCCACCCCGTGCTGCGCGGCCAGACGGCGGACGAGCGGGGTGACGTAGGAATCGGATGCGTCGGACGCTTCTGCGACCGCGGGAGCGGTGGGTGCTGGGGCCGGTGCTGCCGGAGTCGGTGCGGGGGCAGCGGGTGCGGAAGCCGGTGCTCCGGATGCAATGCGACCGCTTTCCGATCCGACGGGAACCACCGCATCCTGGGCCGCGGTGATCGCGACGAGGACGCCACTGGCCGGGGCCGGAATCTCGGTGTCGACCTTGTCGGTGGAGATCTCGAGCAGTGGTTCGTCGGCGACGACGGTGTCGCCGACGGCCTTGAGCCAGCGGGTGACCGTTCCCTCGGTCACGCTCTCCCCCAGTGCCGGGAGTACGACCGAGGTCTCGCTCCCCGATGCGACGGGGACGGGTGCCGCCGGGGCCGCGGGAGCGGGTGCTGCAGGAGCGGGTGCTGCAGGAGCGGGTGCTGCAGGAGGGGGAGTCGTGGGGGCGTCCGCGCTGTCGCCGATCACTCCGAGCGGTGCACCCACCGCCACGACGTCGTCTTCCTGGGCTGCGATCGAGACGAGGACGCCACTGGCCGGTGCGGGGATCTCGGTATCGACCTTGTCGGTGGAGATCTCGAGCAGTGGTTCGTCGGCGACGACGGTGTCGCCGACGGCCTTGAGCCAGCGGGTGACGGTTCCTTCGGTGACGCTCTCGCCGAGTTGCGGCATGGTCACGGTGACCGACATCGTCCTACTCCTTCTCGTTATGCGTGGGAGTGCAGGGGCTTGCCGGCGAGTGCGAGGTGTGCCTCGCCCATCGCCTCATTCTGTGTGGGGTGCGCATGGATCAGGGTGGCGACATCTTCTGGATATGCCTCCCAATTCACGATCAGTTGTGCTTCACCGATCTGCTCGCCGACGCGGGAGCCGACCATGTGGACGCCGATGACGGGTCCGTCCTTGAGTTGCACCAGCTTGATGAACCCCGCCGTGTCGAGGATCTGGCTCTTGCCGTTGCCGCCCAGGTTGTATTCGTAGGTCGTCACGGCATCCGCGCCGTGCGCGGCCTTCGCCTCAGCCTCCGTCAGGCCGACGCTGGCGACCTCGGGTTCGCAGTAGGTGACGCGGGGGATGTTCACGTCGGAGATCACCACCGGGTTCAGGCCAGCGATGTCCTCGGCGACGAAGATCCCGTGCTGGAATCCGCGGTGCGCGAGTTGGAGTCCGGGGGTGATGTCACCGACCGCGTAGATGCCGGGAATGTTCGTGCGCAGGCGATCATCGACGAGCACCCAACCACGCTCCATCGCGATGCCCTGCTCGTCATATCCCATGCCGGCCGTGTTCGGTCCGCGTCCCACGGCCACGAGCAGGATCTCGGCGGTCACGGTCTTCCCGTCTTCGAGGGTGACGGTCACACCCGTCGCGTCCTGGGTTGCGGAGGCGAACCTGGTGCCGAGGATGAAGGTGATCCCACGCTTGCGATAGGCGCGCTCGAGGGCCTTCGAGCAGGCTTCATCCTCGTTGGGCACCAGGTGCGGAAGACCTTCGACGATCGTGACCTCGGAGCCGAAGGAGCGCCAGACACTGGCGAATTCGACACCGATCACCCCGCCTCCGAGGACGATCACGCTCGTGGGGACGTAGTCGAGATTGAGGGCCTGATCGGAGGTCATGATGCGGCCACCGATCTCGAGGCCCGGGAGGGTGCGTGCGTAGGAACCCGTTGCGAGGACGACGTTCGTTCCGGTGTACTTCTCGCCGTTCACCTCGACGGTGTTCGGGCCGACGAGGCGTCCTTCGCCCTCGACCAACGTGATGTCGCGGCTCTTGACCAGACCCTGAAGTCCCTTATAGAGACGCGCCACGACCCCGTCGCGGTACTCGTTCACCTTGGGCATGTCGATGCCGTCGAGGTTGGCCTTCACGCCGAAGTGCTCGGACTCGCGGGCGCTATCCGCCACCTCGGCTGCGTGGAGGAGGGCTTTCGTGGGGATGCATCCGCGGTGCAGGCAGGTGCCACCAAGCTTGTCCCGGTCGATCAGGATCACACTCTTGCCCAACTCGGCTGCGCGCAGCGCACACGCGTAGCCCCCGCTGCCTCCTCCGAGAATAACCAGATCTGCCTGCGGCACGCGACTGCTCCTCACCAAGTGATTGGGACGCCTTTATCCTTCCACCGTCCCACGGGTGAGTTCACTCGGGCCGGTTCTTCACCTGCTGTTCGCCAACCGGCGGGCCATTTCGACGAAGGTGCGCACCGCGGCACCCGTCCCGCCCTTGGGGGTGTAGCCGTAGGCAGCCTTGTCATTGAACGCCGGGCCGGCAATGTCCAGATGTACCCAGGGCTGCCCCGGGGGGATGAACTCCTTCAGGAACACCCCGGCCGAGAGCATCCCGCCCATGCGGTCGCCGATGTTGGCGATGTCGGCGGTTGCGGAGTCAAGGGAGCTGCGCAGATCCTCCGGCAGGGGCATCGGCCACATCGCCTCGCCCGCTGCATCGGCGGCCTCGCACACCTGAGTGCGTGCATCGTCCTTGTTCGACATGACTCCCGCGGTGCGGCTTCCGAGGGCGATTCGCTGCGCACCGGTCAACGTGGCCGCGTCGATGATGAGATCGGGCTTCTCCTCGACGGCCATGCCCAGCGCGTCAGCGAGGATCAGGCGCCCCTCGGCGTCGGTGTTGAGCACTTCGACCGTGGTGCCGTCGTAGGTGCTGAAGACGTCACCGGGTCGCTGCGCCGTTCCGCTGGGCATGTTCTCGGCGCTCGGCACCCAGCCTGTGACGCGCACGGGGAGTCGCAATGCTGCAATGGCCTGCATCGCCGCGATCACGGCAGCTGCACCCGCCATATCGCCCTTCATCTCGTCCATATTGGCCGCGGGCTTGATCGAGATACCGCCGGTGTCGAATGTGATGCCCTTACCTACGATCGCCAAATGCTTCGACGCACCCTTCGGTGCGTACTCGAGCTTCACTAGGCGCGGTGGGTTCGCCGAACCCTGGCCCACGGCCAGGATTCCGCCGCAGCCATCTCGCTGCAACGCCTTCTCGTCCCAGATGGTGACCTTCACCGGTGCAGCCGCCACCGCGGCCTTCGCCTCGCGGGCGAGTGTCGCGGGCGGCAGCGCGTTCGGTGGAGTGTTGACCAGGTCACGGGCGAGGTCGACCGCGTCACCGATAACCGCGACTTCATGGACGAGAGACCGCTGCTCGGCGCTGACACGGTCCGCACAGAGGAAGGTGATCGTCTGCACCGGAGAGTTCTCCTTCTTCGGTGCGGACTTGAAGGCGGTGAAAGCGTAGTTCGCGAGCCGCGCTCCGAGTACGGCTGCTGCCCAGTTCTCTTGAGGGAGGACGATCGATATCCGACGCTTTCCCGTCAACGCTCGTACGGCATTCCCGTACGAACGTCGGACGGATTCCGCATCCGCAGATTTCGCTGCGTCACCGAGCCCGACCGTCACAACGAGTCCGGCCTTGATCCCGGAGACGTCTGCGAGCTTCGTGACCTCACCTGCGGTGCCGGTCGCCCCCAAGGCGCGCGCGGCATTCACGATCTTCTCGGTCTGGGATCTGGTCAGGTCGGGCGTGGCCACGGTGATGGTTGATCCCTTGGGCTGGATGGGGAGGACCAGTGCTTCCCCGGCGGCCTGGGCGGGAGCGGTTGCGGTGATCGTGAGAGTCGTCATGTTCGCAGGTTAGTCAGGATCACAGCGTTCGCGCCCGGGTGGTCACGTCGCTAGCGTTCGTTCATGACCGCACTTCAGCGCACTCCGCTCTTCGACCGGCACGTCCGTCTCGGCGCCAAGCTGGCCGACTTCGGCGGCTGGGAGATGCCCATCGAGTATTCGGGCACCGTGGGGGAGCACGCCGCCGTTCGTGAAGCGGTCGGGATCTTCGATGTATCCCACATGGGGAAGGTGCGGATCACCGGTCCGGGCGCGCTCGATTTCGTCAACGGCATCGTCGCCAACGACGTACATCGCATCGCGGATGGTCAGGCCCAGTACTCGATGGTGTGCACCGAGGACGGCGGCATCATCGACGACCTCATCGTGTACCGGTTCGGCCCCGAGGACATCTTCATCGTTCCCAACGCGTCCAATGCCGCAGCGGTGGTCGCCGTCTTCCGGGCTGCCGTGCCACCCCAGATCGACATTGCCGATCAGCACCATGAACGGGGAATCATCGCGGTCCAGGGACCTCGCTCTGCCGATGTATTGGAGGCGCTGGGTCTACCGACGGATCACGACTACATGGCGATGGTCGAGGCACCGTGGCGCGACTATCGGGTGCTCGTGTGTCGCACGGGGTACACCGGTGAGCGCGGTTTCGAACTGATCGCTCCGGCCGCGTCCCTGGGTGAGCTGTGGGATGCGCTGATGATGGAGGTCACCGCCGCGGGAGGTACGCCCGCAGGGCTCGGTGCGCGCGACACCTTGCGCACCGAGATGGGCTATCCGCTGCATGGCCAGGACATCTCGACCTCGACCACTCCGGTCGCGGCGGGGCTCGGCTGGGCCGTGGGCTGGGACAAGCCCGCATTTCACGGGCGCGATGCGCTGCTCGCGGTGAAGGCGGCCGGACCGGACCGGCGACTCCGCGGCGTGATGGTCGTGGGTCGCGGGATCCCGCGGCCGCACATGCCCGTTCACCGCGCGGGTGCGCAAGTGGGGGAGACCACGAGCGGAACCTTCTCTCCGACCCTGCGTCAGGGAATCGCGTTGGCCTACCTCCCCGTGGACATTGCGGTCGGTGACTCGGTGCAGGTGAATGTGCGTGGCACCCTGGTCGACGCCGAAGTTGTCACCCCGCCGTTCGTGCCCTCGCACGTGCGTTAGTCGATACCGATCAGCGCGGCGTGCACACGCGCGCCAATCTCCGAATGGGTGGGGAGTCCTAGGTCGAGTCCTGGATCGACTCCGATGCGCATCACCGCGGCCCGGATCGCGGGATCGTTGCTCGTCCCGGCCCCGTGCCACCACGTCTTCGCGCGGAACGAGAGCCGATCCGCGGCGACGGCGGCCGCCCACACGGTCAAGCCTTCGAGCAGAACGGGCGTTCGGCGTGCGCTCGCGGTCACGAGTGCACCGGCCACGTCCATCGCATGCGGAACTGTGTCGAGGAGCGCCTCGATGTCACCCTGGTGGGAGCGAAGATCGGCCACCTGGTCCCGGACCAGGATCACCTGTTCCATCCACGCGGCATCTGTCATCCCGGTGGGTTGGGGAACGACTGCATTCGCCTCTGCGCCCGTCAGCAGAGCAATCAGTGCACGCTCATCCACGGCGTCGTCGGTGGCCGCTCGAATGACGACAAGGCGCGCACCGGAATCGATGGCCGCGTCGATTCCCGCCGGTTCCACTTCCACGAAGCTGGACGTAGTGACGTCGCGCTCCCGCAACCAGTGGTGATACGCGCTCAGAGTTGCGCCCTGCGATTCCTCTGCATCACCGGGGCGAGAAGGGGCGGACGTGATGACCGATGCACGGTCGGCGAGTGCGCCCATTTCTCGAGCCTACGAGGCTCCCACCATCGGCTGCGGCTGGAACCGGGCCCGGCGTGCGGCGCGGTGGAGGGCATCGAGGATCGAGCGACCTGCGATCAGAATGAGGATCGCGGCGAGCGCGGCACGGGGGATGTCGAAGCCCAAGGAGGTGGTGATCGTGAAGCGCCACCAGTGTTCGAGATTCACCACGACCCCGGCACCGGGCGCGAACGCCAGTTGCGGCGGCAGGGATGTGGCGAATGGCCAGAACCACAGGTTCATCACGAAGCCATAGGCGATGCAGGCACCCACCGCATAACCGGCGAGCAGCAGGACCTCGCGCCGTCCGGCCATCCGCGGAAGGAGGCCCGCACCCACTCCGACCCAGCCGGCCGCGATCATCTGGAACGGAAGCCACGGCCCCACACCGCCGGTGATGATCGCCGATGCCGCGAGTGACACCGTGCCGAGCACGAATCCGAAAGCGGGGCCCATGGCGCGGGCGCCGAGGATCAGGATGACCCAGATCGGCTCGATACCGGCGAGGCCGGCGCCCAATGGTCGTAGTGCGGTGATGATGGCGGCCAGAATCCCGAGCAGCGCGATCGCCTTTGCATCGATGCGCGCGTGGATGAACTCCGAGAACGTGATCGCCAGAACCAACACCATCACGAGTGCAAAGAGCCAGGGAACGATGGACGACTGCGATGCCAACTGCGTTCCGGGTGTGATGAGAAACGGCCACAGGAACGCGAGCAGGCCAACTGCACTTGACACCACGAGGGCGACGGTCGTTGACGGGCGGAGCGCGATCGCGTGACTCATGCGCGCCGCTCCTCAGCGAGGGCGGATTCGACGTCGGCAACCGTGAGCCAGATTCCGGGGGACATGATCTTGGTGACCTGCGGGGCGAACATCGGTGAGGACGTCACCACCTCGGATGTCGGTCCGTGGGCGACCACCTCGCCGTCGGCGAGGATCAGCACGGTGTCGGCGACCTCGGCCACCAATTCGACATCGTGAGTGGCGATCACGACGGCATGACCCTGCGATGCGAGATCTCGGAGGTGCTCGGCGAGGCGAGACTTCGTGGGGTAGTCGAGGCCCCGCGTCGGTTCGTCGAGTACGACGAGCGGTGGTCGCGACGCGAGGATGATCGCCAGAACCAGCGATACCTGTTGCCCGGCGGACAGGTCACGTGGGTGGGTGTCATCACGGACATCCGGTGCGAGGAGTGCGAGGAGGGCGCGCGTCGTGCCCGCGAGGACCCGCGCATCGCGATCGGAGAGCCTGCACTCGTCTGCAACGGTGGCGCACTCGAGGAGATCGGTCGGGTTCTGGGGGACGAGTCCCACATGGCGTACGAGCTCGGGACCCTCGAGTCGCGAGGGATCGACCCCATCGACCTGCACGTGCCCGGTGGTCGGCGTGATCATGCCCGCGAGCAGGGAAAGCAGGGTGGACTTGCCGGCACCGTTGCGTCCCATCACGGCGAGCACCTGCCCACCGCGCACCTCGATGTCCACACCGCGCAGTGCGGGGGTGCGGCCATAGGCGGCATCGACGCTGTCAATGGTTGCTCGTCGCACGCCGACGGGAGGGTGTGGCCGCTGCGAGGAGCGTCCTACGAGGATCCTGCGGAGTGGTTCGGCTTCACGTCGTGCATCGCGAATCGTGAGGGGGAGGGGGTTCCAGCCCGCAAGCCTGCCGAGTTCGACGACGGGCGGCGCGATGGGAGCGTCGGTCATCATTGCCTGCGGGATTCCCTCGCGCACACCACCCGGTTCGAGGACCAGGACGCGATCGACGTATTGCACGACCCGTTCAAGTCGGTGTTCCGCGATCACGGCGGTGACTCCGAGATCGTGGACGATGCGCTGGAGCGAGGCGAGAACCTCCTCTGCTGCTCCCGGGTCCAGTGCGGATGTCGGTTCGTCGAGTATCAGGACTCTCGGATGCGATGCCATCGCTGCACCGATCGCCACGCGCTGGCGTTGACCCCCGCTCAGGGCGACCAGGGGCCTCGCCCTCACTTCGTCGAGTCCGAGCAGATCGAGGGTTTCCTCGACACGTCGACGCATCGTCGTGGGAGCGACGCCGAGACTCTCCATCGCGTAGGCAAGCTCCTCCTCGACGGTGTCCGTGACGAAGCCGCTCATTGGATCCTGCGGCACGTAGCCGACGACATCGGCGAGTTCCCGCGGGGGAGTGATGCGTATCGAGCGGCCGTGGACACGCACATCGCCGAGAAATTCACCGCCGGTGAAGTGTGGAACGAGCCCGTTGATGGCCCGCAGCAGGGTGGACTTGCCGCTTCCCGTTGTTCCTACGACAAGCGTGAACTCACCCTCCGGGATGCGCAGGCATACATCGCGCAGGATCCAGGGGGTGCCGGCGTCGTACCGGAAGGAGACGTCATCGAACTCGATCACGGCGTCTCCTCGGGTCGTGAAGTGCTGAGGTAGCCCGCACATCCAGCGCTCACCAGCGCAAGAAGTGCGCCGATCGGGAGCGACGGCCAGGTCGGAGGGTCCGTGGGCGGGTTCATGGCGAGGGGGCTCAGGGTTGTGGTGAGGACGCTGATCACCAGTGTCAGGGCTCCCGAGGCGACGACGAGCCACTCCGATCGACCCCAGGGATCAGGCCGATACACCGTGCGATTGCGGTGCCGGGATGCGAGCACGAGCGCACCTGCGGCCGCGACGAGTGCCCCAGCGGCGAGACTCCAGGAGAGCACTGCGGGTACCTGTGCGGCCATGAGGCCAAAGAGCCCGATCGCACCCGCGATCACTGCGACTCCGATGAGCGCCACGACGAAGCGACGTTCACGTGCGTGCGCCGTTCCCATGCGCCCGTATCCGCGGGCATCCATGGCGGCCGCGAGTTCGATCGACTGGTCGAGGGCGCTGTGCAGCACGGGGAGTGCCGCGCCTGCGAATGCGCGTGGTCCTCGAGTCGCGCGTCCGCGGAGACGCCGGGAAGTCCGTACACGTTCGATGTCGTGAACCAACTGCGGCGCGAACGTGAGGGCGATGACGATGCTGACACCGAATTCGTAGAGCGCACTGGGAAGAGACTTCAGGAGTCGACGCGGTGAGGCAAGGGCATTCGCCGCGCCGATGCACAGGATGATCGCGGCGAGCCGAAGTCCGTCGTAGAAGCCGGCGAGGATCACTTCGAGCACGACCGGACCACCGAGCCGAAGTCCTGCGGCCCACACAGGCAGTGTGATGCTCGGCAGGGTTGCGATCACCGTGTCGCCCCAGGCGCCACCCAGGAGCATCTGCGCGAGGACGCGGATCACCACGATCACCGCGGCGATGCGCAGGAAGAACGTGAACGTGTGTCCCCCGGGGCGTTCGCGCCGGTGGACCACGAGTGCGAGGACGCAGATCAACAGGATGAGGAACAGCGGGTTCGTGGTGCGGCTCGCGGTTACGGCGAGGAGGAGACTCCACAGCCACCATGCACCCGGGTGCGTCCAGCGCCCGAGACGTGCGGTGCCGACGATCGTGTCGGGTGCGATGGCGGTGGCGGTCATCGTCGCCGCCAGACGTCAAGGCCGACGATCGCGGCGACCGCGAGCACGCCGAGGGTCCACCACGGTGTTCCGGACGACTCCTCCGATGGAGCCTGGGCGACATCCGACGCCACGGGTGCGGGTTCCGGGGCGTCGATGATCGGCGCGCATTCCTCCCGCGGGAATCCATCGATGCCGCAGAGGAAGCCGCCGTCGGCACGGACATCCGCGACAGCGGACAGGCTCTGGAACCCGTTGGCACCGGCGTCGACCACGGCGCATTCAGTCCTCGGTGCCGGTGGCGTCTCACCCGCGGGCGCGATGTCGGCCGTGCCGAAGTCGAGTACCACGGCGACGGCCTTCTGACCCTGGTTCGATGCGACGGTGCCACAGGCCTGCTGCCAGACCCGGCGTGGATCCAGGGTCGGTGGCCCACCTGCATCGGTCATGCCTTCCGACACCACGAAGGTCCACCCCTCGACATCCCCGTCCTGAGGGATCGTGGTTCCCGCTCCCTGGGCCGCGTACGACCAGGCACCGTCCGAGCCGTTCCAATACGACCAGTAGCGCGTCAGGCCCTCGGCGTGTGCGGTGGGTGCGCCGATGAAAGCCGCTGTCACGGCACAACCCACCAGCACACGACGGATCACCGCATCGACCCCGTCAGCGCTGACGCGAGATTGACGCCACCGAAATTGCGCGGCGATGTTCCCGTTGCTTCCGCCACCATGAGGAGGAGGCCGATCGCACCGGGATTGGCCACGCCACCCTTCAGCGCATAGTCGCGCGCTGCCGAAGTCAGTGTGCGCGTACCGGTTCGCACAGCGGCGCGGCCGACGCCGAGCTCGCTGAGTCCGATCACGGCGCGGGCGGTGGAGCCGAGGTCCTGACCGGTTCCGAGGTCGGATGTGAGCGAGCCTTTCGCGGTGATCTGCGACGCGAGATACCTCGCCAGGCGCGTGGGCATGCCCTTCCCGCACGGCGGATTCCGCGTCAGAGTCCCGGCCCGATCAATGGGAAGACTCGCCGCGACGCCGGCGATCGTCTCGGATGACGCGAGGGAATTCGCTGCGCCACCCGCCTGGTACGGGAGGGCTCCTGCCGATGCGCTCCCGCAGGGGAACTGCAGGGAGGCAAGGAAACGGACCGCATTGGGGACACGCGCACTGCGATCCTGCGGACTCACGGTGCGGAGTGCCGCGATCGCGAGGGCGGTGGAGTTGGCATCGGACTCGCCACCGGCGTAGTACGGCCAGCCCCAGTCGTCGTTCTGCGCATTGTTGAGCCACACGACCGCCTTACGTGCCGCCGACTGCTCTCCGACGAGGGCGAGTGCTGTGGCTGCGGCGGCCGTGGAATTGACGTCCGGTCCGCTGAATGCGGTGGGATTCGACGCGGTGCACGGCACCGTGGTGTTCGTGCGGTACGCCTCGAAGCTGCCGTCGGCACATTGCTGTCCCAGGAGCCAGGTGATCGCAGAAGGCGCGGGCGGAAGATCCACCGATGTCAGTCCCATGATGGCCAGGGACTGACGGAGGACGCCGTCGTAGACGGGGTCCGTTGATCCGTACAAGCCGCGATCCGCCGCATGGGCTGGTGCAGCGATGGTGATGGCTACGGCGGATGCCACACAGAGTGACAGTGCGCTGCGCAGAATGCGTGTCATGTGTTCCTCTCACTAAGCGGTCGGACACGCTCTCGAGAGGGCCGAAAAAAGAGTCCCTTCCAATGGAAGGGACGTTCGGTTGCCCGAGCGCTCGTCCCGTTACCTCGACGGATGGAGCCGCTCGTACCTGCCAGGTGCTCCGACTCGCCGAAAGGCACACGGTTGCGGGACAGCGCCGGAATCTCACCGGACTTCCCCTGGACTTCAGGTACGTGGATGTAGTTGTGTTCGGACCCTACTGCATCGTGGGCGTCATTCGGGCGGATGCAGACTCATCGGTCCGTAGACCTCACGTCCATCCTCCAGAAGGGACACCTGATCGACGCCCTCGCCCAGGAGATCGCGCCAAAATTCGCCGATCCACGACTCGGCATCTGCTTGGGAGGGGAAGGAGCCTCCAGGGTTGAGGGTCACGTTCACCGGCGTGTCGTCGAAGCGCAGGTACGACCAGGTCCAGGACATGTCGCGCCTAGGGCCGGGTCGCTGGTGACGCAGTGCGCGTCGGGTCGGTGGTGATCAAGTCGCCCAGGATGTAGTCGATGGCACTGCGCACATCCTCGGGAAGAGTGATGCCCGACGCGGCCGCGTTCTCGGCGATCTGCTCGGGCCGAGACGCGCCCACGATCGCCGATGCGACATTGGAATTGCCCAGGACCCAGGCGATCGCCATCTGGGCCGGGGTCAGGCGCATGTCCGCGGCGATCGGGATGAGCTTCTGAACCGCATGAAGGATGTCGTCGTCCATGAATCGCTGGATGTAGGTCTGTCCTTCCCCGACCGACGCGCGGGAGTCACTCGGGGGTGGGGATCCGGGTACGTACTTACCGGTCAAAACCCCTTGGGCGATCGGAGACCACACGATCTGGCTGACCCCGAGTTCCTCGCACGTCGGGACAACCTCTCCTTCGATGACCCGCCACAGCATTGAGTACTGCGGTTGATTGCTGATGATTCTGGTGAGGCCCATCTCATCCGCGATGCGGATGGCTTCGCGGATTTCCTCGGCGCGCCATTCCGAGACGCCGATGTAGAGCACCTTCCCCTGGCGGACGAGATCGTCGAAGGCGCGCAGTGTCTCTTCAAGCGGAGTCTCATAATCGAAGCGGTGGGCTTGGTAGACGTCGATGTAGTCGGTGCGGAGACGCCGTAGCGACGCATGGCACGCCTCCATGATGTGCTTTCGGGACAGGCCCCGGTCGTTTACCCCTGGACCGACCGGCCAGTAGATCTTGGTCAGGATCTCCAAGCCCTCGCGACGTTGACCATGGAGTGCATCGCCCATGAGTGCCTCAGCCTTGGTGGCGGCATAGACGTCAGCGGTGTCGAAGGTGGTGATACCCGCGTCGAGTGCTGCATGGATGGTTGCGGTTGCAGCGGCATCGTCGACCTGCGAGCCATGGGTAATCCAGTTGCCGAACGTGATCTCGCTGACCTTGAGGCCGCTGCGTCCGAGGTATCGGAACTCCATCAGGACTTTGACTCCACCGGTGCGCCGCCGCGCTTGACGCGCGGGGGAGGCAGACGTAGCCGGCGGAATTGCAGGGTGCGGAGGAGTGCATAGAGGAGCAAACCCTTGCGTTCGACGGGGTCGGGGAACTGCTTCGCCGCCCGCGACCTCAGTGTGAGGAGCAGGATCGCAGTGTCGACGACGATGACGGCTACAAGGACGAAGAAGCCGAGTGACACCATCGACTGGATCTGGGGATTGGGGACGAATCCCAGAACGAGGACCGCGATGGCGATGAAGATGAAGAACTCGGCGACTGTGAAGCGCGAGTCGACGAAGTTGCGGGTGAATTGCTTCGCCGGGCCGCGGTCGCGTAGGGGCATGAATCGCTCGTCACCGGCCAACATGCCTTGGCGGGCGCGTACTCGATCCTGCCTGTCGCGCTCGCGCGCTGCCTTCTTGCCTTCCTTCGTCCCACGCGGTGTGCGAAGCCCCTGCTTGCGGGCAGCCTCGGCCTCCTTGCGACTTGGAGTGGGTCGGCCTTTGGGGGCACGCGGATCCTCGGAGGGGGTTTCCGTCGGGGATTCCTCGGGTGAGCGGCGGCCGAACATGACCGGCAGCGTATCTCGGAGCGCGTGAGCGCTGCCTCCCGTACAGTGGAAGCGAAGCCCGCAGGGGGCATGCAGAAACGAGAGATAGAGGAGTGGCCATGGGCCTCTGGCAGCGCTTCACGATGATCTTCAAGTCCAAGGCGAATCGCGCCCTTGATCGGGCGGAGGATCCGCGGGAGACCCTCGACTACTCCTACGAGAAGCAGTTGGAGCTTCTCCAGAAGGTGCGCCGCGGAGTGGCCGACGTTGCCACCAGTCGCAAGCGCCTGGAACTCCAGATCCAGGGTCTAGGCCAGCAGGAGGCGAAGCTCGAGCAGCAGGCACGTGCCGCTCTCGGCCAGGGACGCGAGGACCTCGCGCGCGAAGCACTCACCCGGCGCAGTGGCCTCCACCAGCAGGTCGCCGATCTCCAGGCGCAGTTGGCTCAACTCGCCGAGCAGGAGGAGAAGCTCACGGTTGCGGCTCAGCAATTGCAGACCAAGGTCGAGCAGTTCCGCACGCGCAAGGAAACCATCAAGGCCACCTACTCCGCCGCTGAGGCACAGACCAAGATCAACGAAGCGTTCACCGGGATCTCGAGTGAACTCGGCGATGTCGGCCTGGCGATCCAGCGTGCTGAAGACAAAACCGCGCAGATGCAGGCCCGGGCGGGGGCTATCGACGAGCTCATGGCCTCGGGTGCTCTCGAAGATGTGTCCGGGATGGGCAAGGACTCCCTCACCATTGAACTGGAGCGGATGGCGAGCGAATCCGAGGTTGAAAACCAGTTGGCCGCGCTGAAGCGCGAAGTCGGTCCCGGCTCGTCGCCCCAGGAACTCGAGAAGTAGTAGCTGCGCGCGTTCTGCGGGAGGGGTAGTGGCAAAGACCAGGTACGGCATCGACCGTGGGCTGACCCGTCGGATGTTCGGGACCATGTTCGGTCTCGGACTGATGTACGTGGTGCTCGCGGCTCTTCTCTACGCCCTGGGGTTCAGTGCGATCTTCGTACTGGGCATCAGCGCCGCGCTCCTGTTCGGGCAGTGGTGGTTCTCGGATTCCCTGGCAATGTCCGCCATGCGCGCTGTGGTGGTGACACCCGAACAGGCACCGCAGTTGCACGCGATGGTCGACCGCCTCTGCCTGCTGGCCGACATGGAGAAGCCGCGGATTGGGATCGCCGATTCAGATGTCCCCAACGCCTTCGCCACCGGCCGCACCCCGAGTCGCTCCGTCGTCGTGGTGACCACCGGCCTGCTGCGTCGACTCGACCCCGATGAACTCGAGGGTGTGCTTGCGCACGAGTTGTCCCACGTAGCCCACCGCGATGTCACGGTCATGACGATCGCCTCCTTCACCGCGATCGTCGCCGGGTTCCTTGCCCGCAGTTTCATGTGGGGCTCGATGATGCGGGACAACCGGAACCAGAACGCGGCGGTCATGTTCATCGTCGTCATGCTGGTCAGCGTCGTCGTCTACTTCATCTCCTATCTCCTGATCAATGGCCTGTCGAGGTACCGGGAGTTAGGAGCGGACCGCGGAGGGGCGCTGATCACAGGTAAGCCCACTGCGCTCGCGAACGCCCTGGTCAAGATCACCGGTGACATGGCGCAGATCCCCACCCGCGATATCCGGCAGATGGAGCCGGTCAGCAACCTCGCCTTCGCTCCCGCGGTTGCGAGCAAGAAGGGCTTCACCCTCGAGGGGCTTATGTCCACACACCCCTCGCTGGAGAAGCGCCTGGAGAACCTCGCGAAGGTGGCCAACGAGCTCGGCCAGCGGTAGTGGGGCTTTTTGATTCCCTCATGGGGCGGCGCGAGCCCGCCCGCCCCAACCTCGATGCACTCTTCGCGCTGCCCGGATGTGCGATCACCCTGGACGTCGAGTTGGACTTCCGTCCCACGGGGACGGGGTCCGTTGCCTTCCGTGCACCCGAGGGTCGGGCGTTCGCGGATGTCGAGGCCGACGTCCGGGCCCTCCTGGACGCTGATGCCGGACCGCCGGTCGAACTCGTGCAGGACTCCTTCGGATTCACCTGGCTCGTGGTGCGCACCGAGCCGCCGGATCTGTCCTCCGTGGTCACCGATCTGCATGCGGTGAACAGCAGTCTTGTCAACGCGGGGTTCGGGCCCCAACTCCTGTGTTCGCTCGTACCCTTTCGCGATCCGACAGGCCGGGAGATCGCACTCGTCTACCTCTACAAGCAGGGGACCTTCTACCCCTTCGCGCCCGTGTCCGGGTCGGAGCAGAAGCGCGACAACGTCTTGGAACTGCGGCTGCGTGACATGTTGACCCGGGAATTGCCGCTGGAGCCCGACCTCCAGCGCTGGCTCGCGGTCTGGGAAGCCCCGGGGCTCTAGTCCCGGCTAGCGGTCGGCCCCGGCAGGGCCAGCATGCGGTCGAGTGCGACGCGTGCCCAGTGTTGGGTGTCCGAGTCCACCGTGATCTGGTTCACCACGGTGCCCTCGACAAGGGATTCCAGCGACCACACCAGGTGCGGAAGGTCGATGCGGTTCATGGTCGAGCAGAAGCAGACGGTCTTGTCGAGGTAGACGATTTCCTTATCCGGATGCTGCAGCGCGAGCCGCTTCACCAGGTTCAACTCTGTGCCGACAGCCCAGGACGTTCCGGGTTCGGCGGCGGCGATCGTGGCGATGATCTTCTCGGTGGAACCGACCACATCGGCCTTCTCGACGACCTCGTACGTGCACTCTGGATGCACGATGACCGTGACGCCGGGAACGCGCTCCCGAACTTCGTCGACGCACGATGGCGTGAAGCGGCCATGGACAGAGCAGTGTCCGCGCCACAGGATCATGCGCGCCGTCTGCAACTGCTCCACGGTAAGCCCGCCGTTCGGCTTCCGCGGGTCGTAGACCACGCAGTCATCGAGTGCCATGCCGAGATCACGCACGGCAGTGTTGCGACCGAGGTGCTGATCAGGGAGGAAGAGCACCTTCTTCTCCGATGTCTGCCAGTCATCATCGAACGCCCACTCGAGGCTGCGCTCGGCATTGCTGGATGTGCAGATCGACCCGCCGTGGCGGCCGGTGAAGGCCTTGATCGCCGCCGAGGAATTCATGTACGTGATGGGGACCGTGACGTCTGCCACCCCCGCGGCCTCGAGATCGCGCCAGCACTGCTCCACCTGTCCGATCTCGGCCATGTCCGCCATGGAGCACCCCGCGGCGAGATCGGGCAGGATCACGCGCTGCTCGTCGGCAGTGAGGATGTCGGCACTTTCGGCCATGAAGTGCACACCGCAGAAGACGATGAACTCGGCTTCCGGGTTGGCTGCGGCCATCTGCGAGAGCTTGAATGAATCACCGGTCACATCGGCGAACTGGATGACCTCGTCGCGCTGGTAGTGGTGGCCCAGGATGTAGACGCGGGAGCCGAGCGCCGCCTTGGCCCTCGCGGCCCGCGCTACGAGGTCGGGGTCACTCGGTGCCGGCAGATCCCCCGGGCACTCCACTCCGCGCTCACTGCCCGAGTCTGCGCCGTGTCCGAGGAGCAGGAGGGCGAGCGGGGTCGGTTGCGGTTCCACGAAGGTCCCTGCCATGGCACGAGTCTGCCAAAGTCCCGCGGGGCAGGCGGATCCGCCCGAGGCGAACATGTCCCGGCTGTCGCAGGTGCTCGGTCCATGTCATAGTGGTGTCCCCAGAGAGTGAAGGACAGGTTATGGAGACCACCACCGACGGCATCGTGTTGACGGATGCGGCCGCCTCCAAGGTCAAGGCACTTCTCGACGCCGAGGGCCGTGACGACCTCACCCTGCGCATCGCGGTGCAGCCGGGCGGCTGCTCCGGGCTTCGCTACCAACTCTTCTTCGACGACCGTGATCTCGATGGTGACGTCAGCAAGGACTTCGGTGGAGTCGCGGTCGTCACCGACCGGATGAGCGCTCCCTACCTGTCGGGGGCGACTATCGACTTCGTCGACACCATCGAGAAGCAGGGCTTCACGATCGATAATCCGAACGCCACCGGCTCGTGCGCCTGCGGAGACTCCTTCCACTAGAACGTGCGGGTCTCGAAGTCTCGGTGATTCGGGTGCCGAGTCACTGATGGCCCGATAGGGTCCTTCGACGTGGCGATCCTCATCACCGGGTCCATTGCGACCGACCACCTCATGACCTTCCCGGGACGTTTCGCGGACTCGTTCGTCGCGAAAAAGATCGACAAGGTCTCGCTCTCGTTCCTCGTCGAGGAGTTGCAGATTCGTCGCGGGGGTGTGGCCCCCAACATCGCCTTCGGCATGGGTTGCCTCGGGCTCCAGCCCGTGCTCGTGGGTGCGGTCGGGCCGGATTTCGCGGACTACGAGTCCTGGTTGCAGCGGCACGGGGTGGACACCTCGGGCGTGCACGTCTCCGAAACCGCGCACACGGCGCGCTTCGTGTGCACGACGGACGTCGAGCAGAACCAGATCGCCTCCTTCTATCCGGGGGCGATGAGTGAGGCACGCAACATCGAGCTGAAACCGATCATCGAATCGATCGGTGACGCGGACGTCGTCCTCATCGGTGCGAATGATCCGCAGGCCATGCTCCGACACAGCGAGGAATGTCGATTCCGCGGCTACCCCTTCGCCGCCGATCCCTCGCAGCAGTTGGCGCGAATGGAAGGCGAGGAGATCCGTCCCCTCGTCGAGGGGGCTACCTACCTCTTCACGAACGAGTACGAGGCCGCCCTGATCCAACAGAAGACCGGGTGGAGTGCGGCAGATCTGCGCGCCATGGTCGACATCTGGGTGACCACCCTGGGACCCGGGGGCTCGCGCGTCGAGCGACGCGGGGAGGAACCCGTGCAGGTCTCCGTCCCGGAAGAGGAGCGACGCGCAGACCCCACGGGAGTGGGCGATGCCTTCCGCGCAGGATTCCTGGCGGGGCAGGCGTGGGGGATCTCTGATCAGCGTTCGGCCCAAGTGGGATCGCTGATGGCGACGTACGTGATCGAGACCATCGGCACCCAGGAGTACGAACTCGCGCAGCGTCACTTCCTGGAGCGGATGGCGAAGACCTACGGCGAGGATGCGGCCGCCGAGGTCGAGCACCACGTGTCCTGTCCCCGCCCGTAGCGGTGCGCGACCTCCCGGCGCCGCAGTGGCACCTGCCGGATCCGCGTGAGGCGGAGGCCGGTGATGACGTCGTGGCCCTCGGCGGCGACCTCGATCCGGGCACGGTGCTCAGCGCCTACGCGCACGGGATGTTCCCGATGCACCTCGACGACACCCTGGCGTGGTGGTCACCGGATCCACGGGGGGTGCTCCCCCTCGATCGCCTCGTGGTCAGCGACAGTCTCCGCGCATCGACGCGGCGCTATCGCTGCACCGTCGACACCGACTTCGAAGGTGTGGTCCTCGGTTGCGCCGATCCGAATCGACCGAAGGGATGGATCACGCCGGAGATCACCGCGGCCTACGTGGAGTTGCACGCGCTCGGTTTCGCCCACTCGGTGGAGGTGTGGGACGACGACGGCGCCCTGGTGGGCGGCCTCTACGGCGTTGAAATCGGTGGTCTTTTCGCCGGGGAGTCGATGTTCCACCGGGCTCGCGATGCGTCCAAAGTCGCACTGGTGCACTTGGTCTCGATACTTCGTCAGTGCCCCGGACCGCGTCTTCTGGATGTCCAATGGCGGACCGAGCACCTGGCGAGCCTCGGAGTGATCGAGATTCCCCGGGAGCGCTACCTCGTGCTTCTCGCCGAGGCCCTGCCGACCTACGAGTGCCTTACCCGGGCGTGACGACCTCGCAGAGCGCGTCCGCGAATTCTTCGACGGTCTGAGCAGTGCATCCGAAAGGTAATGAGATGCGGATACTTGCGAGGCCGCGGTAGCCCAGGGCTTCCACGACGTGGCTGGCGCGTGCCGCGTCCGCGGTGCACGCCGATCCGCTCGCGATCGAGATCCCCCGACGACCGAGTGCGATGACGACTTCCTCGCCCACGCCGGATTCCAGCACCATCGTCAGAATGTGGGGGAGTCGCTCATGCGGATCGCCGAGGACGACGAGTCCCGGGATGCGCGGCGGAAGCGATTCACGCAGGGTCGCCACCAGCGCGTGTTGCTCCTGCGCCATCGACCCGACGTGCGGGGCGAGCACCTCGAGTGCGGCGGCGCAGGCCGCCGCTGCGGGGATGTCGGGGAAGCCACCCAGCCATCCGCGATCGGGTGCCAGGGGTGGGGTCCATCGGATCCCCGGGCGGACCGCGACGAAAGCCGCCCCCGGGACACCGCCCCAGTCGCGTCCCGCGCACACCAACACGTCCCACGCCGTGGGAACCGGGCCGCGGCCGATCACCTGGGCCGCGTCGACCACGAGCGGAAGGCCCATGGCCTGACAGCGGGAGTGCACGCCGTCGAGGGCCTGTCGGGTACCGATCTCGGCGTTGGCGGCTTGGACGCAGACAAGTGCCGTGTCCGGAGTTAACGCCGCCCCCAGGACGTCGGGGTCGACGGCACCCGTGGAAGTCACATCGACGACGACGATCTCGGCGTCCGGGGTCATCGCGCATGCCCCGATGACCGCAAAGGATTCGACGGACGTGTGGACGAGGCGCGGGCCGCAGCCGGCAGCCACCCGGGACCTCGTCACGCCACCGATCACCATCGCCAGGCCTTCGGCTGCACTTCCGGCGAGATACAAGTCCGCGGGGCGAACTCCCAGGTAGCCGGCGAGCGAGGCGCGTGATGCGTCGAGGATCGCTCCGGCCGTCCTTCCCGGGTGGTGGAGGCGCGCCGGGTCCGACCAGGCACGGTCGAGGGCGGCCGTCATCGACGCCCGGACGGGGTCGGTGGCAGGCTGTCCGCCGATGGCATCCAGGTACCCGGCGGGTGGCCGGAACAATGTGTCCGAACCCGGATGTGATGTGTCTGACATGTCCCGTTTCCGCCTCACGGCCCAGGAGGGAATTGGACTGCGGTGTGCGCTAGTCTGCCAGTACAACGGACGCGGCACGGAAGGCCTCGATTTCAGCATGGAAAGCTGGCGATGGGGACGGAGCTCCGTCCTGGTTCTCGGGGCGCTCGGGCTCGTCCTGTTCACCTCCGGATGCACTGCCAACGAGGCGTTCTTCTTCGATATGCCCGAGCCGGCAAGCAAAGAAGCCCCGATCATGCTCAGCCTCTGGAACGGATCGTGGATCGCGGCCTGGGGCGTGGGCATCGTCACCTGGGGCCTGATGCTCTGGGCGGCCATCGCCTACCGCCGCCGCCATAAGGACGAGATCCCGGCGCAGACCAAGTACAACCTGCCGATCGAAGTCCTCTACACGGTCGTGCCGCTCATCATGATCCTCGGCTTGTTCTGGTTCACCGCCAGGGATCAGACTGAACTGCTTACCCTGGAGAACGACCAGAAGCAGACGGTGAACGTCGTCGGCTTCCGATGGTCCTGGGCGTTCAACTACCTCGATGAGAACGTCTACTCGATCGGCATGCCGCAGGGTGAGAACTCGGTCGGTGAGCCTCCCGTCCTCGTCCTGCCGGTCGACGAGAAGGTGCGCTTCGAGCTCACATCCCCCGACGTCATACTCTCCTTCTGGGTGCCCAACTGGCTGTTCAAGATGGACGTGATCCCGGGGAAGGCCAACGCCTTCGAATTGACCCCGGACCGCGTTGGCACGTTCGTCGGCAAGTGCGCGGAATTGTGCGGGACGGACCATGCCCGCATGCTCTTCGAGGTGAAGGTCGTCGAACGCGACGAGTTCGACGCGTACATCGAGGGCCTGCGCGAAATCGGCCAAACCGGCTTTATCGACAGCGAACTTTCCACAGCAGAGGGACAGCGTCCCGGGGAGCGATTGCTATGACGATCCTGAATGAGCCGGTTGCGCCCACCGCATCCCCGCCGCCACACCGCCCGCGTAAGAAGCCATTGGGCTCGGTCATCGTCAGCTGGATCACGTCCACCGACCACAAGACGATCGGCTACTTGTACCTCATCACCGCCTCGATCTGGTTTTTCCTCGCCGGTGCCATGGCCCTGGCGATTCGCGCCGAGTTAGCCGTTCCGGGACTGCAGATGATCTCGCTCGAGCAGTACAACCAGCTCTTCACGATGCACGGCACGATCATGCTGCTCCTCTTCGCCACACCGTTGTTCATCGGCTTCGGCAACGTAATCATGCCCCTGCAGATCGGCGCCCCCGACGTCGCCTTCCCGCGCCTGAACATGCTCGGGTACTGGCTATTCGCCTTCGGTGGCCTGATCGTCGCCCTGGGCTTCTTCACTCCCGGTGGAGCGGCCGCCTTCGGCTGGTTCGCCTACGCGCCGCTGAGCAACGCGGTGAACTCCCCGGAGGTCGGCGCCGATTTGTGGCTGCTGGGCCTGGCACTGGGCGGTCTGGGCACGATCCTCGGCGGGGTCAACTTCATCACCACGATCTTCACGATGCGTGCCCCCGGCATGACGATGTTCCGGATGCCGATCTTCACCTGGACGGTGTTCATTACCAGCGTCCTGGCGCTCATCGCCTTCCCGGTCCTCGCCGCAGCCCTTGCGATGGCCTTCATCGACCGGCAGTACGGAGCGGTGGTCTTCGAGGCGGAGAACGGCGGTGCGATCCTCTGGCAGCACCTGTTCTGGTTCTTCGGCCACCCCGAGGTCTACATCCTGGCGTTGCCCTTCTTCGGCATCGCGAGCGAGATCATCCCGGTCTTCTCGCGTAAGCCGATCTTCGGCTACAAGGGCCTGGTCTTCGCGACCATGGCGATCGGTGCCCTCTCAATAGCCGTCTGGGCCCACCACATGTACGTCACCGGCTCGGTCTACCTGCCGTTCTTCGCCCTGATGACCATGCTCATCGCCGTTCCGACGGGTGTGAAGTTCTTCAACTGGATCGGCACCATGTGGAAGGGCTCGATCAGTTTCGACACTCCGATGCTCTGGACGATGGGCTTCCTCATCACCTTCCTCTTCGGTGGCCTGACCGGCATCATCCTGTCCTCGCCCCCGCTCGACTTCCACGTCTCCGACTCGTACTTCGTCGTCGCCCACTTCCACTACACGGTGTTCGGCACGGTCGTGTTCATGTTCTTCGCCGGCCTCTATTTCTGGTGGCCGAAGATGACTGGCAAGATGCTGAACGAGCGTTTGGGCAAGATTCACTTCTGGATGCTGTTCATCGGTTTCCAGGTCACCTTCCTGGTCCAGCACTGGCTGGGGGTGCAGGGCATGCCTCGGCGCTACGGGGACTACCTGCCCTCCGACGACTTCACCCTCCTCAACACCGTCTCGAGCGTGGGTGCCGCGATCCTCGGCCTGTCCAGCATCTTCTTCTTCTGGAACGTGTTCGTCACGACGAAGTACGCACCCAAGGTCAAGGTTGACGATCCCTGGGGCTGGGGTGGATCCCTTGAGTGGGCCACCAGCTGCCCACCGCCGCGCCACAACTTCACCTCGCTGCCGCGCATCCGCAGTGACCGGCCCGCCTTCGACCTCCACCACCCCGAACTGGCAGCGGCCGGAACACACAAGGCGAGTGTCACGGGAGGTGCATCCACGTGAAGCTCGAATCCCTCCTTTTCGGCCTCGGTTTCCTATTCTTCGCGCTGGTCGCCGGCATCTACTGGTACTTCAGCCGCGACGAGATCGGAACCACGGCGCTCGCGCTGACCGGTGCGCTGGCCTTCCTGGTGGCCTTCTACCTCTGGTACACCTCCAAGCGCGTGTACCCGCGCCCGGAGGACCGCCCGGATGCTGAGATCGATGAGGCCGATCCGGAATACGGGTTCTTCAGTCCGCATTCGTGGTGGCCGTTGCCCGTTGCAGGCGGCGCGGCCATCATCGCCCTGGGATTGATCTTCGCGGTGTGGTTAATCATCGTCGGGGTATTCGTCCTGCTGATCGGCCTGGTGGGCTGGCTCTTCGAGTACTACCGGGGCGAGTTCGCCCACTAGCGCCTCGCGGCCCCTAGGGTTCGCGCATGTTCGCCCCCGGGCCCCGGCAGAGCGCACGTCGACTGCGCAGCCTCGCGTTGGTGTCGTCGGCCGTATTGGTGACGGTCTATCTGCTGGGTGTGCGCACGGCGGCGGGACAGGCGCTGGGTGATGCCGCGTATCTCGGACGCCTCGCTGAGTCAAAGGATCTCCGGGTTGTCGATAAGCACTTCCTGGAGGCCATCGATATCCGGGTGTTCCTCCTCGGAGGCGCAGCACTCCTCCTTGTGGCCGCGGTGCGCCGGCTATGGCGCGCGGGATTCTTCGTCACGGGTGCGTACCTCGCGGCGATCCTCTCGGCCGAAATCCTCAAGGCCGTCCTGACCCGGCCCATCCTGGCCCCCGAGATGGAGGTACTCATGGGGGCCAAGCAGGGACTGAACACCTACCCGAGCGGACACTCGACTTTTGCAACGGCACTCACCCTGGGCGTGATCTTCCTGGTGCCGGCGGTTGCCAGGGCGTGGGTCGCCATGGGCGGAATCGGGTTCGTCGTCCTCGTCACCGGGGCCGTAGTCACGGCGGGATGGCATCGTCCCAGCGACGCCCTCGCCGGAATCGCCCTAGCCACGATCTGGATCAGCCTCATTGCGGCTCTGATCATCCGGCGCACCGGGGTGACAACTGCTGTTCCGGCAGCAATGCGGCTGGTGCCCTACGTCGGCACCGTGATCGGAGTGGTGGGGGCGATCATCCTCGTGGTGATGCTCGCTCACCCGGAGACCACGGGAGCGCTCGCCATGCTCGCCGTGAAGGTGCTGATCTTCGCGTGGGCGGTGAGCGCCGTCACGGCCTTCAGCTACGCCCTGCGGGGTGTGGACCTGACCCGTGCCTAGCTGCGGGTTTCCTCGGCGATCTGCTCTGCGTTGGTCTCGGGCATGCCCGGGTGATGCAGCACACCACCGTGCGCGTTGTAGATGACGTCGCGATCCTCGTACTCGTGCAGGGGAGCTTCGATGGCTGCCTGCTCGGCCGCATGGTGCTGGCCGTGCTCGATCTCCGCGGCTGACGGCTTGGGGACGTTGTCACCGTAGAAGAAGGTGCTGAGGCGGTGCCGGAGTGAGTGGACCAGATACCTCGGGTTGCGGACACCGTCGGTGTCGGTCTTCTGCGGGGCCGGGAGTACCGCGTGGTCCGTCTTGGACGTGATGACAGCCATCTCCTTGACGTTGATCGGCTGGTGCACCTCGATGAACTCACCATGCGGGAGGCGGAGAACACGTCCGGATTCGTATCCGTGGAGGAGCTTGTCGCGATCCTTGCGCTGGAGGCCCAGGCAGATCCGCTTGGTGATGATAAAGGCGATCGGCGGCGCCACGATCAACAGGATGCGCAGGGCCCAGGAAATCGAGTTGATCGAGAGGTCGAAGGCAACGGCGACAATGTCGTTGCCACCGCCGATCCACAGAATTCCGTAAAAGACGATGGCCATCACACCGATGCCGGTGCGCACCGGTGCGTTGCGCGGACGCTCGAGCAGGTTGTGCTCACGCTTGTCCCCGGTGACCCAGGCTTCGATGAACGGGTAGAGGGCCAGCAGGGTGAACAGGATCCCTGGGATGATCACGGACGGGATCAGGACGTTCCAGGAGATGGTGTAGCCGGCGACAACCGTCTCCCAGTTGGGCATGAGCCGCAGCGCACCATCGAGCCAGCCGATGTACCAGTCGGGCTGGGTGCCCGCGGAGACCTGATCCGGGGTGTAGGGACCGAAGATCCAGATCGGGTTGATCGTGACCAGCCCACTGATCAACGCGATGACTCCGAAGACCACGAAGAAGAAACCGCCCGCCTTGGCCATGTAGACCGGCATGAGGGGGTAGCCGACGACGTTGGTGTTGGTGCGCCCCGGCCCGGGGTACTGGGTGTGCTTCTGCACCCACACCATCATCAGGTGGACCGTCACAACGGCCAGAATCAGGCCGGGGACGAGCAGAATGTGGGCCGAATACAGCCGGGAGATGATGTCCGTGCCCGGATATTCGCCACCGAAGATGAAGAACGCCAACCAGGTTCCCACCACGGGGATGGCCTGGATGATGCCGCGGATGATCTGCAGGCCCGTGCCGGAGAGCAGGTCGTCCGGGAGGGAGTAACCGGTGAATCCCGCTGCGAGCGCGAGGGTCAACAGGACCACGCCGAGGATCCAGTTGAGTTCGCGGGGCTTGCGGTAGGCACCGGTGAAGAAGACGCGGAAGGCGTGGACGACCATCGCCGCCACGAAAATGAGCGCCGCCCAGTGGTGCATCTGGCGGATGAGCAGGCCACCGCGCACGTCGAAGGAGATGTCCAGGGACGAGGCGTACGCCTCGGACATCATGACGCCCTTCAGCGGGACGTACGAGCCGTCGTAGACCACCTCAACCATCGAGGGCTTGAAGAACAGGGTCAGATACACGCCGGTGAGCAGGATGACGATGAAGCTATAGAGCACGATCTCGCCGAGCATGAAGGACCAGTGGTCGGGGAACACCTTGCCGAGGTTGCGACCGAGGGCCTTGTTGCTGCCCAGCCGCTGATCCAGGTAGGTCGCGACGGCGCCTCCCGCCTTCTCGACGGGGGCTGGCTTCTCCAGCGGGCTGGTGGTGCTCATCCACGCTCCCAGAAACTCGGTCCGACAGGCTGTTGGAAATCTGACTTCGCCACGAGGAATCCTTCCTCATCCACGCCGATCGGCAACTGCGGCATGCGCCGGGCCGCCGGCCCGAAGATCACGTCCCCGGAGTCGGCCAGGTCGAAGGTGGACTGGTGGCACGGGCAAAGCAAGTGATGGGTCCGGTGCTCGTAGAGGGCGATGGGGCAGCCCACGTGGGTGCAGATCTTGGAGTAGGCCAGGATCCCCTGGTAGTCCCAGCCCTCTCCCTGTTGCGACCGGATCTCGCTGGGATCCATGCGCACGAGGATGATCGCCGCCTTGCCGCGGGCGTTGAGGTTGTGCTCGGCCTTCTGGATTTCCATGATGTCGATGGGCAGGGCGGAGACCAGGCCTCCGACCGGGATGTCCTCCGGCCGAATGCCCTTCACGAACTCCCCGGTGGTCTCGCCGGTGTCGGGGACGATCCGCAAGCCGTCGCGCCACGCGGTGGTGGACAGCAGCTCGACGGGGTTCTCGCCGGGCGGGGTCTGCCAGAGGTCGCGCAGCATGACCACGAGCGGGATCGGGAACAGGGCCAATGCACCGATCAGGGTGCGTCGGATGATCGTGTACCGGGCGAAGCCGGACTCCTCCTTGCCGCGCTCGTAGTCGGCCTTGGCCTCCTCGTCCTCCTTCGGGGTTGAGGCCATGCTGTGCCGCTCCTGTACGACCTCCACGTCGGGCATGAGCTTCTTGGCCCACTGGATCGCACCCGTCCCGATCAGCAGGATCGCCATGCCGAAGGTGAAGCCGAGGGCGATTTGGCTGGCCCCCACCACGCCGAGCACCGGGATGTACACCACCGCGGACTTGTCGATGGTCACGAAAGCCACGACGAAGAGGACGACAAAGACCATGGAGAGCAGGAACATGCTCGCCACCTGGCGCTCGGCCCGGCGGGCGGCCTTCGGGTCGGTGTCGGTAACGCGCGGTGTGTGCGGGATGTCCGCGATTGGAAGGTGGCCCGGCTCGTTGTGCGGGTCCACCGGCAGCAGGTCCTTGTCGGTGCTCATCGGGCCTTGATCCCGATCCAGACGGCGGCAGCGATCAGCGCCGCGAAGACGGCTGTCCAGAGGAAGAGGCCCTCGACGACGGGGCCGAGGCGGCCGAGGGAGAGGCCCCCGGGGCTCGGTGCCTGCTGGAGCTCGTTCACGTAGGCGATGATCGCCTTCTTCTCCTCCACGGGGAGGGTCTCATCGGAGAAGACCGGCATGTTCTGCGGGCCGGTCAGCATCGCCTCGTAGATCTCCGTGGGCGTGGCGTTCATGAGCGACGGGGCGTACTTGCCCTGGGTGAGGGCGCCCCCCTGCCCCGCAGCCTGGTGACATTGGGCGCAGTTGATCCGGAAGAGGACACCACCCTTGGCCACGTCAGCGTCGGCGTAGTCGACCTGCTCCGCCGAGGGAATCGCCGGGCCCGGGGCCAGAGTGGCGACGTACGCGGCCATCTTGGCGACCTCGTCCTCGTTGTAGGCGGGGGGTTTGGCAACCGCCTGGGCCCCGGGTGCCGCGAGGGGCATGCGACCGGTGCCGACCTGGAAGTGCACGGATGCGGCGCCGACGCCGATCAGGGTCGGTCCGTACTTCGTGCCCTGGGCGTTGAGTCCATGGCAGGAGGAGCACCCCTCGAGGTAGAGCTTCTTGCCTTCCTCGACCTGGGTCTGCGAACCCATCGCGGCAACCGCCGGCTGCGCGTTGCTCGCGAGCGAGTACGCACCGCCGACGACGACAAGGGCAAGCAGGAGGAGGGCAATGGCCACGGCCGGGTTGCGGCGCCGGGCTGCCAGGAACTTCACGGTCATGTGCCTTTCTCGGGATGCTGCTACTGGAGGATGTAGATCATGAAGAACAGGGCGATCCACACCACGTCGACGAAGTGCCAGTAGTACGAGGTGACGATGGCGCGGGTCGCTTGGTCGTGGGTGAAGCGTTTAGTGACGTAGGTGGTGGCGAGCACGAAGAGGAAGGCGATCAGGCCTCCGGTGACGTGCAGACCGTGGAATCCGGTGGTGAGGTAGAAGGCGCTCCCATAGGCGTTGGACGAGAGAGTCAGGCCTTCGTGCACGAGCTCCACATATTCGGTCACCTGGCCGGCGATGAAGAAGGCGCCCATGAGGAAGGTGATGATGAACCAGCGGCGCAGGCCCTTGACGTCTCCACGCTCCGCGGCGAAGACACCGAGCTGGCACGTCACGCTGGAGAGCACCAGCACGGTGGTGTTGACGCTGGCGAAGGGGATGTTCAGGAGTTGGGTCTCTTCGGCCCAGAGTTCCGGGTTCACCGCGCGCATCGTGAAGTACATGGCGAAGAGCGCGGCGAAGAACATCAATTCGCTCGAGAGCCACACGATGGTCCCGATCGAGACCATGTTCGGACGGTTGGCCGGAGCGTGGGCGTAGGCAGCCGGAATTGTCGCGTTCGCCACGGTCCGAGTCTGTCAGATCTCGGGCGTCTTCTCCCCCCGGCCCCCTCATGAATCGGGATGGTGTTGGTCACGTCGGCGGTCCGGGAATGCCCGGCTACAGTGAGGGCGTGCCCGAGGCCCCCACCGTCCAGGTCCTGGTCTATAGCGACGACCGGCTGGTCCGGCAGCAGGTGCGCATGGCCCTCGGTCGCCGACCCGCCGCAGACCTCCCCGCACTGAACTACACCGAGGTCGCCACGGCCCCCGCGCTGGAGGCCTTGGTTGATGAGAACCGCTACGACTTGATCATCCTCGACGGTGAGGCCGTCCCCGCCGGTGGAATGGGAATCGCCCGCCAGTTGAAGGACGAGATCTACCGCTGCCCGCCGATCCTCCTGCTCGTCGGACGCCCCCAGGATGCGTGGCTCGCCACCTGGTCGCGGGCCGACGCCGTCGTGGCGCATCCGATTGACGCCATCGCCCTGGCCCGCGCCGCGGAGAAATTGCTGCGCCCACGCGTCAGCGCATGAGCCCATGTCCGAGCGCACCTGGGCGTCGGTTCTCGCGTCCCTGACTTCCGGGCAGGACCTGCCTCCCGACGCCGCCCGGTGGGCGATGGGCGAAATCCTGCGCGGGGATGCAACACCCGCCCAGACCGCAGGGTTCATCATCGGACTGCGGATGAAGGGGGAGCAGGCCGCCGAGGTCCGGGATCTCACCGAGGTAATG
Organism: Actinomycetota bacterium; assembly: GCA_046091195.1. Lineage (GTDB taxonomy): Bacteria > Actinomycetota > Actinomycetes > S36-B12 > S36-B12 > VGCC01. Next base: position 51,709 of record JBJTBD010000065.1, read on the forward strand.
CTCGAGTTCGCCAACCTCGTTCCCCGTCCCGAGGGTCTCGACGTGGTGCTCGACGTGGTGGGGACCGGGGGTGACGGATCCGGTTCGGTGAACATCTCCACGATGTCGGCGCTTATCGCCGCGGCCGCGGGCGCGCCGGTGATCAAGCACGGCAATCGGGCAGCGTCGAGTCAAGCCGGTGCCGCGGATGTGCTGGAAGCCGTTGGTGTCACCATCACCCTGACGCCGGAAGCCGTCGGACGTTGCGCGGCGGACGGCGGGATCGGTTTTTGCTTCGCACCTGCGCACCATCCGGCGTTGCGTCACGCGGCTCCCGTGCGCCGGGAACTCGGTGTGCCATCGGTGTTCAACATCCTCGGCCCGCTGACCAATCCCGGGTTGGCGAACGCATCGCTTGTCGGGTGTTCGAATGAACGCCTGGCCCCACTCATCGCCGCAGTGCTGCACGAGCGGGGTGTCTCAGCGCTCGTGGTGCGCGGCACCGACGGACTTGATGAGATCTCGGTGTCCGCGGACACTCGTGTCTGGGATGCGACGGGGGACGACGTGGTGGAGACCACTCTCGGCCCGACGCAGTTGGGTATTCCAGCAATCGAACCGGCACTTCTGCGCGGCGGGGAACCCGCGCGCAACGCGGAACTGCTCCTGAAGGTGCTCGACCCCGAGACACCCCAGGATGATCCGGACGCTGCCGCCGTGGACGCGATCCGGCACGCGGTCACTGTCAACGCGGCTGCCGCATTGGTCGCCTTCGATGCGGCGTGCGGAAACCGGGGGAGCGGCGACCTGACGAGTCGTGTCCTCGCGCGGATGACCAGTGCACGTGCGGCACTCGATGACGGTGCGGCATTGGCCGTGCTCCGCGCATGGATCGCACGCAGCGCCGAGGTGGCTTAAGCGCTCGCGCGAATCCTGGTCACGGCATCAAGCCGCGGCCCCCAGGGTCGCGGTGCGGGATCGGTCTCGAAAGCGCGCAGGGAGTCACGGGCATCGCCGAAGCGGGCGAGCCACGACCCACCTCCGTTCACGGGTAATGCCCAGGTGCGGGTGCACGAGACCAGGCGGATGCCTGCGGATTCCAACCAGTGCAGAAGGTCCAGGGCTTCTTCCGAGGTCCCGGCCGGTGCGGGCACGGTGCCCGGTGTGACGCTGGCAGCGGTGGAGCGCAGCGCATCCACTCGCGCATGCGCATCCTCGTTCGGGTCGACGAATCCTGCGGCGGCTAGATATCCGTAGCGGATCACGTGGAGCGCCCACCCCTCTCCCTCGGGAACGGCCGCGATGATCTCCGGTTCACCTGCGATCAGTGCCAAGCGCTGGCGGCGCAGTGTTGCGGACATGAAGCAGGTGAGTCGCTCCCGCCACCGCGCTGCCTCCTCGTACCGCTCGGCTTCGGCGAGTTCGCGCATACGCGCGGTGATTGTGTCTTCCACGAGCGCGACGTCTCCCAGCATCGCTCGACGCACGGATTCCACCGCTGCGGTGTACGCATCGGAATCATGTCCTGCGCGACAGGGCGCTAGGCAGCGACCCAACTCACCGAGTGCGCACCCTGCGACGGTGCTGCGCGGTGACCGTGCGATGCGCGGTGTGCAGGTGCGGATTGGATACGTGTATTCCAGTGCCTCCGCTGCAAGCCGTGCCACTGCGTGCGATGTAAATGGACCGAGGTAGGTCCCACCGTCGTCGGCGATCCGCGACACAACGCTTAATCGGGGCGCATTGTCCGTGGTGAGCTTGACCCACGACGGCTCACTCGCCCGACGGGAGCGACGGTTGTATCGGGGCTGCTCGTCGACGATGAGGCGACGCTCCCTGACCCGGGCCTCCAGGGTGGTGGCGCACTCGATCGCCCGCACGGAGTGGGCGATGGTGATCATCTCGCTCATCCGGCGACGCTGCTCCGCAGCGGTGAAGTAGGAGCGGACACGCTGCCGGATGTTCTTGGATGTCCCTATATAGAGGGGTCGTCCCTCCCGGTCCTCGAAGATGTAGACCCCCGGTCCCTTGGGGAGCCGGTCTGCCAGATGCCGCTTGGTGCGCTGAGCGTTGCTGACCCGCCCGGTGAAGGCCCGCAGGTCCTCGAGCGTCATGACCCCGAAGTTGCCCACCCGCTCCAGGAGATGGTGGAACACCTCGGCCGTGGCACGGGCGTCGGCAAGCGCCCGGTGCGAGGGCTCGGTGGCGGTGCGGAAGTACGCGGCGAGTGTGCCGAGTTTGCAGTTGCGCACCTCATCGCGTTGCAGTGCCGAGCGGGCGAGGCGGGCGGTATCGACGACCGGGCCGTGATTCCACGTGAGGTCGTGGCGCTCGCAGGCCGCCCGCAGGAAGCCGAGGTCGAAGGGGGCGTTGTGCGCGACCACGGCGGCGTCCCCGGCGAACTCGAGGAACATGGCCACGGCCGTGAGCACGCTGGGAGCACCGGCGACATCCGCGTTGGTGATGCCGGTGAGGGCGGCGATGAAGGGCGGGATCGGGATTCCGGGATTCACCAGGGTGGTGAACTCGCCCAGTACCTCGCCGCCGCGGACTTTCACGGCACCGATCTCGGTGATCGCGCAGTCGCGACTGCTCCCGCCTGTGGTTTCGAGGTCGACCACGACAAACGTGGCGAGGGACAGGGGAGTCCCCGCCTCGTCAAGCGAGAGCTGCTGATCGGACATCGGGTTCACCGTACGGGCAGGGTGAGACGACTGCACCCGGCACGCCGCGCCTCGCTAGGGTTCGGATATGCCGCAATTGCCCGACGAAACCACCCGGTTGCGCTGCGCTCACTGCGGCAACCTGACCCGTTTCGACGTGATCCGCACCGTTCGGTCCCAGGAGTTCTGGCACGCCACCATGTCCGGGGACGTTCAAATCGACGAGACCACGGTTCTCTCTGAGGAAGTCGAGGAAGTCCGCTGCCGGTGGTGCTCGGCATCGGACCGGATCGAGGTCGTGCCCCGTCCCGAGTTCGGGGGACCCGAGTCCGAGGGCCCCGGTGACGGCGAGGTTTAGCCGGGATGCGTACCGCGTCAGTGGGATTGCGCGTGGGTAGCCCGGACGCGGATCTGCTGGCTCGGTCCAACCGACTCGGCAGTGATAAGCGCAATACGAACTACGCCGGCGGCAATACGTCCGCACAGGGCGTTGCTGTCGACCCCGTCACAAGTGACGACGTCGAGTTGATGTGGGTGAAGGGTTCGGGAGGCGATCTGGGAACGCTCACCGCTGCCGGTCTCTCCGTGTTGCGACTCGATCGCCTTCGGGCCCTCTGCGACGTCTACCCGGGCATCGACCGGGAAGACGAGATGGTGCACGCCTTCACGTACTGCCTGCACGGGACAGGCGGTGCCGCGCCGTCGATCGACACGGCGATGCACGGTCTGGTGGAGTCCGCACACGTCGATCATCTGCATCCGGACTCGGGCATCGCTCTGGCAACGAGTGCCGACGGTGAGCGTCTCACGCGCGAGTGTTTCGGGGATTCGGTCGTGTGGGTTCCCTGGCGCAGGCCCGGGTTCCAGTTGGGACTGGACATCCGTGACATCCAGTGCCGTAACCCGCAGGCCATCGGCTGCATCCTTGGTGGCCACGGGATCACCGCGTGGGGTGCCACGAGCGAGGAATGCGAGGCCAACTCGCTGCGCATCATTCGCGGTGCCGAGGAATTCATCGCAGCACGGGGGCGTCCGGATCCCTTCGGACCGGTTGTGCCCGGGTTCGAGCCCCTGCCCGAGGAGGAGCGCCGTGCGCGCGCGGCCCAGATCGCACCGGTGATCCGGGGCCTGGCGTCGATGGACCGTCGCATGGTGGGTCACTACGACGACAGTGACGCGGTTCTCGACTTCCTCAGTCGCACCGAACACCCGCGACTCGCGGTGCTCGGCACCTCATGCCCCGACCACTTCCTGCGCACCAAGGTGCGCCCGATGGTGGTCGACCTTCCACCCACGGCACCGCTCGACGACGTGGTCGTCCGGCTACGGGAACTGCATGAGGCCTACCGAGCCGATTACGAGGCCTATTACTCACGGCACGCACTTCCGGACAGTCCTCCAATGCGGGGCGCGGATCCGGCGATCGTCCTGGTTCCCGGAATCGGGATGTTCTCCTTCGGGGCAACGAAGCAGACGGCGCGGGTGGCCGGAGAGTTCTACATCAACGCGATCAACGTCATGCGGGGCGCCGAGGCGATTTCCTCTTATGCCCCGATAGACGAGTCGGAGAAGTTCCGCATCGAGTACTGGGAACTCGAGGAAGCCAAACTGCGCAGGCTTCCGGCCCCGAAGCGCCTGGCGACGCGGATCGCGGTCGTCACCGGAGGCGCCAGCGGCATCGGTTTGGCTACCGCGAAGGCGCTGGTGGCGGACGGCGCGTGCGTCGTGATTGCCGATCTGGACGAAGCGAAAGCGAATGCCGTTGCCGAGGAACTCGGCGGGAGCGATATCGCCATCGGTGTGGGCGCGGACATTTCGTCAGAGAGTGCGATCGAGAACATGATCCGACGCGCGTGCCTGGCCTTCGGGGGCGTGGACATCGTGGTGAACAACGCGGGACTCTCGCTGTCGCGTCCGCTCCTCGAGACGACGGCTGCCGACTGGGATCTCCAACACGATGTCATGGCCCGAGGATCGTTCCTGGTGAGTCGCGATGGTGCCCGAGTCATGATCGCTCAAGGAATGGGCGGCGACATCATCTACATCGCCAGCAAGAACGCGGTCTTCGCAGGTCCGTCCAACATCGCGTACAGCGCCACCAAGGCCGATCAGGCGCATCAGGTTCGGCTACTCGCCGTGGAGCTGGGCGAGTTCGGCATTCGTGTCAACGGCATCAACCCCGATGGAGTGGTCCAGGGATCGGGGATCTTCTCCAGCGGATGGGGTGCCAACCGGGCTGCCGTCTACGGGGTGAAGGAAGAGGACCTCGGGAAGTTTTATGCGAACCGAACGATCCTCAAGCGTGAGGTGCTCCCCGAGCACGTTGCCCACGCGGTTGCCGCGCTGTGCTCGGATGAGTTCTCCCGCACCACCGGGCTCCTCGTGCCCGTCGACTCCGGCGTTGCCGCCGCATTCCTGAGGTGATCCGATGAGCCGCAGACTTCCGCGCCCATCGGAGATCCTCCCTCTCATCGGGCGCCCCGATCGTTCGCGGACGCACCTGCAGCGGCGTCTGAACCGGTGTGCGAGCGTCTGGGACGTGCGCGCCATGGCGAAGAAGCGCACTCCGACCGCGGTGTTCGACTACACCGATGGCGCTGCGATGAGCGAGTCGAGTCTCGAGCGCAGTCGCGATGCCTATGCCCGGGTCGAGTTCACCCCGCGAGTGCTGCGCGATGTGTCCGAGGTGGACATGAGCGTGTCGATGCTCGGCGGAGTCAATGCTCTGCCGTTTGCCTTCGCGCCCACCGGCTTCACCCGGATGATGCATCACGCGGGGGAGCCCGCGGTCGCGGCTGCAGCGGAGCGTTTCGGGATCGCGTACAGCCTCTCGACGTTGGGAACGACCAGCATCGAGGCCCTTGCCGCAGCGAGCCCGGGAACCCGGCGCTGGTTCCAGTTGTATGTGTCCCGCGAGCGCGATCGGGCCGAAGACCTCATGCATCGCGCGAAGGCCTCCGGCTACGACGCGCTGATCCTGACCGTCGATACCGCTGTGGGTGGGATTCGTCGACGCGAGATCCGCAACGGTCTCACCATCCCACCGCAGTTGACGCTGAAGGCCATGGCGGACATGACGTTGTATCCGCGGTGGTGGTTCAACGTGTTGACCACCGAGCCGCTGGAGTTTGCCAGTCTCACCAGTTCCGGGGGGACGGTCGGTGATCTCCTCACTCGGGTTTTCGACCCCGGGGTCACCGCAGCCGACATCGCCTGGATCCGGCAGCACTGGACGGGTCCATTGATCGTCAAGGGCGTGCAGAGTGTTGCCGATGCCCGCATCGTGCGTGACCTGGGCGTCGACGCCATCGTGGTGTCCAACCACGGTGGACGTCAGATCGACCGGGGCAATGTCCCGATCGAGATCCTTCCCAGCGTCGTGACCGCGGTCGGCTCGGACATCGAGGTCTACGTCGATGGCGGGATCACCTCAGGCACCGACATCGTGGCCGCACTCGCCCTCGGTGCCAGGGGGACCTTCGTCGGGCGGGCCTATCTCTACGGGCTCATGGCGGGGGGCTACGACGGGGTCGTGCGCGTGGTGGAGATCCTGGAGAAGGAGATCCGGACCACGATGCAACTGCTGGGCGTGACCTCGGTGGCCGAGCTCGAGCCCGGGATGGTCCGCCTCCGCCCCTGATGTCGGACCCCCGACCTACCGTCGGTCCATGATCATCGACTGTGGAAGTTGCAGGGTCGCGGGAGACGCCTGCTCGGACTGCGTGGTCTCCGTCCTCCTCGGGCCGCCGGGCACTGTCCAGATAGCGGACGAG
>JBJTBD010000066.1:0-11509 GCA_046091195.1 Actinomycetota bacterium
GACCAATTGCATCGTGCGGATCTGATCCTGACGAGTGGCGGAGTAAGTATGGGTGCCTACGACACCGTCAAAGCCGTGTTCACCGACATGGGCACCGTGGACTTCATGAAGGTGGCGATGCACCCGGGGATGCCGCAGGGGCACGGCCATGTGGGGGAGGACCGCATCCCGGTCATCACACTGCCGGGAAACCCGGTGAGTTCGTATATCTCGTTCCAGAACTTCGTCCGCCCCGCCATCCAACGTATGAGAGGACTTTCTGCCGAACCGCGTCCGACGGTGCGCATGAGTGTCGACGTCGCGATGACCTCGTCGGAGAACAAACGGCAATTCGCGCGCGGGCGGTTCGTGAGCGCGACCACGGTCACGCCTGTCGGAGGCGGACAGGGGTCCCATATCGTCGGCGGACTCGCTGCGTCGGACTGCCTCATCGTGATTCCCGAGGGAGTTGCGTCGGTCGCGGCAGGGGAGCTGGTTGACGTCGTGGACCTGAGGGGAGACACGCCGTGAGTGAGTTCACGCACCTGGATTCCAGCGGGGCCGCACGCATGGTGGACGTCACCGGTAAGCAGATCACCGAGCGCAGCGCCACGGCGCGCGCTGTGGTCACGGTCAGTGCCGAGGTGGTGGATCTCCTCCGGGGGGCGGGGGTGCCGAAGGGCGACGCCCTCGCGGTCGCCCGAATCGCCGCGATCGCGGGCACCAAGCGCACGCCCGACCTCATCCCCCTCTGCCACCCCATCGCGGTGCACGGGGTGGACGTGCATATAGAGGTGATGGATTCGGGGGTCGAGATCACCGTCACCGTCCGCACCGCGGACCGCACTGGCGTGGAGATGGAGGCGCTGACCGGTGCCAGTGTGGGGGCCCTGGCAATCATCGACATGGTCAAGGGGGTCGATCGGATGTCGGCCATCGATCGGGTGGAACTCCTCGAGAAGACCGGGGGTCGCTCGGGCACCTGGACCCGACCATGACCCACCGAGCCCTAGTGCTCTGCGTCTCCACCCGCGCGGCGTCGGGTGCCTACGAGGACGCATCGGGTCCGATCCTGGTCGCCGGCCTGCGCGAGTTGGGTCTCAATGTCGACGGTCCGCAGGTGGTGCCCGACGGCGATGAGGTCACCGAGGCACTGCGGGGTGCGGTCGAGGCGGGATTCGACCTCGTCATGACCACGGGGGGAACCGGGCACACACCGCGCGACCTCACCCCCGAGATGACCCGCCGGGTGATCGACCGCGAGTCACCCGGCCTTGCCGAGGCGGTGCGCACCTATGGCGTGGCCCACGGCGTACCCACCGCCGTGCTGTCCCGGGGGATCGCCGGTATCGCCGGGAACTGCCTGATCATCAACCTGCCCGGATCGCCGGGGGGCTGCCGGGATGGGCTCGCCGCTCTGGGACCAGTGCTGGGCCACGCCCTCGACCAGATCCGCGGAGGGGACCACCCGCGCCCCTAGCTCGTTCACCGTTCGTTCACCTGTTGTTTTGTCCCGGTACCCCTTCTGATGCTCTTTCGGATACCGGGAGGCGATTGGGTACGGACATGGCGGGAACAGAGGTCATGCTTGACCTCCAATCGGCCGCCACCTCCCATCGCGGTGACCGCATCTTCAACCGCACCATTACGGCACTGGCTTTCACGGCCCTCGCGGTTCTGGCAGGCATCACGGTGTTCCTCGGAGCGCAAGCCGTGCCCGTCTTCCAGACGCTGGGGATCAGTTACCTGACCACAACCGCATGGGACTTGACGACGACCCCGCCCCAGGCCGGCATCTTCGGCATGCTCTACGGATCGGTGCTGCTTTCGGTCATCGGTCTGGTGATCGCTATTCCCGCCGCTCTGCTGCTCGCCATCTTCATGGTGTTCCTCGCTCCACCCGCGTTGGCCAAGGTGCTCACCAATGTCGTCGACCTGATGGCGGCCATCCCCTCGGTGATCATCGGCCTGTGGGCCTTCTACATTCTCAATCCGGTCGCTGAGGAATGGGAGATCCTGCTCAACCAGTACCTCGGGTTCATCCCGATCTTCCAGAACAACTCGGGCAACTTCCTCGGCACACCGTTCATCGCCGGATTCGTGCTGGCGATCATGATGATTCCGATCATCACCGCGGTTTCCCGTGAGGTCCTCGCCCGAACGCCACCGGAACTGATCAACGCCTCGGAATCTCTGGGCGGATCCCTCTGGACCATGTTGCGCTACGTCGCACTCCCGTATGGGCGCGGTGGCATCGTCGGCGGAATCATGCTCGGGCTCGGGCGTGCACTCGGTGAGACGATCGCGATCTTCTTCGTGCTCAAGATCGTCTTCGACACGAACTGGTACCAGATCATCGAGTCCGGTGGCGGTTCCGTTGCATCCCTCATCGTGTCGAAGTTCGGTGAGGCCAGTGCAGGACTTGAGATTCAGTTGTTGCTCGCAGCAGGCTTCTTCCTCTTCGTGCTCACCCTGATCGTCAACATAATCGCCAATCTCATTGTCAGCAGGACTGGGCGGCTTCAGCGATGACCACGATGTTGTTCGTTAGCGAAAAGATCCAATCCCTGCGGACCCAGGAACCCCAGCACCCCTGGAGGCGCCGCACACCGAAATTCACGTGGAGCGTGGCGCTCGCCGTCGTCATTCCTGCGCTGATAACGGGCTACTTCCTCTTCGCCACGGCGATACCCGACCCGATCGTCATGATCATCATCTACCTCCCACTGCAACTGCTGGCGGCTGGTGTGGCGGCAGCGGTCTCCAAGGGCAAGAACGGTGTTGCGGACGCCTTTATCTATGTGTTGGCGATCGGCGGAAGCATCTTCAGCCTGGTGATCCTCATCTCGCTCATCGTCACCCTGTTTATCAACGGGTTGAAGGCCTTCAGTGTGTCATTCCTGACGCAGAACAACTTCTACATCAGTCCGAGCACGTCCCTCGAGTACGGAGGCGTGGCCCACGCGGTCCTTGGAACGCTCCTCATCGTGTTCATTTCCATGCTCTTCGCAATCCCCGTCGGAATTGCTACCGCGATCTACGTCACGGAAGTTCGTGGACGTGCGGTGCCGTACGTGCGCTTCTTCGTGCAAGCGATGTCCGGGGTCCCCTCGGTTGTCGCGGGCCTCTTCATTCTCACGGTATTGATTCTCACCGGGGCCATGGGGCCGAGTGCGTTTGCGGGTGGTCTCGCCTACGCGATTCTGATGCTCCCCACAGTGGCACGTACGGCAGAGGAAGTCCTGAGACTCATTCCGGAAGACCTTCGTACCGGAGCACTTGCGTTGGGTTCCACGCGGGCTCGCACCGTGTTGCAGGTGGTCCTCCCTGCGGCGAAGACCGGCATCGTGACGGCCATCGTCCTGGGAATGGCGCGAGTCGTGGGAGAAACGGCACCCTTGGTCCTGGTCACCGGTACGAGCGATGCGACGGTCTATAACCCGTTCAACTCTCCCATCGCGGCGCTACCCACCTACATCTTCGGCAACGTAGCCCAGCCTTTCCCCGACGCGGTCACCCGTGCGTGGGGTGCAGCCCTGGTCTTGATCATCATCGTCGCAATCCTGTTCGTCATTGCCCGCATCATCGGGCGAGGCAAGGTCAAGTAGAGAGAAGGAAGAGATGTCCACTGCAGAGTTCGAGAAGAGCGTCGAGGCCCTCGAGGTCGAGCTGAGCGATAGTCGAGCTGGCTTGCCCATCGAGATGGATGCTCGTGACATCTCCGTGTGGTTCGGTAAGCGCAAGGTGCTCGAGGGCGTGAGTATCCCGTTCCCCAAGAAGACGGTCACCGCCCTCATCGGCCCCTCCGGCTGCGGTAAGTCCACGTTCATCCGCACCCTGAATCGTCTCCATGAGTTGATTCCTGGCGCCGCTCTCGCCGGTGAAGTCCTTTACGAAGGCAAGGACATCTACTCTCCCGATGTCGATCCCACGCACATTCGGTTGAAGATCGGCATGGTGTTCCAGAAGCCGAATCCTTTCCCCAGCATGACCATTCGTGGAAATGTGCTCTCCGGGCTGAAGTTGTCCGGGACCAAGCGACCCAATCACGACGACATCGTCGAAGAAACCCTGCGCGCTGCTGGCCTGTGGAACGAAGTGAAGGACCGCCTCAATGCTGCAGCGGGTGAGTTGTCTGGTGGTCAGCAGCAGCGCCTGGTGATTGCACGTGCCCTGGCCGTGCAGCCGCATGTGCTCCTGATGGATGAGCCCTGCTCGGCCCTCGACCCCGCGTCGACCCTCAAGATCGAAGAGACGATCCGGGAGCTCTCCAAGGAAATCACCATCATCATCGTGACGCACAACATGCAGCAGGCCGTCCGCGTCTCCGATTACACGGCATTTTTCCTAGCTGCGGAGAATGAGCCCGGGTATGTCGTGGAGCAGGGTCCCACCACCGACATCTTTGGGAATCCTCGCGATCAGCGCACCCTCGATTATGTGAACGGTCGATTCGGTTAATCATCCGTTCACCAGTACACCCACTGTTCACCCAGACGTTAGTAGAAGGTTGGGATTCGGATGACTCCACGTCACGCGGGAAACCTACGGTCATCTCGACAGTCCGTTTCGTCGACAAAGGAGTTCCACGTGCGTCGCTCACTTGCGATCCTCGCGGGCATGGCAGTCGCGGCTTCGACCATCGCGTTTGCATCCCCCGCCTCTGCAAATCAGACCATCCCTGCTGGTGGGGCAACCTTCCCCGAGGTTTTCATCCGGGCGTGCCTGGGTGACTTCAACGCTTCCCAGAGCAACTTCACCGTCTCCTATCAGGGGACCGGCTCCGGCACAGGCCAGCGCAACTTCACCAATGGCCAGTTCGTGTTCGCCATGTCCGACAGCCCCTACGCAAGCGGTGAGCCGACCTTCGAGTGGGAGTACATCCCGGTCATCGGCGGGGCAGTGACCTTCCCGATCAACCTGGTCAACGCCAAGAATGGTAAGACTCTTGGGTCCTCGATTCAGTTGACGCAGAAGACGCTGGCGAAGATCCTCGGCGGGGTGATTACCTCCTGGAGGGATCCGGAGATCCTCAAGGAGAACTCGCGCATCGCTGCCTCGATCCCGGAGCAAAACATCACGGTGGTCTACCGCAGCGATGGCTCGGGGACTTCGAACAACACCCTGCAGTACCTGAACTCCTGGACACCGACCATTTGGTCGAAGGTGCAGAACGATTTCGGCACGGCATTCCCCGGTGGAAAGCCGATCGCCAACTCGCTCTCGGGTCGGGGCAACGCCGGCGTGATGTCCTCTGTGGCCGCTACCCCGGGTGCCATCGGCTACGTGGATCTCGGTGACGCCAAGGGCTACCCCGCCGCGCGCATCCAGAATGCGAACGGCGAGTTCGTGGCGCCGTCGTCCGCGTCTGCCGCGAAGAATCTCGCGTCGCAGACCAACATCAATGCGAAGGGTTTGGTCCAGCTCGACTACAACCTGAAGGTTCCGGGCGCCTACCCGGTGTCGATCTTCTCCTACGCCCTGGCACGTACGGATGGTCGTGGCCCGAATGGCCTAGGTGTCCGTCAGTTCCTCGATTACACGATCCAGAAGTGCGGCCCCTCGAAGGCAGCGAGCCTCGGCTACGTTCCCGTCGCGGGCAAGGTTCTGGCGAAGTCGCGCGAACTGGTCCAGCTCGTCAAGTAGTTCTCACCCACCTCAGTACACGGGATAGTTTGGGGCTTTGCCTGGGGTCCGAATGGACAACCGTGGCATGGCCCTCGCCGCATGTGCTGGAGCCGTCTCCCTTCTGGTGACCTCGTGCACGCCGCCGATGCCGCCCGATGTTCTGGCAGCGGTGGCGGAGTCGCAGATCACCTGCCAAAGCGGTGACGTCGCGGTGGCGGTTCCAGAGCAATTCCTCGGCAGCATCGCCGCCGTGGGGGCTGGACTCAGTGGGGTCTGCCCTGACCAGACCGTCACGGAGGTCCCGGTCGGTGACCCAGCCCCCGTGTACATCACCAGCGGCACCCCCAGTCCAGACGAGATTTCCGCGTTCACCTCGACCCAGTGCAGTTCGGGCTCCGTGATCCAAATTCCCGCGTTTGGCTCCCAGGTGACGGTGGGCTTCAACGTGATCGGACTCGAGGGTCTGCTCTTCACCCCGGAGGCCGTGGCTGGAGTTCTGAATGGCACCGTGACGTCGTTCGAAGATCCACTGATCGCGGATCCCAATGAAGGCTATGACCTTTCCGGGCTTCCCGAGATCACCGTATTGGCATTGGACACCCCCCAAGGCTCCGTTGAGGCCATGACCGCGTGGCTGACCCAGCAGGTCCCCGACCAGTGGACGAAGGGTGTCGTAGGGACGATCGATGGCGCCCAGACCTTCGCGACGACCCAGGAGCTCCTCGACGCGATGCTGCTGGCCGATGCGACCGTGGCGATCCTGCCCACGACGACCGTGATATCCGCGGGCTTAGCGCCCGCGAGTCTTCCCGCATACCTTCCGACAGAGGGCGGAGAGAAGGGTGAGTTGGTGACGATCTCACCAGACGACACCCAACTGGCCAAGGTGGGTGCCGGCGCCACCGTGGTGACCTTCGACGACGCGGGCAATATGACGGCAAGCCCTGCCATTGGCGGCATCCCGACCCCCGAGTCCTTCGACCTCGCAGCCTCGAAGGTGGTGCTTCAGGAAGGTCAGCCGCTCGCAGGTTGGCCCGTGGTCGCACTGGCACACGCACTCATCTGTGACACCCCCGGGGATCTGCTGCCGCTGTCCTTTGGTCAGTTCCTAGTGCGTCTGGCGGGCCAGGGCTCACTGGAGGGATTCGGATTCGTGCCACTGCCTGAACCCGTGAGATTCCAGACCTTCACACCGCTCAAGGTCACGAGCAATACCGACGCACCGGTTGACCCGTCGGCGACAGCCACGCCGTAGTCAGATCAGCGAGCCCGCTGCCGGGCCCAGGATTCGCTGATCTCATGCTCGGCCTCGGTGCGGCTCACCCAGGTGGCGCCCTCCACCGACTTCCCGGGCTCGAGGTCCTTGTAGACCTCGAAGAAGTGCTGGATCTCGAGGCGGTCAAACTCGGGAACGTGGTGGATGTCCCGGATGTGCTCGACCCGCGGATCCCGGGCTGGAACACAGAGCACTTTGTCATCACCGCCGGCCTCGTCGGTCATGCGGAACATGCCGACGGCCCGGCATCGGATGACGACGCCGGGAAAGGTCGGCTCCGCGACGAGCACGAGCGCGTCGAGGGGATCGCCGTCCTGGCCGAGGGTGTCCTCGATGAATCCGTAGTCGTGCGGGTAGCGCGTCGAAGTGAAGAGCATGCGATCGAGACGTATGCGCCCGGTTGTGTGATCCATCTCGTATTTGTTCCGGCTTCCCGCGGGAATCTCGATGGTGACGTCGAACTCGAGTGGCTCCATGACACCTCGTCTTCGAAATGGCTCTCCTCCGTAGGCTAGCGGGGCTTCCGACGAAGGGAACGCTGGTGCGGGCACGATGGATCACCGCGGTCGTCGCCGTCGGACTGGTGTGGCCCGTCTCTGCCCAGGCGAACCCGCTCCCGCCCGTTCCCGCTCCCGCGGTCGGTGTTCCACTTCCCGTTGTCGGCTCCACCGCACCCGCACCGACGGCTGCGGGTGTGGTCGAGTCGTTGGGGCCACTTGCACGGTCGAAGGTGTTGGGATCGTCCGCGATCGTCGTCGTCGATCCGGCGAGGGAGACGACGTTGCTCGATCGACGTGGCGCGCAACCACTCATTCCAGCATCGACCCAGAAGATCCTCACCGCGGTGGCGGCACTCGAGGCATTGGGACCCTCCGCACGGCTGGCCACGGTCGCCTACCGGGATGGCCAGCGGGTCTACGTGCGGGGTGGCGGTGACCCGACGCTGCGTCGAGCTAAGTCCACCGACCCGGACTCGGGTGGAGCCGCATCGATGCGGGAGTTGGCGCGGCAGATTTCTGTGTCGTTGGGAACGGACACGACCGTGCGATTGGTCTTCGACGATTCACTCTTCACGGGACCAACGTGGGGTCCTGGGTGGCAGCGCAGCTTCCCCCAGGCGGGTGTGGCGGCCCCGGTATCCGCGCTCGTCGTCGACAGTGGACGCGTGCGTCCGGGGGCGCGTTCCCGGGTATCGGATCCCGCACGCGAGGCGGCGAAGGTTCTCGCGGGATACCTACGTGGATTCGGCATCACGGTGAAGTCGGTACGGCGTGGCATCACGCCCGGCGGAGCCGAGGAACTCGCGCGCGTGGAGTCTGCGCCGATCTCCTCAATCGTGCAGCGCATGCTCACCGACTCGGATAACGACTACGCAGAGGCCCTGGGTCACCTCGTCGGTGAGGAGGTGCTCGGCGAAGGAAGCTTCACCGGCGGTGCACGCGCCACCGAGAAGATCGTGGGTGAAGCGGGCATCGACCTCACCGGGGTTCAACTTGCCGACGCGAGCGGTCTGTCACCCCGGAATCGGCTCCCGGCGGAGACCTTGACCGATGTGTTGACCGTGATCGCGCGCGGGGAGGAGCCCAGCTGGGCCCCGGTGGCCGCGGGCCTCCCGGTGGCCGGGGTGACCGGAACCCTCGCGGACCGCTTCGATACCCGCGGCACGAAGGCGGGGCGGGGTGCGGTCTTCGCCAAGACCGGGACTCTCACCGGGGTCGGCTCGTTGGCCGGATGGGTCATCGACCGCGACCAGCGCCTCCTGGTTTTCGCCATTGTGGGCAATGACGTGCGCAGCCCCCTGCGTGCGCGCGACACAATGGACCGCATCGCCGTACGACTCGTGGAATGTGGGTGCCGATGAGCAACGTGACCATGCCAATCCGACTTCCGGTCAATCAGTTCGACCACTTCTACCGGGGCGGGGACCGGATCGGTGCACTACGTCATGGACCGGGTGGACCGCAACGACCTGAGGAGTGGATCGGATCCACCACGGTGCGCTTCGGGCAGGCGCCCGCCGGGCTCACCGTTCTCTCCGACGGCACCCTGCTGCTCGAGCACATGCACCGTGACCCAGACGCCTGGCTTGGTCCGGATCACGTGGCCCGCTACGGGACCAGCGCCGAGGTGCTGGTGAAGCTTCTCGATCTCGGCCAACGCCTCCCGGTGCACTTGCATCCCAATCGTGAGTTCTCCCGCACCCATCTCGGCCTGGCCCATGGGAAGACCGAGGCCTGGTACGTCCTCGACGCTCCTGCCGGTGCGCGGGTCGGTGTCGGATTCCGGGAAACCATGGATCGTGCACGTGTCCGCGACTGGGTGATGAATCGTGACAGCGATGCATTGCTCGAGTCGCTGCACACGCGTGAGGTGCGTCCGGGTGATGCGATGCTCGTGCCCTCGGGGCTGCCGCACACCGTGCAGGAGGGTGTCTTCGTCTTGGAACTCCAGGAACCCACCGATCTGTCGATCCTGCTCGAGTGGCAGGGATTCGCCGTCGACGGCTTCACGGATGGGCACTTGGATCTCGGCTTCGATACGGCACTCGACGCCGTGGACTACTCCGCGGTGAGCGCATCCGATCTCGACGCTCTCGTCCTCAGTCGCGAGAGCATCGAGCAGGCCGGACTCCACACCGCGATGCCCGCCGAAGCGGAGCAGTACTTCCGCCTCCATCGACTCAGCTCCACCGGAGACGCCGTCGATGTCGCGGCCGGATTCGCGATCGCGCTCGTCACCGAAGGCTCCGGTGTGCTCACGGCCGCTGCCGGCGCGCTCGAGATCGCCAAGGGCGATGCACTTCTCATTCCCTACGCCGTGGGCCCATGGTCGGTGCACGGTGTGTGCACGGTGATGGTGTGCCGCCCGCCCGCCCCCGATGCGCCAGCGGGAGCCCGATAAGGGTGTCCGTCGTCGACTGGGAGTTGGCCAGCGCGGTCGCCTCCGGACTCGCACCGACGGGACCGGAGGTGGGCGCGAGCGAGGTGCGCGCCATGACCCACCAGTTGGCGGAATTCGCGGAGCAGGCCGCCTCGGAGGTGCACGCGATCACCGGGTTGGTGGCGGTCCCCGGTCATCGCACGATCGTGGCCGACCGGCAGCGCTGGATCCGCTCCAATATCGATGCACTCGCCGCTCTGACGGAGCACCTCGACTCGCGCGTCGGCGCCGGTGCTGTGCACGCGTTCGGTTCCCGGGCCACCGCACTCCAGATCGGTGCAACCCTCGGGTGGATGTCCGGTCGCGTTCTGGGTCAGTACGAAGTGGTGGCCGAACCCGGATCGCTCCTTCTCGTGGCTCCGACGATCGCGGCAATGGAGCGCACCCTCGACGTTCCCGCTGCCGATTTCCGGCTTTGGGTATGTCTGCACGAGGAGACGCACCGTGTCCAATTCGGTGCGGTGCCGTGGTTGCGCGACTACTTCATCGAGCGGGTGCAGATCCTCCTCGAGCCGCCGGAGCTCGGATTGCGGGATTCGCTCGCGTGGCTCACCGCTGTCGTCACGACCGTCGCGCGCGCACTTCGTGGACGTTCGGATCTGGCCGTCACCGACCTTGCGCCCACGGAGGAACAGCGCACCGCACTGCGCGAATTGATGGCACTCATGACCGTCCTCGAGGGCCATGCGGATGTGGTCATGGACCTCGCGGGTCCGGAGGTGATCCCCTCGGTCGCACTGATCCGGGAGCGGTTCGAGGTGCGTCGCGACTCCGCGCACGGGATGGATCGGATCATCCGCACGCTGCTGGGTGTTGAGGCCAAGATGCGCCAGTACCGCGATGGTGCCTCGTTCATCCGAAGCCTTGTGGATGCCGGAGGCATGGCGCGGGTCAACGCGCTCTGGAGTGGACCCGATGCGCTCCCCACCTTCGAGGAGATCGCTGCACCGGCTAAATGGTCGGAGCGCACCGCGGCATGAGTGAGGCGTCGGGGGAATTGCTCGCCGCGCGGAATGCCGTGAAGCGATGCATCGCACCGGGATCCATCATCGTCGGATGCTCTGGTGGTCCCGACTCCCTCGCACTGGTGGCGGCGGCCGCCTGGACAGCACGTCACGCGGGTGTGCCCCTGACGGTGGGGATCGTCGATCACCAGTTGCAGACGGGGTCCGCGGACATCGCGGCCGAGGCTGCCCGGGCCTGCCGGGCGCTGGGTGCTTCGGATGTCGAAGTCCTCACGGTCGATGTCGTTGCCGACGGTGGACCGGAGGCGGCGGCACGTGACGCGCGGCGGTCGGCACTCCTCGACCTGGCACAGCGTCGGGGGAGCGAGCAGATCCTGCTCGCCCACACCCGCGAAGATCAGGCGGAGACCGTCCTGTTGCGGCTGAGTCGGGGCGCGGGTGCCCGGAGTCTCGCTGCGATGCGTGCCTGCGCACCCCCGTGGCATCGGCCCTTCTTGGACCTGTCGCGTGCGGATGTCCACGCCGTCGCGGCGGAGGTGTGCGCACCGCTCGGCATCACCCCCTGGAGCGATCCGCACAACAGCGATCCGCGTTACGGCCGGGTACGCGTGCGTCGATGGCTCGGGGAACTCTCGGCCGAGCTCGGAGCCGGTGTGGTGCAGGGTCTCTCGCGCAGTGCGGCTTTGCTCGCTGACGACGCCGATGTGCTGGATGCCTGGAC
>JBJTBD010000067.1:0-11410 GCA_046091195.1 Actinomycetota bacterium
GTAGTTCAGGGCGTGGAGAAACCTGCGCTCACTGAGCCACCGCCGTTGCTCTACGAGCTCACGGTGCATCAACGCGATCTGTCCCGCGGGCCCACCGAAGCTGTTGAGTCCGACGTACCCCCACACCTTCGCGGCCTCGCGTAGCGAGACACCGCGTGACTCAACGGTCATCGTGTCTCCTCGCTACGAGCCGGTCGGAATGTTCCCCGTCGCGCAACAGTAGCCAGGATTTCACTTCGCTCCGAGGTGGTGGTTTCCGTGGATATGCTTGTTCATGATCCGTTCAGCAACTACCGGCCTGCGTATGCCGGGCGCCCATGTTCAAGGAGCGATCGTGAGAGACGCCATCCGGGACTGTGCCGAATGGTCGCGGTGCTGACACATGCCCCCTACCTCTCTCCCCACACCCCTCGCGGAACTCGTCGAACGGTCTCGGCGAATCGGTGACGATCAGTCCCTGGTGGTCTACGGCGGAGGTAACACGTCAGCCAAGGGCGATGTCACCGATCATCTGGGACGCGCCCAACGCGTGATGTGGGTCAAGGGCTCAGGCGCGGACATGCGCGGGTCGACCCCGGAGGACTATCCCGGACTACGACTCGAGGAACTCCTCGCACTGCGGAACATCGGGGAGCTATCCGATGAGGAGATGACGGACCTCGTCACGCGCGCACTCCTCGACCCCGGGTCACGCCGACCATCGATCGAGACGCTGCTGCACGCATTTCTGCCCTTCACCCACAGCGATCACGTCCACGCTGACGCCATCTGTGCGCTGACCAACCACGCGGAAGGACCGAGAATCACCCGGGAGGCACTGGGGGAGCGCTTCGCCTACGTCGAGTGGCTGCGGCCCGGCTTCGAATTGAGCAAGATCGTGGGCGAACTCGCTGAGTATGACGGTGTGGTCCTCGCCCACCACGGCCTGATCACCTGGGGAGAGACCTCCGACGCATGCTGGGAGCACACGCGGAGCACCGTGGACAGGGCGGAGCAGTTCGTCGCCGCGCACCGTGTGGCACCGGGACCTGCCCCCGCCACGAAGACATGCCCGATGACGAAGTGCAACGCCTGCTGCTCCATTTCCGGGGCGCGGTCTCTGCCACGGGACGGCGTGTGGTGCGCCTGGATGACCGGCTCCGAGACGTGGCGGATCATCCGCACCTCGAGCGCATCGTTGCCGCAGGTGTATCCAGTGCGGACCACATGCTGCGCATCAAGCCGCTCTCCGTCGTCGTGGAGTCGGCTGACAGCGCCGCGACGAGTGTTGATCACTACTCGGATTCCTATCGCGCCTACGTCGCCAGGAATGACGCGCATATGCCCGAGAGTTTCCAGGCTCATGACCCGATGCCGCGCGTCGCGCTCGTGCCAGGACTGGGGGCGCTCACCACGGGGACCACAGCGGCAGACGCGAAAGTCGCTGCCGACATCGCGCTCCACACGCACACCGTCGCAGCCACGATCCAGGATTTCTTCGGGCCACCCTCATCGCTCACCGAGGTCGAGACTTTCCGCTTCGATTATTGGCCCATGGAGTTGTACAAGCTCACCCTGAAGCCACCGCCACAGCCCTTCGCCGGCTACGTCGCCATCATCACCGGTGCAGCGTCGGGCATCGGTCGTGGGATCGCGACCCACCTGGCCTCGCTCGGGGCTTCCCTGGTGCTCGCCGACCTGGATGCCGAGGGCCTCGAAGGAGTTGCCACGCACATCGTCGATGCCGGTGGACCAGCCCCGGCGCTCGTCCCCGGTGATCAGACCGATGAGGGCGTCGTGGCGCGGACTGTGGCCACCGCGGTGCGGGAGTTCGGTGGGCTCGACGGGGTGGTGCCCAATGCCGGAATCGGCGTCACCGGCACGGTGACCGAGTTGACCGTGGACCAGTGGAACGCAGCGCTCCGGATCAACCTTACGAGCGCATTCCTTCTGACGCGCGAAGCCATGAAGGCACTGCAGACGCAGGGCATCGGGGGATCACTCGTGTATGTCGCCAGCAAGAACGCCTTCGGACCCGGGGCCGGTTTCGGCGCATACTCCGTGTCCAAAGCCGGGATGGTGCAACTCATGCGCATCGCTGCCCTCGAGGGTGGGAAACACGGGATCCGTTCCAATGCGGTGAATCCCGACGCGGTCTTCGACAACTCGAGGCTGTGGGATGACGGCCTGCGCGAGGAGCGCGCGGCGGCCCACGGCATCAAGCCAGAGGAGCTCGAGGACTTCTACGCCTCGCGCAACATCCTGCACAAGCACGTCACCACATCGGATGTCGCGGCGTCCGTCGCATTCCTGCTCTCCGATCAATCGTCACGAACCACGGGAACGGTTCTTGCGGTAGACGGTGGAGTGGCAGCGGCCTTCCCCCGCTGATTCCTGTTCGTGAGGAGCCCTCAGACGGAGTCGGGATAGTGCGCGCGCACCAGATCGGGGTAGCTGCGGATGTAGTAGTTCCACATCTGCTCCCCGAAGACCGGGACCGCGGCACCCGCGAGCCCGTCGTCACCGTCGAGTAGTTGGTCGCGACGCGCCATGAATCCGGCATTCCGATGCGGCCTGGCCCGGATATCTCGCGGGACTCGAACAGGGCTGGGCATTCGCCTGGCGATCCTTGATGGCCGCGGAGTTGATCGCCGTATCGCCGGCGCTCGGTCCAGGTTTGGGTCAGATGCTCGATGTCGGTCGCAGCCTCGGCGACATGGCGTTGATCCTCGGCGCGATCGCGATGATCGTGGCTGTGGGCATCCTGATCGAACGCGATGTTCGCGGGTTCGGCCATGGCGAACAAGCCAGCTTGCCCAGTGTTTGTGTGCTCCGACACACTCGACGGCGGCACCGTGGTGCCCGTGCCCTTTCAGCAGGCCTACATCGCGGGTATCCAGGCCCTCGGTGGTGAGATCTCCGTGAAGGAGTATCCCAACGATGATCACTTCAGCTTGCCGACGAGCTGCGTGAGTGATGCGCAAGCCTGGATGGCCAAGCAGTTCACGTAGGTCGCTTCGGTGAGGGCCCCTTTGCGGAGCGATGACCGAATTCGGGTGGCGATTCGCCCATCATGTTCCATAACGCCACTTCCCTGAGGAAGGCGTGAAGGGGAAGTAAGTACGCCGCGTAGGACTTGAACCTACAACCCGCTGATTAAGAGTCAGCTGCTCTGCCAGTTGAGCTAGCGGCGCGAGGAGTAGAAAGTTACCAAAGGAGCGAGTCCACGGCGCGGGCGACCCGGATCGAGTCTCGGGCAGGGAGCAGCCAGCCGTCTCCACCGGAGATGCGGTTGCTCATCTCCTCGAACATGATCTGGTAGGCGTCGACCTGTGGGAACTCCTCGATGTGGCCATCGACCCAGAGCGATGTTGCCGCGCGCCAGGTGGCGAATGCCTGATCGTCGGTGACGCGCGCCTCTCCGGCGGGACCGCGGACGGTGAGTCGCTGGGATGCCGGGAGGTTGAAGGAGCCGGCGATGGCGGCCCGGGTTTCTCCACTCCAACTCAGGGTGGCCTGGGTGGTCAGGTCGACTCCCTCACCGCCCATCTCACGCTCCACATCCACGACGGTGAAGTCCTCGACGTCGGGGAGGCAGGCGACGAGCCCATGCAAGGGATAGATGCCGACGTCGTAGAGGGCTCCGCCACCGTGCTGGAGAGAGAGGCGGTAGTTGCCCGGGGTGACGCCCTGGAAGGTGAAGGTTGCGAGGTAGTTCTCGACGGGGCCGAGGGCTCCGGAGGTTGCCAGGTCGACGATCCGGCGCATCCGCGGATGCCACCGGGACCAGGTCGCCTCGACGAGGTGGACACCGGCTGCGTCGGCGAGGGAGAAGGCGTACGCCGCCTGCTCGGCGGTGAGCACCATCGGCTTCTCGCAGAGCACATACTTGCCGGCAGCGATGGACGCCTCGATCCACGGCAGGTGCGCGTCGTTGGAAAGACAGATGTAGACGGCGTCGACGTCGGGGTCCTCGACGACGGCCTGGTAGGAGTCGTAGGCCACCACGGGCTCGGTTGCGCGCGCGCGATCGATGTCCCGTGCACCCGTGGCGTAGAGGGTTGCACCTTCTGCGTTGTGGATCGCGGCGGCGGTGGCCTGGGTTACCAGCCAACCGGCCCCGAGGACACCCCACCTCACGGTCATCGGGTCAGCTCCGGGACGACGGGGGTGCTTCCGCTCGCCGCGGACTGCTCCGCGGCCTCCATCACCGCCACGACATTGCGTGAGTGGACCGGCAGCACCTGCATCGCTGACCCGGTGGCCAGGAACGCGGCGAGTTCCCAGTGGAAGGTGAAGGGGGAAACCGCGTCGAGAACGATCGCGCGAGGCGCGGAGCCGGGAATGTGCAGGGAGATGAGGGCCGGGAGGTCGGCCACTGCGGGCTCCGCCTGGGGATCCCAGTCACCGACGATCGCGCCCTCGGTGCCCAGCGCGTAGAACTTCGGTCTGCGGGCGGCCGCCAGGTCGGAGTTGATGAACCGCGCCTGTCGGCCGTCGGTGAACGTGATCGTCACTTCGGCGTGGTCGGCGTTCGTCGTGTGGAGCCACTGGCGCTTGTGGTTGATGCCCGTCACGTGCGCCACGTCGGTGCCGAACAGATCCAGGATCTGGTCGATGTAATGCGAACCCCAGTCGAAGATCGCTCCACCGGAGACGTCTGCGTCGGAGTGCCAGTAGTCACAGGGGCGCGAGTAACCACCGACGAAGCCCTCGTATGTGAACACCTCGCCGATCGCACCCTCGCGAATGAGTCGTCGCATCGTGACGTAGTCGGGATCGAATCGACGGTTCTGATAGACGACGAGGGTCAGGTCTTTGTCCCGCGCGATTCGAAGCACCTCGTCGCACTGCGCGGCGGTGAGGGCCATCGGCTTCTCCAGGACCACGTGGATCCCGCGTTCGAGCGTGGCGCGGGCCCATTCGAAGTGCGTGTTCGGCGGGGTCGAGATCACGACGATGTCGACGAGTCCCGAATCCAGCATCTGCGTCGCGTCACTGAAGGCGACTGCGTCGGGGGCGAGTTCCTGCGCCGCTGAGACGCGCTCGGGGTTGACGTCGCACACAGCCGTCAGTTTCCAGCCGGGGACACTCTGGATGGCCAAGTTGTGCTCGTGCCCGATGGCACCGTAGGCGAGGAGACCGACACGCATGGCGGGACGTTAGCGAAGGCGGGTGCCCAACACACCCGCGACGGCGGCCGCGATCTGCTTGCCCATGGCCTGCAGTCCGAGGGGATTGGGATGGAAGGAGCCGCTGGTGAACCCGACGAGCCCGGTGACCCCGAAGAACCATGCGTCTGCGCCGGCACACACCCCGCGTCCCACCGTCGACTCACCGGAGGCACCCCAGGTGCCGACAGCGGGGGACCAGCCCAGACGGTTCGTGGTGAGCAGGGTCCCGTTGAGTGTTCCGGCGTTGGTCGCCAGATTCACGGTGGTGCCCTGCGTGGTGCGGTAGGGGAAGGGGTTCTGGGTCGAGGGGGTCAGCATCGTGTCGCGGGCCCACGCGAAGTCCGTGTCCGTGATCGTCAGGTAGGTGCAGGGTGCGCCCGCAGCACTGCGGGTGATGTCGGGATACAGGGTGGGCAGCACGCGTCCTGCGTTGGCAATCTTCAACGGCGGCACGCTGCGTCCATCGGCCAGCACGCACGCGGGCCCGGCGAAACACCGCGCGATGCGGTCGAAGGCCGCGGGGAGTCCGGCGGTGCGGGTCTGCACGCCGTCCTGGACGGTGGGGAAGGTTGCCAGCGATCCGAAGGGTGCCTTCGCCAGCGGACAGTTCCGCGCCAGTGCGCACGCGGACAGGATCGAGGTGAATCCAACGTCGTTCCCACCGATCGACAGGGTCAGTACGTCGATGGTGCGGTCGCCGATGATCCCGGCGACCTGTTCGACCTGGCTCGCGGTCTGTCCATTCGCCCGCTGCGCACCGAGAATCCCCGCGGGCACGGTGGCCCCGCTGCACGCCACGTAGACGAGCGTCACGGATGTCTTCGGCGATGAGTCCTCGAGACGCAGGGCGGCCTGCGCGGGGGCTCCGTGCGCGCTGCGGTTGCAGTCATCGGAGTCCCAATAGGGCGTGAACCCGGCGCCGCCCTGCGCGAGGAACGCGTCCACATTCCGCGGGTTCCCTTCACCCGAGGCGTAGGAGTCGCCCATCGCGACGAACAGGATGTTGTCCACGTTCGCGGTGAGTTTCGCGGTGTCCTTCGAGGAACCCGAGCGCACCTGCAATTCGAGGCGGTAGCGACCCTCGGGAAGCATCACCGTGGTCGCGCACTTTTTGCGCGTGAGCGGTTTGGCCTTCGTGGTCGTCACCACCTGGGGCCCGCTGAGGACGCGCCAGAAATAGCTGTCCCCCGAGGACGAGCACGCGTCCAGCCGGACCGGGTACCCGCGGGGATTCAGGTGCCAGGAGAGGACCCCATTGATCAGGCGCTCGTGGGGTTGGGCGACGAAGTTGTCCGCACCGACGAACACGGGCGACGGCGCTGCACTGAGCGCGCCCCGTGTGGGAACACCCCCGTCACCATCGATGAAGCCGTCGCCGTCGGTGTCCTTCGACATCGGGACCATCGACCACGACCCGACGGCTGTGGGTGCCGGGGCGGCGTGCGCGCTCGCGGTGGTGAACACGAAACCCAGTGCGACCACCGCGGCCGCGATGCGAAACCTCATGCGGTTTCCAGGTACGGGCAGTGGCGGCATCCGTTGTCACAGCACGTACCGCGCTGGAGGTGGTAGTCGGCGGTCATCGTGAAAAGTCCGGTGATCGGGTCTAGGTATCCCGGGCTTCCGTCCGCGCACGCTCGCGCGTGAGCATCCATGATGACGTCGAAGTGCGCATGCTCGGGAGCCAACCGTGAGGGGTGGGGTGTCCTGGGGTCCGTGCGCACACCCGAGTATCTCCCAGGTTGTTACGCACTGCCCTTCGGACGATGGGGCTGGATCGCGTTCATCGGGATCTGCCCGAAGCGACCTGCCTGGAAGTCCTCGAACGCCTCCACCACCTCCGCGCGCGTGCACATCACGAACGGTCCGTACTGGAATACGGGCTCGCGCAGCGGCACACCACCGATGAGGAAGAGCTCCAGATTGGGGGAGCGGGTCTCCTGACCGGGTGCCGCGGTGACCCGGATCGTGTCGCCGTTGACGAGCACCGCGGTCTGGCCGGTGGCGATCGGGTGCCGGTCTGCGCCGATGGCGCCGAATCCCGAGAGGACGTAGGCGAGTGCGTTGAAGTTTGACCGCCAGGGGATGTCCACCTGCGCGCCGGGGGCGAGTGTGATGTGCGTGATGGTCAAGGGAGTGTGTGAGATCCCCGGGCCCTGGTGTCCGCCCACCTCGCCGGCGAGGATGCGTACGAACGCACCACCGTCGGTGCTCGTCACCATCGCGGAGTCCAATCCCTGCAGGTCCTGGTACTGCGGTGCGATGCGCTTCTTCTCCTTGGGCAGGTTGATCCACAACTGCACGCCGTGGAACATCCCGCCAGACTCCACCAAGTGCTCCGGTGGCGTCTCGATGTGCAGGATGCCGTCGCCGGCGGTCATGTACTGGGTGCCTCCTTCGAAGATCGTCCCGCCACCCCCGTGCGAGTCCTGGTGCAGGAACTGCCCGTCGATTAAGTACGTGAAGGTCTCGAAGCCGCGGTGCGGGTGCCACGGGGTGCCCTTCGGTTCCCCCGGTGCGTATTCGACCTCGCCCATCTGGTCCATGTGAATGAACGGGTCGAGGTCCTGCGGGGTGATCCCGGCGAAGGCGCGGCGCACTGGGAAGCCCTCGCCCTCGAACCCCTGGGGCGCG
This sequence comes from Actinomycetota bacterium, assembly GCA_046091195.1. Taxonomy (GTDB): domain Bacteria; phylum Actinomycetota; class Actinomycetes; order S36-B12; family S36-B12; genus VGCC01. The sequence continues at coordinate 7,788 of JBJTBD010000067.1, forward strand.
CTGATCACGGTCTTCACCGTGCGCATGCGTGCGTCGGGACGCGCCTCGAGGCGCGGGAGGGTCATGGTGTCTGCGGTGACGGCGGGCATGGTGCTCCTTTCAACCCTTGTAGTTTAGCGTTCAACTATCTCCGGGGCAACTGGTGACAGGATGGCGGGGTGATCCCACCCGTCGTCGTTCCCGCCCTCGGCCTCACCCGGATCGTCATCGGGGCAGGACTGCTCATCAACCCGGCCGGCATCGGCCGCGCCCTCGGTGCCACCGACCCCGGGCAGACCGCACCGGTGGGGCGGCTCCTGGGTGCGCGGGAGATCGCCATCGGGCTGGGCACCCTGGTGGCCTGGCGGCGCGGTCAGTCCACGGCCCCCTGGGTCGCCGCGCAGGCGATCAGCGACGGAAGCGACACCGTCGCGTTCGCCGCGGCAGCGATCGCCGGTCGCGTTTCACCCGCGCGCGGGTGGGGGATGGCGGCGTTCGCCGCGTCCGGTGCGATCAGCGAGGCGCTCACTGCGGTTGCACTCGCTCGCGAGGATCGCGCCCTACAGTGACCGCCGTGCACCTCCGCGACTTCCAGGCCCTGAGTTTCGACTGCTACGGCACATTGATCGATTGGGAGACCGGGATCGCCGCGGTCCTGGAACCGTGGGCCGCATCCCATGGCCGGTCCATGTCCCGCGAGGAACTCCTCACCGCGTATTCCAGCCACGAAGCCCATGCGGAGGAAGAACACCCCAGCGACCTCTATCCCCGGATCCTGGCTCGAGCTTTTCGGGGCCTCGGTGCGCAGCTCGGCATCCCCGTGTCCGACGACGAGGCGGAGGAGCTCGCAATGTCGGTGCCGCAGTGGCCGGCCTTTCCCGATTCCGCCGAGGCGTTGGGGAGACTGTCCAAGCGCTACGCCTTGATCATCCTGTCGAATATCGACCGGGCGTCCTTCGCCGGATCCAACAAGCACCTGAAGGTGACGTTCACCAGCATTCTCACCGCGCAGGACATCGGATCCTTCAAGCCATCCATACGCAATTTCCATGCACTTCTCGACGAGGTTGATCGACTCGGCATCCAGAAGAGTGGACTCCTGCACGTTGCGCAGAGCCTGTTCCACGATCACGTCCCCGCCAAGTCCCTCTGGCTGCCCACTGTCTGGATCAACAGGCGGCACAACAATCCCGGATGGGGCGCTACTCCGGCTCCATCGGAATCCGTCACACCCGACTGGACGTTCACGTCAATGCAGGCGTTCGCCGACGCGGTCGACGCTGAAGTGTGAACTAGCGCCTTACGGGCACGTCGAGTTCGGCGAGGAGTGTGCGGACGCGCTCTTCGACCTCATCACGGATGGGCCGTACATCGTCGACACCCATGCCCGCGGGATCGGACACCGGCCAGTCCACATAGCGCTTCCCCGGGAAGATCGGGCAGGCATCGCCGCAGCCCATGCTGACGACCACGTCCGCCGCGCGCACGATCTCGTCGGTCCACGGCTGGGGGAATTCCTGGGAGATGTCGATGCCTTTTTCCGCCATCGCCGCCACCGCTGCCGGATTGACCGAGATTCCTGGTTCGGACCCACCCGACCAGGCGATCGCCCGATCACCTGCATAGGCCTTGAAGAATCCCAGGGCCATCTGCGAGCGACCCGCATTGTGGGTGCAGAGGAACAGGACCGTCGGCCGTCCATCGTCGTCCTTGCCCTCGACTCGCGCGAGTGCGGTGAGTCGTTCGCGGGCAAAGCGCTCGGCAAACAGTGCCAGGGACTCGTCGTTGGTGAGTCGTCCTGAGATCTCGTCGTACGAGGTGATGAGAAACCGCTCGATCGTCTCCGCGCTGAAGACACCCTCGAAGTTCTTCTGCAGGAGGAGCGACGAGGAACGCAGGGTGAGGAGGTGAACAGTCGGAATATCGTCGCGCTGGATGGTCGTCATGCGGGCGCCTTTCGTGAGCGTGTGCGAAGGGAAATTCGGGGAGCAAGATTCGAAACCCGGTCACGGAGTTCCACGACGGTCGCCGTGAACGCCGCGTCGGTGCCCACGGACGCGGGATCGGGAATTGACCAGTGGATCCGTGGGTGAGCGAGGTCGGGCAGTTCCTCGTTCACCGCGTCACACACCGACACGATGACGTCATCGGGGCGGAGGACGTCATCGATCGAACGTGGTCGAGGTGCCGTGACGGTCACGCCAGCCTTTCGGGCGGCTGAGGAATCTGGCCTGGACAACCTCTCCGTGATGGATCACTACTTCCAGATGGAGGGCATGGGGCGCGGTGACGCCGAGGCGCCGATGCACGAGGCGTACACGACACTGGGGTTCCTCGCCGCCGAGACCTCGACGATCGAACTCCAAGCACTCGTGACTGGCGTGACCTACCGATACCCGGGGCTGTTGGCGAAGATCATGACCACTCTGGACGTGCTCTCCGGTGGGCGTTCCATGCTCGGCATCGGTGCGGCCTGGTACGAGAGAGAGCACGTCGGGCTCGGTGTTTTCTTCCCGTCGCTTTCGGAGCGCTTCACCCGGCTCGAAGAGGCGTTGCAGATCATCCTGCAGATGTGGAGCGACGACGACGGTCCCTACGAAGGCACCTACTACCAACTCGCTGAGACCATCTGCTCCCCGCGGCCCCTCGCCACGCCGCATCCACAGATCATGATCGGTGGTTCCGGCGAGCGCAAAACCCTGCGACTTGTGGCCCGCTACGCGGATGCCTGCAATTTCTTCGCCGGCCCCGATACCAGTGCTGAGGAGTTGAAAGCCAAGCTGGACGTCCTGGACCGGCATTGCGCGGACGAGGGACCCTCTTTCGACCACATTCGGAAGACGATCCTGTGGGTCGGGCCCCTGCAGGTGGGGTCCTCTGCCGACGCTGCCGGCTTCGTCGAGCAGATGAAGGCCTACGCCGACGTGGGGATCGTCGAGGTGCGGGTGATGCCCACGGATGACCCCGTCCGGTTCATCCGGGACCTCGGAGCGCACGTGGTGCCCGCACTCACGTCACTGTGACACCGTGGGGTGAGTGACGGGACTCGAACCCGCGACGTCCTGGACCACAACCAGGTGCTCTACCAGCTGAGCTACACCCACCATGGTTCCTTGGGAACCATCACCCGCCGGAGCGGGACCCTGAGGATATCGGACCTCAGGATGGGTGTTGCACGACGTGTGATTCCCCGATCGCCTTCGCCGTGGTGGCGTCCGGTCCGGGTGGGGGAACCATGATGGCGTCGCGGTAGTAACGAAGTTCTGCGATCGATTCCCGGATGTCGGCGAGCGCTCGATGATTGCCGGTCTTGGCTGGCGCGTTGAAGTAGACCCTCGGGAACCACCGTTTGGCGAGTTCCTTGACGCTCGAGACATCGATGAGCCGGTAGTGGCAGTGGACATCGAGTTCGGGCATGTACGCGGAGAGAAACATCCGATCCACGTAGACACTCGATCCGGCAAGGGGGGCCTTACGCGCGTCGGGCACGCGTTCGCGCACGTAGGCGAGAACCTGTTGCTGCGCGTCGTCGAGAGCAATGCCGTGCGGGATCTCGTCGATAAGCCCTGAGGCGGTGTGCATCTCGACGACCACGGGCTGCATCCCAGCGAGCGAAGCGTCACCAGGCTTCACAACCAGCGAGA
>JBJTBD010000068.1:0-26270 GCA_046091195.1 Actinomycetota bacterium
GGGGGACAGGTGCATGTGTGGGTGGTGGATGAACGTGATGACTTCGAGTTGTGCCGGGAACTCGGCGTCGACGTGATCATCACCAACACGCCAGCGCAGATCCTGGCCTGGCTCGGACGGTAGGTTCCTCCGTCATGGGTAGGAAGGGGAAGCGCACGGACACCGTCGTCGAGGGGGATGTCCCCGTCGTCGGGATGCGGGAGCCGTGCCCGTGCGGATCGGGGCGCCGCTACAAGGCCTGCCATGGCAAGGACTCCTCCCGTGCGGTGACCGTCCCCGCGCGCCCGTTCGAGGGTTTCGCCTCCGAATGCGACATCGTCGCGATGCGCGAACTGGTGCCCTCGGCAACCACGACGTTGACGTTGAAGAAGGCCGCGGGTGGGCGCACGGTGACGCTGGCCACGGTCTTGCCGTTGGCATGGCCTGGACTGGTGCGGGAGAACGGCGACATCTTGCTCGGCCTGCAGGTCACCGTGGGTTCGGGTGATGCTTCCCGCGATCTCGCCGATGTGTTGATGCGCGCCCTGGAGACCGAAGCCGGCAATCCGCTGCCGCTGGAGCGCGTGGGTTCCGATACCCCGCAACTGCAGGACCTGGTCGAGACGGGCACGACGCTGCAGATCGACGTGCACGAGGACTTCGCGTTCTGGATCGACTCGGATTCGGTGTCCGACGACGTGCAAGAGTCCTTGGAGCGCGCGAAGGAATACGCGCACCCCACCGTGCGGTTAACGGGTGTGGACGCGGCCTACTGGACGCGGATGGGGGAGAAGGAGCATCTGCGTTGGATCATGCCCCACCCGGAGGAGAAGTTGCTCGACGCGCTCGCGCGGTTGCACGCGGCCGACGCATCCTCCCTGGGACCCGACACTCGACTGGTGGGCATGTTCCGTGCCCAAGGGCTCGTTGTTCCGGTCTGGGACCTGCCATTGGGCATGGGTGCCTCCGCCACGGAGCAACCCGCAGAGGCCTTCGGTGCTCGCCTTGCGGAAGCGTTGGCGGCGTCGGCGCCGTTGACGGACGTGGAGCGGCGCGCACGCGCCGGGTTGACCACGCGTCAGGTGACCCTGCGCTGAGTTCCTCACGCGTTGATGAATTCGATCAACGTCCACACTGCGAGACCAGTCAGGATCACCGCGGACACCAACTTGATCCGCCAGATCGGGAAACGGTCACGCAGGAACCCGCCGAGCAGGCAGGCGAGCGCTGCGACGGTGATGAGTGCGACCCAGGAACCCAGGAAGACGCTGATCGGTGACGCGGTGCGCGCGGCGAGCCCCGCGGTGAGGATCTGACTGAGATCCCCCCACTCCGCGGCAAACAGCACCCCGAAGCTTGTGGTGACCACGAGCCAGAACCGTGGTTGCGCGGGAATCTCGTTGATGCGTTCCGATCGCTCGAGCTCGTCGACCTCGTCCGCCTCCATCCGTTGCTCCACGGATCGGGATTTCAGTCCCCCACGGGCCATGATCACCGCGCCTGCAGCGAAGAGCAGGAACGTGATGCCGAGCACGAGGCGCTCGGGGGCGAGGGAGAGCAGCCCACCGGCGAGGACTGCGATTGCGGATTGCACGGCGAATGCGGCCGCCACGCCGATCCACACCGCGCGTCGCGGAAAGCGGGTCGCCAGCACCAGGGTTGCGATGAACGTATTGTCCGGCAGCTCGGCCGGGAAGATCAGCGCGAACGTGGTGAGTGAGGTGAGGAGATCAACCGTCATGCGCTCGGGGGCGGGTCATCGGCGAAGTGCCCCGGGACATTCGGCATGACGTTCGTGGCGAGTGTTGGCCAGATGATCGGTGTGGGGATCTTCCGCGGGCCCGACCATGGCGCGGGGACCGCATCGATCGCCTTGCAGATCATGTAGGCGGTGTACTCATAGCGGCTTCGGGCGATCTGGAACTGCTGCCAGGCTTCATCGCCCTCCACCTCAACGGGGAATCCAGCGTCCTTGAGCACCGCGACAGCGTGGTCGAAATCCTCGCGCGTGAGGTCAATGGGCTTACTCTCCTGCTTCTCCAGGTTCTCGACTATCGAGGTGGGCAGCCCCTCGGCCGTGTCACTCGCCGATGCGATCTCGACCGCCACCATCTTGCGCGTCACTCCCGGAACTTCGCTGGAGCCGAAGGGCCGTGCCGACGGGCGACTGATCATCAACCCACGGAAGCGCAAACGTGAACGCAGTGGTGCTCGAGAGAAGAGCGTGGCGTAGAGCACTTCGAGGGTTTGTGAACCCGCCATGAGTGCGGAGATCGCCTGCGCTCGTGGAAGGGTGCGGTTCACCGCGAGTTGCAGGGACGCAGCGTCGAGGGTGGACAACAGGGACACGAGCCAATTCCGAGTTGCGCGGGGCGAACGGACGAAGATCAGCACGGGATAGGTCACGTGCGTCAGGCGTATCTGCGCCGCCCATCGACCCCAGGTTTCATATAAGTCGGGGAGTCGATCGATCTGGTTGGTCATCGCGATCCGCGCGAGCAACTCCGGCCCCCATGCGGGCTGGCCGGCGAACGAGCCGTGAATCGTGACCTCGACCTCCCGGTCTATGTAGGAGCCGTAGATCGTTGGCAGGAAACCGATGAGGAGAGCGATCACGATCGGACCGGTGGCCGCTGCCAGGAAGTCGATGATCGTCGAGTCCGCCGACTGCGGTGCCGCGAAGCCCAGGGTGAACAGGCTCGATCCTGATTGCTGCATGGCCTGCCAGAGGTCTTTTCCTCCGTGCAGGCCGTAGATCCAGAGTCCGTAGGCGATGACGTAGAGGAACAGCCACGAGAGGAGCCAGGCGACGATGATCATCGGACCGGTCCAGGCCAGGATGCCGTCGCGCTTCACGTAGTCCTTGCGCAAGCGGGCAACACCCCAGAAGATTCCGCGCACCCCGGTCGCTACCCCCTGGGAGATTCCCGAGTGCAATGCGCGCGGGACCACCGCGGTACGCAGCAGGCTGGTGGTGGTGGCGATGAAGAGGAGCAGTCCCAGGATCATTGCCGAGGATCGGGAGAACAGCTCCAGACCCAGGTCCTGCACGACTCCCACGGGGGAACTCTGCCACGACGATGGGGGGCTGTAGCAGGGGAGTTCCGTGAGGATTCCGGAGGCGTGGTCCCGACTACGCTTGTCGGGTGATCCTGGACGCGCAATCGGCGATGATCGTCGCGCTCATCGGGATCGGTGTCGGGGTGGTTGGGGTCGTGTTCGCCGCGGTCGCCCTCTTCTCGGTGTATCGACTTCGGCGCTCCTATGACCTCCTGTCCGTCCATGAAGGCCGGGAATCCATGGTCGACGTGATCGCCCGTACGCGCGAGGAGATCGCGGATCTGTCCGACGAGGTGGTGGCGACGCAGCGGGAGTTGCAGGCAACACGGCGTGATCTCGCCGCCGCGCTTCGCCACGTGGCCGTCGTCCGGTACGACGCCTTCGGTGACATGGGTGGGCGCTTCTCCTTCTCGGCGGCCCTCCTCGACGATGCTGGCGACGGCCTGATGATCACGTCGATCCACGGTCGCACTGAGACACGCACGTATCTCAAGGGTGTGCGGGCGGGGAGTAGCGATATCGACCTCTCACCGGAGGAACAGCAGGCGATCGCCACCGCGCGCGGTGATCTACCGCGCGCACGCGAGGTGCAGGGAGGCGCAGCATGACCATCGCCTATCTCGGCCCACGCGGTTCTTTCGCGGACGCCGCCACGCGCGCCTACCTCGGTATCGATGCCTCGGACTCCCCGGCCATGGTGCCGGCCACATCGGTGCAGGCTGCCCTCGACGCAGCGCGTGCCGGGGAGGTCGACCGTGCCCTCGTGCCGATCGAGAACTCCGTGGAGGGTTCGGTCTCCGTCACCCTCGATGAACTCGCGAACGGCAAGCGGTTGGTGATCGTCGACGAGGTCGTCCTGCCCGTGCAGTTCGCCCTGATGGCGCGTGCGGGAACGATCCTTTCCGACGTGAAGCGCATCGCCACGCATCCGCATGCGCAAGCACAGGTACGCCGCTGGTTGGAGGCGAACCTCCCGTACGCCACTGTCATCCCGTCGATGTCCACGGCCGCCGCTGCCGCAGCGATCGCCGATGGATCGGCGCCCTTCGACGCCGCCATCGCGCAGAACCTGGCGGCGGACATCTACGGGCTCGAGGTGCTGGCCGATGAGATCGGTGACACCGCCGATGCATTCACCAGATTCGTCGTGGTGCAACTGCCCGGGTCGCTCCCCGCGCCCACCGGAGCGGACAAGACCACGCTGAGCCTGTTCATTCACCAGGACCAGCCGGGGGCGCTGCTTGCGATCCTCACCGAGTTTGCGATTCGAGGGGTCAACATGACCCGCATCGAGTCGCGCCCCACCCGCAAACAACTCGGGGATTACTACTTCAGCGTGGACATCGAGGGGCACGTCGCGGACGCGCGCGTATCGGAGGCGCTCATGGGCCTGCACCGGGTGTGCTTGGACGTGCGCTTCCTCGGTTCCTATCCGCGGCATGATGGCAAGACCCCCGTCCTGCGCACCGGTGTGACGGATGCGGACTTCGCCGAGGCGCAGGAGTGGCTGCGCAAACTCAAGGAGAACGGCTGATGCGCTACTTCGTCACCGGTGCGGCGGGCTTCATCGGTTCGCACTTCGTGCGGGAACTCCTCGCGGGTGCATACGGCGTAAAGCCCACCGGTGTCACCGTGTACGACAAGCTGACCTACGCCGGCAACCTGGAGAATCTGGCGTCGGTATCGGGGGATCCCCGCTTCACCTTCATCCGCGGTGACATCTGCGACGGGGACCTCCTGGATGACGTTCTCCCCGGGCACGACGTGGTGGTGAACTTCGCCGCAGAGACCCATGTGGATCGCTCGATCCACGGCCCGCAGGACTTCGTGGTGACCAACGTGGTGGGCACGCAGACCATCCTCGACGCGTGCGTACGGCACGGAATCCCGCGCACCGTGCACATCGGTACCGACGAGGTGTACGGGTCGATCGACGAGGGTTCCTGGACGGAGGACGAGCCGCTCAAGCCCAACTCTCCCTACTCGGCGGCCAAGGCGGCGGCCGAGATGCTGGTGCGCGCCTACAACGTCACCTACGGGTTGAACGTGTCCTCGACCCGGTGCTCGAATAACTACGGCCCACACCAGTTCCCGGAGAAGGTGATCCCGCTCTTCGTCACCAACCTGATCGACGGGAAGAAGGTGCCGCTCTACGGCGATGGGCTCAATGTCCGCGATTGGCTGCACGTTGATGACCACTGCCGTGGGATCGCGCTCGTGATCTCGAAGGGTGAGCCCGGCCAGTCCTACAACATCGGTGGCGGCCTCGAGTTGAACAACCGCGAGCTCACCGAGCGGGTGTTGGCCGCCATGGGTGCCGACTGGTCCATGGTGCAGCCGGTGGAAGACCGCAAGGGTCACGATCGCCGCTACTCCGTCGATGACTCCCGGTTGCGCGCCATGGGGTACGCGCCGCAGCACTCCTTCGACGAGGGACTCGCCGAGACCGTGGAGTGGTACCGGACCAACGAGGACTGGTGGCGCCCGCTCAAGGAGCGTGCCGCGATCACGGTCACGCGTTGAGGCTCTGCTGACATGAGGGTGCTGGTCACGGGCAGCAACGGCCAACTCGGCTCGGAGCTCGTCGACCTCTACACATCACGCGGAGACGTGGTGCGCGGCCTGGACATCCCCGACATCGACATCACTGCGCGGGACTCGGTCGCGCAGGCATTCCTGGAGTTCCCACCCGACGTGGTGATCAACTGCGCTGCCTGGACTGCGGTCGATGCCGCCGAGGAGCAGGAGGCTGCAGCACTCGCGGTCAATGGGATCGGACCCGACCGCCTGGCTCGCGCATGCGCTGCCACCGACGCGTGGATGGTGCAGATCTCGACGGACTACGTCTTCTCCGGCGGTGCGACGTCCCCCTACGACGAGGACGCTGCGCCGAATCCGCAATCAGCGTATGGGCGAACGAAACTGGTGGGCGAGGAAGCCGTGCGCGATGCGCTGCCCGATACGCACTACATCGTGCGCACCGCCTGGCTCTACGGTCACCGCGGACAGAACTTCGTCAAGACGGTGCTCCGCCTGGAAGGGGAGCGGGAGACGATCGACGTCGTCGATGACCAGGTGGGTCAACCCACCTACGCCCGTGATCTCGCTGCTCAGATCGCACTCCTCGTCGATGCCCGGCCCCCGGCGGGCACCTTCCATGCGACCAACGCGGGCCAGGTGTCCTGGTTCGGGTTCACGCAGGAGATCTTCCGGCTCATCGGTGCGGATCCCGCTCGAGTGATCCCAGTGACGAGTGCGCAGTTCGTGCGGCCTGCGCCGCGACCCGCGTATTCGGTGCTGGGGCATAGGAGATGGGAGGAGTTCGGCATCCCCATGATGCGCCCGTGGCAGGACGCGATCGAAGATGCGCTTGATCGCGGGATGAGCGCCACCTGACGGCGGAGGGGTGGCCCTCTCGAGCCCTCAGTCGGGGGCGGAACCCTCAAACGAGCCGTGGATGGAGCGAAACTCATCCATGTAATCGGCCCACTCCTCCGGTGGTGCATCTCGCATGGCGCGCTTCACTTCATTCATCCTGAGTGACCACTCGTAGTCATCGTGCAACTTCCGGAGTAGGCCCCAGGGCAGGAGTCCCGCGTCCGTTGCACGCTCATTCAGTCGATCTCGCAACTCGATAGGGAGATCGATCTGGGTCATGTCATCGCGCATGGCGCAGTTGTACGTGAACTGAGCGCGGTTCGTCAAGTTCGTGAGTCGGCGATGGCGTTGAGTACTGCAGCCACACCGATGCCGGGCTCCGGGTCGGTGACCGCGTTCGCGTGCTGACGCACGGAGTCCGGTGCGTGGCCCATCACGACGCCGAGCCCTGCCCACTTGAGCATCTCGATGTCGTTGATGTAGTCGCCGATCGCAACCGTGCGCGTTGGGTCCACGCCGTGGCGGGCGCAGAGTTCGGCCAGCATCGTGGACTTGTTGACACCCTTGGGTCCCACGTCCATCCAGGCCACATCCGCAACCCCGAACACGACGGAGTGGAACCCAAGGTTCCCGGCGACGGCGGCGAAGCCCTGTTCGGCATGACCCTCGCTGCGCACGACGAGGCGGGTGACGGGTTCGGCGAGGATCTCCTCCAGCGGGGCAACCTCGAGGGACAGTCCGAGCGCACCGGCTTCGAAGTAGTGGGTGGTGCGGAACTCGCCGCGGAGATCTTCCACAGCGAACACTGCGTCGGGGACGAGTGCCATGAGCTGCTCGACAAGGGGTTGCGGGTCGAAGGTGACGGCCTCCACGACCTTCTCCGTCTCGCTGCTCGCGAGGATCGCACCGTTACTGCACACGATCAGATCGTTGATTCCCGCGCTGCGCGCCACGGGAACGGTCGTGCTGACACTGCGGCCGGTGGCGAGTGTCACGATCACACCCGCGTCCTGGGCGCGCTGCACCGCCTCGGTCACTTCCGGGCGTACGGCTCCCAGCCACGTGGTGAGGGTGTCATCGACATCGATGGCCACCAGTTGCGGCATCCAGTCGATCGGCAGGCCGTCGCGGACATCAGGCAGTCCGTGATCCGACGACGTGTTGAGTGTGTAGGGGCGGCCGTACTGACGATCGTTGGTTTCTTCGTTGGCTCCTGCGTTCACAGGGTTGTTCGACCTCCCAGGTAGGGGCGTAGGGCTGGTGGGATGGCCACGGTGCCATCGGCCTGTTGATGGTTCTCCAGGAGAGCGACGATCATCCGCGGCATCGCGCACAGCGTCCCGTTGAGGGTGGCGAGCGGGCGGGTGGTGTCACCGTCGCGCATGCGGATCTTCAGGCGTCTGGCCTGGAACTCGGTGGTGTTCGAGGTGGAGGTGACCTCGCGGTAGGCGCCCTGGGTGGGGATCCATGCCTCGATGTCGAACTTGCGCGCGGCGCTCGATCCCAGGTCACCGGTGGCCACGTCGATGACGCGGTAGGGGATCTCCAGGGCGTCGATGAACTCCCGCTCCCACGCGAGCAGGTTCGCGTGCTCGGCCTCGGCGTCCTCGGGTGCGCAGAAGACGAACATCTCGACCTTGTCGAACTGGTGCACGCGGATGATGCCGCGGGTGTCCTTGCCGTAGGAACCGGCCTCGCGGCGGAAGCAACTCGACCAGCCCGCGTAGCGCAGGGGGAGGTCCGCAGCGTCGATGATCTCGTCGGAGTGCATCGCGGCGAGCGGGACTTCGCTGGTGCCCACGAGATAGAGGTCATCGGATTCGATGCGGTAGACGTTCTCCGCGGCCTGACCGAGGAAACCCGTGCCATCCATCGCGCTGGGCAGCACGAGCGCCGGGGTGATCACGGGCGTGAGCCCATGACGTCGGGCATGGTCGAGGGCAAGGTTGAGCAACGCGAATTCCAACTCCGCACCGGGACCGGTGAGGAAGAAGAATCGTGACCCAGACACCTTGGCAGCGCGCTCCGTGTCGATGGCGCCGAGTGCTTCACCGAGCTCCAGGTGATCCTTGGGGGCGAATCCCTCCGCCGCGAAATCGCGGGGGCTGCCCACATGCTCGAGGACGCGGAAGTCCTCCTCGCCACCGACGGGTGAATCGAGGTTGACGAGATTGGAAATCTCGCGGGCGAGTGAATCGGCCTGCTCCTGCGCGGTGGTGGCGGTGTCGTCGGCGGCCTTGACCTCGTCGGCGAGTGTCTGGGCCTTCGCCATCAACGCGTCGAGCTGGGACTGCAGTGCCGCGCGGTCGGCGTCGGGGGCCTTCTTCAGCTGGCCCTGCAGCGGACCGATCTCCTTGCCGAGGAACTTCTGCTGATTGCGCAGTTCATCGAAGTGCTGACGTGCGTGGCGCGCGCGCTGATCGGCGTCGATGAGTCGATCGACGAGGGTGACGTCCTCTCCACGTCGGCGTTGGGATTCCCGGATGCGCTCAGGATCACTGCGCAGGATGGCCGGGTCGATCACCGGTCAAGCCTAGGTGCTGCGCACCTAGAGATAGTGGCCGGTGTTACCGGCCTGAAGTTGCGGTGCGTTCTGCCGCATCTGCTCGATCTGCGCCTTCGCGGACACCTGCTGGGCGAAGATCGCGGCCTGGATCCCGTGGAACAGACCCTCCAGCCAGCCGACGAGTTGCGCCTGGGCGATGCGGAGTTCGGCGTCGCTCGGGGCGGCGGTGTCGGTGAAGGGGAGCGAGAGCCGCTCGAGTTCCTCGATGAGCTCCGGCGCCAGCCCCGCCTCGAGTTCCTTGATCGACTGGGTGTGGATCTCGCGCATCCGGCTGCGGGCCGCCTCGTCGAGCGGAGCCGAGCGCACCTCCTCCAGGAGCTGGCGAATCATCGTGCCGATGCGCATGACCTTGGCCGGCTGCTGGACCAGGTCCGTGATCGCTCCGTGACCATTTCCCTCGGCCGCGAGCTCCGGGGAGAGGGATTCCGGGATGGGACTGCCGTCGGGTGTGACGATGCTGGCGTCGGCCATCCCCACATCGTGGCATGGGGGTAGCAGCCGGGCATCTCGATATGGCACACTTCGTGGACTTTGTCCACTTCCTCGGGACACTCGGGGCCTTGAAAGGCGGTCTTATTGGACTTCAACTGGCTCACCCCCAAGGCGCAGGCGCGCCCCGCTGGGGATAAGGGTTGGGGCTCGTTCACGTTGGAGCCCATCTATCGCGGCGAGTTAGTCGTCGCCTTCGGCGGTTGGGTGGTGACCCGTGAGGTCCTGTCCACGATGTCCGCGGATCGCCAGGCCCGCTCGATCCAGGTCGAGGAGAACCTCTACCTGGTTTCGGGTGAGGAGCGCGAACCCGGTGACATGCTCAATCATTCCTGCGAACCGAACTGTGGTCTCGACGGATCGCAGATGCTGGTCGCCATGCGCGATATCGGACCCGGTGAGGAACTCACCTTCGACTACGCGATGTGCGACGCATCCGACTACGACGAGTTCGCCTGCCTCTGCGGAACGCGCACCTGCCGCGGAATCGTGACGGGCGCGGACTGGCGTGACCCGGTACTCCAGGCCAAATACATGGGCTTCCACTCCCCGTACTTGATGAAGCGGATCGCCGCACTCACCACGCCGTAGTCTTCCGGCACCGGGAGGTGCGCATGACCACGTGGCTGGTGACGGGCGTCACTGGAACACTCGGGGGGAATGCCGCAATTCATTTGCGCGATCACGTCGACGTCGTTGGCATGTCACGTGACGGCGGAGTGCTGCCGTGGTGCCCCTCCGTGGTTGCGGGCGACCTGCTCGACCCCGATTCCCTACGGCGTGCGGTGGACGCGGTGCAGCCCGATGTCATCCTGCATTGCGCGGCACTCGCCGACCATGGTGCATGTGAGCGTGAGCCGGACCTGGCCGAGGCGGTCAACGTGATCGGCAGCGAGGTCTTGGCATCGGCGAGTGATGCACGATTCGTGCTCATCTCCACCGACGCGGTGTTCTCCGGTGACACCGGTCACTACACCGAATCCGATCCTGTCTCACCGACGACGGTCTACGGGCGGACCAAAGCCGAAGCCGAGCAGCGGGTGCTCGCGACCGACGATGCGCTGGTGGTGCGCACCAACTTCTTCGGCTGGAGTCCATCCGGGACGCGGTCGATCCTCGAGTTCTTCGTCCGCGAACTCGCCCAGGGGCACCAGGTTCCCGGTTTAACCAACTACACGGTGACTTCCACCTACGTGGGGGACCTGCTTCCGCGGATCGAAGCGCTCGCCGACGGTGCGCACTCCGGGATCGTGCACGTGGCCTCGTCCGATGCGCAGAGCAAGTTCGAGTTCGGCTGCTTGGTGGCCGACGTCTTTGGATTCGATCGAGACCTGATCGAGCCGGCGCTTTCGCCGATTCCGCATCGCGACCTGTCACTCGACTGCGCGCGGGTGGAGGAATTGCTGGGGGAAGCGGTGCCAACGCAGCGTGCCGGGATCGCGCGTGCCTCCCGGCTCGGTTCGCCCTTCTAGGGAGCAGTCAAAACGATCTTGCCGACGACCTCGCCGTCCGCGAGCATCCGATGCGCCTCGGCCGCCTGCTCCAGGGGGAGGACGGCGCCGATCACCGGAACGATGGCACCCGATTCGATCCACGGCCACACGTGCTTCTCCACTTCCCGGCAGATTGCAGCCTTTTCCGCCTCAGAGCGGGTGCGCATGCTGGTGGCGTGGATCGTGCCGCACGTGCGGAGGAGTGGCGAGATGTCGAACTCGGCGGTGGTGCCCCCCTGCAGGCCGATGATGACGATCCGGCCGTTGCGGGCGAGGGCATCGATGTTGCGCATCAGGTAGGACGCGCCCATGTTGTCGAGAATGACGTCGGGACCCTTCCCGCCGGTGGCGTCCTTGATGGCTTCGACGAAATCCACATCGTTGTAGTTGATCAGGATCTCGGCGCCGAGCTCGGCGCAGCGATCGAGCTTTGCCTGCGATCCGGCGGTGACGGCCACGCGGGCACCGAGTTCGCGGGCGATCTGGATCGCCATGGTTCCGACGCCGGAGCCACCACCGTGGATCAGCACGGTCTCGCCGGCGCGGAGGTGGGCGAGCCGCAGGTTGCTCCACGCCGTGCAGGCCACCTCGGGCAGACCAGCGGCGGTCACGATGTCGATGCCGTCGGGGACGCTGAGGAGCTGCCCCACAGGAACCGCGACCTTGGTCGCATAGCCACCACCGGCGAGCAGTGCGGTGACGCGTTCGCCAATGCGATCGAGGGTGAGTGCCGGACCCACCGACTGGATCGTGCCGGAGCATTCGAGACCGAGGATGTCCGATCCGCCCACCGGTGGCGGGTACTTGCCCTGGCGCTGCAGCAGATCCGCGCGGTTCACGGCCGTGGCGGTGACCTCGACGATCACCTCGCTGGGTCCGGGTGTGGGATCGGGGATCCGCTCCCACTGCATGACGTCGGTGCCTCCGAAGCCATGCAGGGTGATGGCCTGCATCAGTGACCCTCGTCGCCGTTGCTTTGGATCACCACAATGCGGTCACCGCGCTCCAGCATGCGAATGTCCTCCGTGCCGAAGCGGTGCGCCACACCGTTGCGGATCACGGCGAGGACGAGTTGGCCGCGGGCGTCGAGTTCGGCGGTGGTGAGGCCAAGCTCCTCCTTGGTGATCTCGCGCTCGACCACCTCAAGTCCGCGCGTGGAGTCGAGCAGGTCTTCCATGATCTGGCCGGCGGTATGCGAGATGACCGAGAGGCCCATGAGTCGACCCGCGGATTCCGCCGTGGGGATGACGTTGTTTGCGCCGGACTGGCGGAGGATCTGGGCGTTCTGCGATTCGCGGACGGCGGCGACGATCGTGCAACTGGGCTTGGCCAGACGTCGTGCCGTCAGAGTGACGAGCACGGATGTGTCGTCCTCGTCGGTGGCGATGATCATGCGTGCAGCCTTCTCGACGGCGGCGTCCTGCAGGATCTCCTCGCTGCGAGCATCGCCGACGATCCCGACGAGTCCGTCGCGGGTGGCGAGTTCGACGGAGTCGCGATCCGGTGCGATCACGATGATGCTGGTCTTGGGGTAGCCGGCGTCGATGAGGGCGCGAGCTGCGGAGCGACCCTTCACCCCATAGCCCACCACGATGGTGTGGTCTTCCACGTGCTTCCTCCAATTACGTGAGCGCCACTCCTGGCGAGTGCGCTGGGTGAGGACTTCGATGGTGGTCCCGACCAGGACGATGAGGAACAGGAACCTCAGCGGCGTGATAACGAGGACGTTGACGGCGCGGGACGATGGGCAGACGGGGACGATGTCGCCGTATCCCGTGGTGGACAGCGACACGGTGGCGTAATAGAGCGCGTCGAGTGGGGTGAGGGTCCCGACCTCCCCGCGATCGGCGTAGCAACTCCGCTCCAGGTAGACGATGATCGCGGTGGCGAACAGGGCGAAGAGCGCGATCCCCACACGGGTGCCGATGTTGCGCACCGGCCCCCAGGCATGGCGCGCGAACATGAGGGTGCGCTTGCCGTCGTCGGGGTTCGTGTCGAGGAAGCGTTCACTCCGCTCGCGCAGCGAGCGGCGGCGTTCAGTGGCCACGGGCATCCCTCGGGTGATGAATCCCCAGCAATCTAGTCCTGATCGATCCCGCCCGTGGGCTCGGGCGGACGTGGCGTGGTGGGTATCACCGGGACGACGTCGCCTGGCGCTCCCGCACCGGGTGGGACCACCGCGATCGCATCCGCCGACGCCCACGCGGTCAGGGAGAAGGGGTCGGGAAGCACCGAGGCGCTGACGCCGCTGCGATCCCGGTCGATGCGTACGGGAACGAACACCTCGTCCGTGGGCGCATCCCCCTCGGGCGCCGGTGTCATGAGCGTGGCAGTGCTGGTGGGTGGGGCTGCCGCGCCGGCGATCCCGCGCAGGGTGCCGATCAGTGGCGGCGCGAGGGTGACCAGACCGGCGAGGGCGTGCACGGGATCACCGGAGAGTCCGAGCAGCAACCTGCCGTCGGGTAGTCGCACCAGCAGGGTCTCGGTACCGGGTGTGGCGAGCACTCCGTCGATGAGCCAGTGCGCGCCGATGTCGCGGAGCACTTCGCGCAGCAGGTTGGCAGCCTCCGGCGCGGTGGAACCCGCGGTGACGATCAGGTCCGCGGTGGAATCACTGATCTCCTCGATGAGGAAGCGTGCGGACTCCGGGGCCCGCACCGCAGGATTCCCGCGCGCACCCAGGCGCCCGAGGAAGGTGGGGATCGTGAGGGCCAGTGCGTCACGAGGTCGGCCGTATCGGGGAAGTCCGTGCTCCAGCAGGTGCGCGCCGAGGATGAGCGTCCCGACGACGGGGGGCGGTGTGATCGGAAGCCGGTCGTAGCCGAGTGACGCTGCGAGGGCGAGCAGAGGCGGTGTGATGGGTGTTCCGGCGTCGAGGACGTGCGCTCCTGCTGTGCTGTGCTGCCCCTGCCGCACGATGCCGTCGCCGAGGCGCGGCCGAGCGCGCTCGTCGGGAATCTCTGTGAGCGGATCGCGGGCGACGATGACCGTGTCCCCGACATCGTTCATCTTCGCAACGCATTGGTGATGCGCAATAACGCAGTCACTATGCGGCGGTGTCGGCTCCCCGCGGATCACCGGTGTGGCGAAGTGCGAGGGCAGGGCGACATTGGGAACGAGGTCGATCACCCGCCACGGCCCCTCGCCGCAGAGTGCGTATCCGTCCACCGCAGCGATGTCCTCGGCCGGATCGTCCTGCAACGTGACGAGCGGTGCAGCGAGCAGACTCCCGTGCGCCTCGTCGAGACGCGCGGTCTTGGTGGGAAGCGGCGCTGCCGCGGTGACCGCGACCTGGCGTGCTTGGTGCCAGGTCAGCAGACCGTCGAGACCGAGGCTTCCCTCCACCCGATCATGCTGACACGAGCTCCTTGGTCGGTGCGGGCGCCGCGCTGCGACGGCGCTGGGGCGGCACGAAGCCACGTGCGATCAGCAGGAACACGATCACCGCGGATGCCGCGATCAGCATCGCGATCGACCACTCGGTGAGCGCATCTGTTCCTGCGAGGACATAGTGCGCGGTGGCGAATGGCCAGGCGGCATAGGCGATGAGGTGACTGCGCTTGAACAGCGTTGCGCCGCGCTTGCCGAGCTTTTGGCGCAGGCGGCCAATGGCACTCACTGGGATCATCAACCACAGCGCGATCGTGCCAAGCGCTACAGCGAATGGCTCCCACGGTGCGATGCCGGGAATCAGCATCTGCGGAATCGTGAACCGGATCTCCGGGTCGACGAGAAGCAGCCCGAGGTGCACGGCGAGGAAGCCGAGTGCGAGGGAGCCCAACCAGCGGTGCATGTTCAGCAGCCGCGCGGGGCTTGCATCGGGCAGCAACCGTGTGCGCAGGAGGAGGCCCCAGACGATCACGGCGGTGAGGAGCCCCCACGCGGTGATTCCCGACGCGCGGATTCCGAACCAGGTCCAGGCGATGTCATTCATGTGCGTTCTCCATGGTGTGGGCTGTGCTGTCCGCCCCGAGCGCGATGCCCGTGACGCCGTGCTGGTGGAAGATCGAGTGGGGATTGCGACTGAGGATTGCGGCGGTGGCGATCACCTCGGCATCGGCCCCTGAGGGTGCGAGCACCGTGACCTGCACCGCACTCGTGTCCGCGATCGCGCCCGTCATCGGGTCGATCACGTGGTGGCGGGTCCCGGCCCAGCGGCGTCGGAGCACCGACGACGTCGCGATCCCCGCGTGTTCATCGGTGATCTCGAAGGTGTGGATCACTAACTCGGGTGAGCGTTCGTCGGTCACCGCGATGCGCCAGGTATCTGCGCCGGGACGGCCACGAACGACGATGTCTCCGCCGAGATCGACGAGCACACCCGTTGCCCCGGCGGCATGGATCTCGCGGGCGATGATGTCCGCGGCAAGTCCCTTGCCTATTGCGCCCGGATCGAGTTCGACGCCGGACGGCAGAGTCACCGTGCAGCCGTCGATCGCCACACCGGCCATCCCCGGCGCGGGGTGGAGCGCGACTGCTGCGTCGTGATTGCGGGTGATGACATCGGCGAAGGTGACGTCATAACCCCAGGCGCGCATGGCCGTCCCCACGGTGGGATCGAACGCACCACCCGTCATCTCCCAGGCACGCGTCATCGCCGCGACGAGGGCGTGCAGATCCTCGGACACCTCGATGGGGCCCTGGCCGGCGCGGGCATTGAGGAGCGAGAGCTCGCTCGTCGCGCGGAAGCGCGACCAGCACTCCTCCAGGATCTCCACCCGCGTGCGTGCCAACCGAGCGAGGTCCTCGGCATGGGTGGATGACCACACGCTGATGGCGCAGTCGGTCCCCATGGCACGGAAGTCGATCCGTGCGGGCGTCATGGTGTCCATGTCAGCTGCTTCGGGTCTTTCCCTGCGCGGCGAGTTGCGGGGCGGCCTGCGGGCGAGGAACGAAGTTCTTGCGCTTCTTCACCTGCTGGATGGCGACCTTCTGATCCTTTCCGGTAGCCGCCTGGAGCTGGTGCCCGGCTTCGGTCAATTGGACTCGGTAGTTATCAAGTTGCGCGCTCTGCGCATCGAGAGCATTGGCGTAGGCGTCGAGGTCGGCACGGGTGAGTCCGGAACTCGAGGTGGCTTCCTCCACGGCCGGCGCAGCATCGACCGATGTGTCCGTGATCGTGCGCACCCCAACGAGACCGACCAGACCGAGGCAGGTGGCACCTGCCAACCCGATCGACCACGCCTTGTCCGCGGCACCGCCGCGCGTTCGTGGCTTAGTCATCGTCATCCTCTCCTTCGTGCTCGTCCTCATGCTCATCGGATTCGTGCTCGTCGTACTCGTCACCTTCGTAGGCGGGCGCCGGCGGTGCTTCCTTGTTGACGCGCCAGTCGTAGATGACCCCGGACCCGCTCTCCACCATTCCGGTGATGATCGAACCGTCGGTGCGCTCCACCCGGACTGCGTACGCCTCATAGCCGTTGTGTGTGGTCGGCGTGGTCTTCAGGACGGTGCCACCGGTCGCGGCAGCGACCAGGTCAGCGGCCTGGCCGCGCGTGATTCCCGGCGTCACCACCATCGTGGACTCGTCAGCCGTCGGAACGACGATCGTGGGAAGCGCATCGGCTTCCGCCATCACGAGGCCGGTGGGCTGAATCATCTGTGTGCTTGCTGCGGGTGCAGCAACTGTGAGAGTCGTGTCATCCGACTCTGTCCAACTGGTGGCGGCGTTGACCACCGCGATCCCGGCGACCGTGCCTGTGATGAGCACGCCGGCCGATGCTGCAGCCACTGCTATGGCATTACGTCGTTCCATGGTCGTCCTTTCGTTGATCACAAAGGTAGATATCCGTTTCTCGCGCGAGGACAAGCCGAGGTAAAGCGTCGGTAAGGAGATTCCGGGGGAGCGCCGTGTGGTCGGCGAGGCTTCGATCTCGTGCCACCATTGGCGCGTGAAGGCTTTGGTGGTCGAGGACGACCCTGCGGTTGCCGAACCGCTGATCCAGGGTCTGCAGCGCAACGGCATCGAGGTTGAGCACGTGGTCTATGCGGGTGAGGTGCTCGCGGCGAGCGCAGGAGCCGACGTCGTCATCCTGGACCTCGGTCTCCCCGATGGGGAAGGTTTGGATGTCCTGCGCGAGTTGCGCAAGCATGCGGATATCCCGGTCATCATCGCCACCGCCCGCGGTGACGAGACCGACCGGATCATCGGGCTGGAACTCGGTGCCGACGATTACGTCGTCAAGCCGTTCAGTGTGCGGGAGTTGGCGGCGCGGATCCGTGCGGTGGCACGTCGACGCCGGGTGGATCCCTCGACGGAGATGGGCCGTGTCCTGGTGGATCGATCGCAGCGGCGGGTCATCGTCGATGGTGCCGAGGTCGACCTCACGGCGAAGGAGTTCGACCTCCTCGCGGTGTTGGCGGAGGAGCCGGGACGTGCCGTGACCCGGCAGGAGTTGTTCTCGCGCGTGTGGGATCCGGTATGGATCGGCACGGGGAAGACTCTGGACGTGCATGTGGCGTCCCTGCGCAAGAAGCTCGGTGATGCGTCCATGATCGAGACGGTGCGGGGAGTGGGTTACCGGCTCTCCGTGGGAGATGCATGACCCGACGACTCGTCATCGCCATGACCGTCCTCGTGGCCGTGACCGCGATTGCGCTCGCCATCCCCAGGGCCGTGGTGGTGTCCAATGATCAACGTGCGGCATTCGTCTCCGAGCTCGAGGTCGACACGATGGCCACCGCGTCGCTCATGGGATCCCAGCCCAACGTGGATTGGCAGGCCACGGCAGAAGCGGTGGCTGCGCGCATCGAAGGGCGCGTGATCGTCGTCGACGCCGATCGAAACCTGGTTGTCGACAGCAGCGACAGCAGCCTGGATCGTGTTTTTGATCGACCGGAGATCGACGCCGCACTCGCCGGCGACCTCGCCTCCGATGTCCGCTACTCGCAGACCCTGGCCTCAGAGCTGCGCTATGTGGCCGCCCCGATCGTGCAGAACTATCGGGTGGTCGGTGCCGTGCGGCTCTCCCTCTCCGAGAGTGATGTGGACCAGCAGATTCGCACGACCCAGGCGTGGTTGGCCGCCTTCGTGATCGGGGTGGTCATCGCGGCCGGCCTGGTGGCGTGGTTGCTCGCCAAGTCCATCGCGGCGCCGTTGACGCGGCTGGCAAAGACCGCTGGAGACCTGCCCACTGACTTGAACCTGCGTGCGAATGAGAGTGACGGCCCCCGTGAGGTGCGTGAGGTGGCGACCTCCCTCAACTCGACCGCGGCGAAACTCGCGGGAATCATCCACCGGACCGAGCGGGTCGCCGCCGATGCATCGCATCATCTGCGT
Source organism: Actinomycetota bacterium (assembly GCA_046091195.1). Lineage (GTDB taxonomy): Bacteria > Actinomycetota > Actinomycetes > S36-B12 > S36-B12 > VGCC01. The sequence goes on from JBJTBD010000068.1 coordinate 18,245, forward strand.
ACACCGCTCACGGGACTCCGGCTGCGCCTGGAGGCCATCGCCGACACGGCCTCCGATGCGGAGGTGCAAGACGAGGCCGAACGTGCGATCGGGGAAGTGGATCGGCTCACCCGACGGATCGACCAAGTCCTCGCTCTGGCACGAACGGATGCGGGTGACAGTCGGCGCTTCCCGGCCAACCTCGCCGAGATTGCTCGATTGCGCGCCGAGGCGGCCGAGCCCATCGCCGAGGAATCCGGGATTCGGATCGACGTCGAGTCGACGGGTGCCTGCAGCATCTCGGCACCAGCCGGTGTCCCCGCGCGCATCGTCGACGAACTCCTCGGTAACGCGCTGTCGTACGCACGGTCGCACATCGTGGTGTCTGTTGCGCGCGAAGGTGACGCGGTGGTGTTGCGGGTCGGGGACGACGGGGTGGGAATACCCGACGCAGAGACGGAACGTGTGTTCGCCCGATTCCATCGTGCTCCGGGAGCGATACCGGGGGGCTCGGGTCTTGGACTGGCGTTGGTGCGCGAGACGGTCGAGGCTTTGGGGGGAAGTGCGTCCGCCGGGCGATCGGACCTGGGCGGTGCGCTCGTGACCGTGCGTATGCCCGCGGCCGACTCACCTATCCTCGAGGTGTGACACCCACCGTCGATCTCGCCGTGATCGGCGGCGGTGTGGTGGGGATGGCCCTCGCGGATGCCTGGCTTGCGCGCAACCCCGGTGACCGAGTCGTGGTCTACGACAAGGAGAAGCATTTCGCGGCCCATGCCTCGGGTCGCAACAGCGGCGTCCTGCACGCCGGTTTCTACTACGCCCCGGACTCGCTCAAGGCGCGGCTGACCCGGGACGGAAACCGGATGCTGCGCGAGTTCTGCCTCGAGCGCGGTGTTCCCCTGCGCGAGACCGGCAAGGTCGTGGTGACCACATCCGCGCAGCAACTCCCGGCCCTCGACACCCTTTACGAACGCGGCCGCGCCAACGGGGTGACCCTCGAGATGACGGATGAGGCCGGCATACGCGAGCTCGAACCACTCGCGCGGACCGTGGAGCGGGGACTGTGGTCCCCGAACACGGCTGTGTCCTCCCCAGCAGGTGTCGTGATCGCGCTCGCCCAACGGGTGCAGGAGCGGGGTGGCCGGGTGGTGCTCGACTCCGCGGTCACCGGCGCTGCTCCCGGATGGGTGATGTCGGCGACGGAAGGGCGGGTGGCTGCGGGTCACGTGATGAATGCGGCCGGGTTGTATGCGGACACGGTGGCGCACTGGTTCGGGTTCGGGCGCGACTACCGCATGCTGCCCTTCAAGGGTCTGTATTGGTACGGGACGTGGGAGCCGGGTCGATTGAGGAGACACGTCTATCCCGTGCCTGATGCACGCAACCCCTTTCTTGGGGTGCACCTCACGGTGACCGTCGATGGGCGCGCGAAGATCGGGCCCACCGCGATCCCGGCACTCTGGCGCGAGGACTACGGGGGAGTGAAGGGGATGCGTGGGCGCGAGGTCTGGGATGTGCTGCGCACGTATCCCCGGTTCCTCCGCAGCCCGCACCACAATGTGCCCGGGCTGGTGCGCACGGAGATGCCCAAGTACTCGCGGAAGCACCTCGTCACCCAGGCGTCAGCGCTCGTCCCGAGTGTGCGTCCCGAGGATTTCACGATCAAGGGGCATCCGGGTGTACGGGCGCAGCTCCTGCACGTTCCCACCGGGAAACTCGAGATGGACTTCGTGGTGGAGGGGGATGAGCGCTCCACCCACATGCTTAATGCGGTCTCACCTGCGTGGACGAGCTCGCTTGCCGTTGCGGACTACGTGGTCGAGCGCATCGTCCGTTGACCCGGTGATGCCGATCAGACGGCTGGGAGAACGCGACCCATTCCCGTGTACGAGCGGCCCCACCAGGAGCCATCGATCGGGCTGACCCGCACCTTCTGCCCGCGTCGTGGTGCGTCGATCATCTTCCCGTTGCCGATGTAGATACCGACGTGGTGCGCACCACCCTCGAAGAAGAACACCAGATCACCGGGCTGGGCATTCTTGCGCTTGATTTTCGTCACCTGCGTGTACTGCTGCCGCGATGAACGCAGGAGTTCTTTCCCGAGTGCCTTCTTGAACACGAACTGCACCAGCCCACCGCAGTCGAAGCCGTCGGGGCCGGCGTTGCCGGCGATGTACGGATCGCCGATCTGGGCGCGTGCGACCTTGAGGACCGCGGTGCGCGTGGCCTTCGCGTAGGCGATGCGGGCGAGCTTTGCGCGCATCTTCAGCACGCTCTGCACATTCGCCATCACCACGGACTTCGTCACCGAGGTGGCGACGCGGGGACTGACCGCCGCCCGGTCCGCGCTCACACTCGGGGTCTGCGCCATCGCGGGAGCGGCGGTGGCGACGACCAGTGCCGAGGCGAGCACGGCGATGAGCCTCCGTGCACGGTGGGACAGGGTCATGCGGACCTCCGCTGTGATGGGTGGGGACCGTGTGACACTACGTGCGGGGTCCGACGGGCCGCCCGGGCGGTTCCCGATATTCGGACGGTCTGACCGACGGCTGTGGTCTAGATCACGTCATGACCCCCAATCCCGGGCGGTCAGATCGGGTGCCGGTGAAGCCCCGTCGTGAGGGGGCCGCCCATTAGGGTCATGCGCGTGAGTGCGGGCGCCGAGAACGGCTACGACACCCCGCGCTCCGTCCTGGCCAAGGGCCTGGTCTTCGTGGGCGCGGCCACCCTCGTGGGCAACGGCGCCGCCTACGCCCTGAGCATGGTCGCGGCCCGCGTGCTCACCCCGGAGGACTTCGGTGCGATGGGTGCCCTCCTGGGCCTCCTGATCATCTTGGCCACCCTGGGCATCTCGATCCAGGCCCTGACCGCCCGCCGAGTCGCCTCGGCCGGTCCCCTCCGGGCCGAGGTCGAGGCCCAGGCCATCCGGCTCTCCGTGCTGATCGGCCTGGGGCTCGCGGTGCTCGCCGTCCTGCTCACGTGGCCGGTCAGCGTGATCTTCACCATCCCGCCGGTGGCTGTGGCCACCGGCGTGCTCTCCATCGCCTTCACCGTCATCGGCTCCGCGGCCATGGGCATCGCCCAGGGGCGCGAGCAGCACGGGAAGTTGGCCGGCGCCTACATCGCCAACGGAGTGTCACGGGCGGTCGGGGGCGTGATCGGTGTCCTCGTCCTGCAGAGCGTCTCTGGAGTGGGCATCGGCATCATGATCGGCTGCGCGGTGGGCGCCGCGATCTCCTACCAACTTGTGGCGCCACGCACCTGGGGCACGCAGTTGCGCGACGGCATCGGCGTCGAATTCGGGCACGTGGCGCACGCCTTGATCGTGCTCTTCACGCTGACCAACGTCGATGTTCTCCTGGCCCGCGTCTTCCTCACCGAGGCGCAATCGGGTGAGTACTCCGTGGGTGTGCTGCTCGCGAAGATCGCCTTCTTCCTTCCGAACGCGATCATCATCGTGCTCTTCCCGAAGATGGCGGCCGGGGATTCCCGTCGCGCACTCTTCGTCGCCACGGGATTGACGGCCTGCGTGGGCCTGGTGATCACGTCCGTGAGCTTCTTCCTGGGCGATCTCGTCATCCGCATCCTGGGTGGCGCGCAGTATGTGAAGCTCGGATCCGAGGCGTGGATGTTCGCCCTCGAGGGATCTGCTTTCGCACTCGTGCAGGTGCTGCTCTACGCACGCCTCGCCGCGCAGGACCGCAAGGCCGTGGTGGCCGTGTGGGCTGCGTTGGTTGTGCTCGTCGTGATCGTGGCGGGTTGGCGCAACAACTCCGTGGCCGAGATCGTCACCACGGTCGTCGGTGTGTCCCTCGTCTTGACAGTCGTCGGTCTCTTCCTCGATCGACGCAGTGCGCCACGCACGGTGCTGCCCATCGAGGCCGCCGAGTAGCACGTCACAGGTGCGTGCGCACCCACGCTCCGAGCACTTCTGCGCACTCGTCCACCGTGTCACGCCAGCTCTTTCCGGCTGAGCCGTCTGCCTGATCGCTCACCTGCTTCACCAGCCGTAGGGGCATGTCGAGCACCTGGCAGACGCGCGCCACGGCGTAGCCCTCCATATCCACAAGGTCGGCGTGCGCTGCGAGTTCCGTACGCCGGGCCGGATCGGCGATGAAGGCATCACCGGTGGTGAGGACCAGTCCCTCCGGTCCCAGGTGAATCGGTTCACTGAAGTGCAGGCCGGTGAGTGCGAAGAGTGCCGCGTCGTCCAGGTCATGCTGGGTCACCGTCGTGATCAGGTGTGTGCCGTCGACCCCCGGCTTCAGGGCGCCCGCAGTCCCGAGGTTGATCACCTCGGACGGGGACGCCGTGGCCAGGGTTGTCGCCAGGGCGACCGCAGCGTTGACCTTTCCGGCTCCGGTGACCAACACTGGCAGGTCGGACACGTGCAGGTGCGCGGCCTCCTCTTCCAATGCGACGACGAGGAGAGGCGCATCGGGACTGATCGTTCGGTGCAGGCGCATGCACGGACGCTAGCGCCCGCGGGTGCACTACCGTGGGGTCCCCGGGCGAGGTGGCAGAGCGGCCGAATGCAGTCGCCTTGAAAGCGACCGAGGGGCAACCCTCCGGGGGTTCAAATCCCTCCCTCGCCGCAGAGTGGAGGTGGCGATGGGCGATCTGATCCGACTGATCGCCATCGACATCCTCGTCATCGTGGTCCTCTCCATCGCAGTCGGAGTCACCGCACCGCACTGGCGCGGCTCGTGGCTCACGTGTGACTCGCTCGTGTTGCATCGATTCCCATGGGAGTCCCCGGCCTACTTCCGACGCTTCCCCATCGCCGCGTGGGCCCGAGTCCTTCCCGAATGGGGTGCGACCTTCGGTGGGAAGAGCAAGCGCGCTCTCCCCGACCGGGACCCGCAGGCGATCGAGGATTACCTCCTGGAGTTACGACGCGCGGAGTGGGTGCACTGGGTCTCTGTGTTCAGCTGGGTGCCGCTTGCTTTCTTCAACCCGTGGTGGCTGACCGTGGCCTTCGCGATCGTCGTGAACATCGGGAACGCGCCGTTCATGTTGATCCTGCGCAGTAATCGGATGCGCCTCACGTCCATACTCACCCGCATCGCGAAGGGATGACATGACCGGTTTCGGTGTGAACTCGATGGTGGGCGAACTCGCCTGGGTTGCCGTGCGGCCACCCTCCGAGCGAGGTGACTATTCCGTTGCCCACTGGGCGACTCCCGTGGACTTTGACCGCCTTGCGGCCCAACACGGTGCCTTTACCGAACTATTGACACGTCTCGGGTGCGAGGTGCTGGTCCTCGATCCGGTCGATGACATGCCCGATGCGATCTTCACGTACGACCCTGTCTTCGTCGTGCCCACGGGCGTTATTGAGTTGCGCGGGGCCAAGCAGGTGCGTGCTGGTGAGTCACCGTTGCTGGCTATGGAGGTGCAGCGGGCCGGGATCCCGCTTGTCGGTGCCCTCCGTGCTCCCGCCACGGCCGATGGCGGCGACATGTTCTGGCTGGATCGCACGACGCTGGCCGTCGGACGCAGTTACCGGACGAATCAGGCGGCCATCGATCAGATCACCGCGCTGCTCGCGCCCATGGGCATCACCGTCGAGACCTTCGACCTCCCCCATGATCAAGGACCCGAGTTCTGTCTGCACCTGATGAGCGTGGTGTCCCCGGTGCGCGTGGACCTCGCCGTGGTCTATGAGCGCCTGGCGCCCGTCCCACTCCTGCAGGCACTTCGCGCCCGCGGAATCGAGACCGTGTCGGTTCCCGAGCAGGATTACGCCTCGCTGGGATGCAACATCCTGACGATCCGTCCCGGCAACGTGGTGATGGCGGCCGGCAACGACGCCACCGCGGAGTTGCTGCGCAACCACGGGGTCACCGTGCACACCTACGAGGCAAGCGAGATCAACAAGGGTGAGGGTGGGCCGACCTGTCTCACCCGCCCGTTGTTGCGACGCTAGATAGTCGACGCGTCGTGCCTATTCGCGACGCTAGATAGTCGATGCGTCGATCACGAACCGGTACCGCACGTCACTGTTGACCACGCGCTCCCAGGCCTCGTTGATCTGATCAGCACGGATCACCTCGACGTCCGATCCGTACCCCTTCTCTGCGCAAAAGTCGAGCATCTCCTGGGTCTCGCCCATGCCGCCGATGTTCGATCCCGCGAGCCGGAGGCGCTGCATCACCAGGGTGAAGGTGCTGACCGAGAGGGGCTTATCTGGGAGTCCGACACAGACGAGGGTGCCATCGGTGGCGAGCAGGCTCATCAGGTTGTCGATGTCGATGGATGCGGAGACCGTGTTGACGATGAGGTCGAAGGTGCCGCGCGCCGCCTTCATGGCGTCCTTGTCCGTCATCAGCAGGAAGTGATCGGCACCGAGGCGCAGCGCGTCATCGCGCTTTCCGGGTGAGTGGCTGATGAGTGTGACGTCCGCACCCATGGCCTGCGCGTGCTTGACACCCATGTGACCGAGGCCGCCCAGCCCGACGATCGCGACCTTCTTCCCTGGACCCGCACCCCACTCGCGCAGCGGTGAATACGTGGTGATCCCCGCGCAGAGGAGTGGTGCTGCCTCCTCGAGGCTCAGGCTGTCAGGGATGCGGAGGACGTAGCCCTGGTTCACGACGATCTGCCGGGAGTAGCCGCCGTACGCGGGGGTGCCGTCATAGTGACGCCCGTTGTACGTGGGGACGAATCCCTTGATGCAGTAGTTGCCGAGGTCCTTGCGGCAGTTCTCGCACTCCCCGCAGGAGTCCACGAACACGCCCACGCCCACGCGGTCACCGACTGAGAAGCGCGTCACGTTCGATCCCACCGCGGTGACGGTCCCGGCGATCTCGTGCCCGGGGACCATCGGGAAGATCGAGGTGAACCATTCCTCACGTGCCTGGTGGATATCCGAGTGGCAGATCCCAGAGAAGGCGATGTCGATCAGGACGTCGTCGGGTCCCACCTCGGAACGATCGATGGTGGCGGGGGCGAGAGGTGCTCCGGCGGACTCTGCGGCGTAGGCGGCAACCTTCATGGACTCTCCTGCTGAGGTGGGGGATTTCAGATTATGGCGTGAGACCGAAGATGGCGCTCAGCTCGCGATGCATGACCGCCTTGTCGAGGTCGACGCCGGTCCAGAGTTTCCCGTTGATGGCGGCCTGATTCACCAGCATGCCGAGCCCGGTGAGGATCGTGCAGCCGCGTGCATCGGCAGCAGTGAGCCAGACGGTCATCGGTGGATTGGCCATCACATCCGCCACGACCATATGCGGCTGGAGAGAGTCGGAATTGACGTCAAGTGTCTCGGTGGATCCGGCACCGAATCCGATCGAGGTTGCGTTGATGACGACGTCGGCATCCGCGGGGACGTCGAAGCGCGATGACCACGGGCGGTAGTCACAGGCGGCGGGGGTCCGGGAGTCGACGAGGGCGGCAAGTTCCTGTCCGCGTTCGGGGGAGCGGTTCACGATCGTGATCGCCCGCGCACCGGCGAGTGCACATTCCACTGCGATGGCGCGTGCTGCTCCACCTGCCCCGAAGATCACGATCCGGGTGTCCTTCGGATCCTTCACTTCGCGGAGGGAGGCGAGAAATCCCTGGCCATCGGTGTTCTCACCGGTGAGTCGACCGTCGTCATTCACCACGGTGTTCACCGCCCCGATGATCGATGCGGATTCCGCGAGCCCATCGATCAACGGAATCACCGCGACCTTGTGCGGGAGGGAGCAATTGAAGCCGCGCCATCCCATCGCCACCGCACCCGCGATCGCATCGGCGAGGCCCTCGGGTTGCACGTCGCAATTGATGTAGCGGAAGTCGAGGTTCCCGGCGGCGTAGGCCGCCTCCATGATCCGCACGGTCGGGTTGTCCGCGGCCGGGGTACTGAACGAACCGGTCAACTGGGGCAGAAATGAGGTCACGGCGACATTGTTCCCGTCATCGCCCAACCATGCAGGGTCCTTGGCAGGATGGCGCCGTGGATCTTCGCGTCGGTGTGATCGGTACGGGCAACATTGGAACCTCGCACGCGATGTCCCTGCACGGCGAGGTCAGCGGCGCAACCGTGGTGGGTGTTTACGAC
>JBJTBD010000069.1:0-16994 GCA_046091195.1 Actinomycetota bacterium
ATTCCTTCGACGATTACACCCAGATCAAGCACGTGTCCCTGGACATCACCGGGGTGGCCGCTAAGCCGTGGCACCGCACGATCTTCGGGGAAAAGGGCTGAAAAGCAGCCTGGCGAAACAGCCGGAATGGTCTAGGGTCGAAAGACCACTGCACGAAGGGGAGGCTCATGAAGGCGCATTCACCGGAGATCGTGGCGGCTTTGGCGGGAACGATGCGTTCCGCGGTGTCCCGCCGCCGACTCCTTCAGGCCGCGGGCATCGGGGGAGCGGCCATGGCCGTTGCCGCGTGCGGAACGGGCTGGGACTCCGCATCGTCCGGCGTGGCGGCCTCGGCCGAGGACCTCTCGGTCTCCGCGAAGGTGGTGAACTGGTCCAACTGGACCTCGTACCTCGACATCACTGATGAGACGGGGGAGCGCCCAACCCTCCTCGCATTCCAGGACCAGACCGGCATCTCCGTCACGTACACGGAAGATGTCAACGACAACACCGAGTTCTATGCGAAGGTCCGCACCCAGCTCGAGCAGGGGCAGCCGATCGATCGCGACATCGTCGTTCTCACCGACTGGATGGCGGCGTTGTGGATCTCGAATGGCTACGCGCAGAAGTTGAACAAGGCCGAGATTCCCAATAAGGTGAACCTGGTTCCGAAGTACGTCGACGTTTCCTTCGACCCGGGCCGGGAGTACTCGCTGCCCTGGCAATCGGGCTTCGGTGGACTCGGCTACAACAAGGCCGCCCTGAAGAGTGCCCTCGGTGTGGATGCGATCACGACCCTCGACCAGCTCTTCGATCCGGCACTGAAGGGCAAGATCACCGTCCTCTTAGAGATGCGCGACACCATGGGCTGCATCATGGCGTGGCAGGGGAACGACCCGTCGAACTTCACCAAGGAACAGTTTGAGCAGGCGATCGAAGCACTTTCTCAGCAGGTGGACTCCGGCCAGATCCGCCAGGTCACCGGCAACGATTACATCGGTGCGCTGGAAAAGGGTGATGTCGTCGCGGTCATCGGCTGGTCGGGTGACCTCTTCGCCCTCGGTGATGCGTTCGGCTTCGGATTGCCCGAGTCGGGAGGGATGTTGTGGACGGACAACATGCTGATCCCGCCGCTGGCGAGCCACAAGAAGAACGCCGAGAAGTTGATGAACTACTACTACGACCCCACGGTGGCCGCCCAGGTCGCTGCCTACGTCAACTACATCTGCCCTGTGCAGGGTGCCCAGGAGGCGATGCTCGACATCGATCCTGCTCTCGCCGAGAGTCCGTGGATCTTCCCGAATGCGGAGATCCTCGATCAGAGCTACGTCTTCATGGAGCTGACCATCGAGCAGGACGCCGAATACCAGCGGCTGTTCCAGACGGCGATCGGCAACTGATCGCGGGAGTAGAAATCGCTTCTCGCGAGCTCTTTCGGCGTTAGGGTCTGGCAGGCACGGTGGGGAGGGGCGGGATATGCGGCAGGTCGATGACCTCAGGCTGGACCACCTGACCAAGTCCTTCGGCGAGATGACGGCCGTCGACGATCTCAGTCTGACCATCCCGGCTGGATCCTTCTTCGCGCTTCTGGGTGCGTCCGGCTGCGGAAAGACCACCACACTGCGCATGGTTGCGGGTCTCGAAGACCCCACGTCCGGACGGATCCTCATCGGTGATCGGGACATCACGGGGATGCGCGCCTACCAACGCCCGGTGAACACCGTCTTCCAGAGTTATGCACTCTTTCCACACCTGGACATCTACGAGAACGTTGCATTCGGGCTTCGACGCCGAGGCATCAAGGACGTTAAGGGGCCGGTGGAGTCGATGCTCAACCTCGTCGAGCTGGGCCCGATGGCTCGCCGTAAGCCGAGCCAGCTCTCCGGGGGCCAGCAGCAGCGCGTTGCGGTTGCCCGTGCGTTGATCAACGAGCCTGATGTTCTCCTCCTCGATGAGCCGTTGGGCGCACTGGACCTCAAGCTTCGACGCCAAATGCAGATCGAGTTGAAGCGGATCCAGACGGAAGTGGGCACAACCTTCGTGCACGTCACCCACGACCAGGAGGAGGCCATGACAATGGCAGACACCGTCGCGGTGATGAATGCAGGCCGCATCGAGCAGGTGGGTCATCCGGCCGAGGCGTACGAGCTACCCCGAACACTCTTCGTGGCGAACTTCCTTGGACAGTCGAACATCATCAGCGGCGCGGTTGCCGGATCGGATGGGTCCATGGTCACGGTGTCGGCACATGGGGCAACGTTCCGTCTCCCCGGTGACCGGAACTCGGCTTCGGGATCTGCGATTCTCGTCGGCGTCCGCCCCGAGAAGGTCACCCTGCTTGACGCCGTGGACAGTGCACGAGTGCCCGCACCGCACAACAGGGTGGACGGAACGGTGACGGATGTCAGCTACACGGGTGTGTCCACCCAGTACCTAGTACGCACGCCGTGGGGGCAGGAACTGGCGGTCTTCGAACAGAATGACATCGTCGGTGACCGCGCCGCCGTAGGGGATCCCGTGGTGATGCACTGGGCAGTGGAGCACACCTTCGGCCTGGAGCCCTAGGCATGGCGGCCGTCCTACCGAGTGGGGGAGCGAGCGCTGCGCCGGTTGCCCAGCGGCGCTCCAGGACCGGGTACCTCCTCCTACTCCCGGGGATGGCATGGCTTGCGATCTTCTTCGCGATCCCCTTCATCACCCTCTTCGTAACGAGCCTTCAGGCGCCGTCGCCGGACGCCGCCGGCCAATTCGTACCCGCCTTCCAGGTCTCCAACTACGCGGAGGCCTTCGTCAACTACTGGCCGCAGTTCGTGCGGTCGCTCATGTACGCCGGCCTCGCGACGATCTTCGCCCTCCTCATCGGCTATCCGCTCGCGTACTTCATCGCCTTCCGCGGTGGGAAGTGGCGGGGCCTGCTGCTCGTGCTCGTGGTGGCGCCCACGTTCGCGTCGTTCCTGTTGCGCACCTACGCCTGGCAGACGATTCTGTCGGACAACAGCCCGATCACCCAGTTTCTGAACTTCCTCCACCTGCTGCCCGACGAGCGGATCCTCAATACGGGAATCGCCGTGGTGGCCGGTCTGACATACAACTTTCTGCCATTCATGATCCTTCCGCTGTATGCCGCGCTGGAGAAGATCGATCCCCGATTGATTGAGGCAGGAAGCGACCTCTACGCATCTCCCGTCACCACGTTCCGAAAGGTGACCTGGCCCCTGTCGCTCCCGGGCGTGGTGGCAGGGACGTTGCTCACCTTCATTCCGGCCATGGGCGACTACATCAATGCCCAACTCCTGGGTTCGACGGGTGATCGCATGATCGGGAACGCGATCCAGGTGAACTTCATTCAGTTCCGGGATTACCCGATCGCCAGCGCTCTCTCGTTCATCCTCATGGCGGCGATTCTCGTGCTCGTTTTCAGCTATATCCGCCGTGCGGGGACGGAGGACTTGGTCTGATGAATTGGCTCCGCAAGAACCTCATCGCGATCATCGGAATCCTCGTCCTGATCTACCTCTTCATTCCCATCGCGGTGATCGCGGTGATGAGTTTCAACAAGCCCGAGGGCAAGTTCAACATCAGTTGGAATCAGTTCTCGACAGATGCGTGGCAAAACCTGTGTGGGGTTCCCGGTGTCTGCGACTCGTTCCTGGTGAGTATCCAGATCGGACTCATCTCGACGGTGGTTGCCACGATCTTCGGAACGATGATCGCCTTCGCCCTGGTTCGCTACCGATTCCGCGGCAGGTCATCTACGAACCTGCTCATCTTTCTCCCGATGGCGACCCCGGAAGTGGTCATGGGCTCGAGTCTCCTGGCGCTGTTCCTGAACCTGCGGTTTCCGCTCGGGGAAGTGACCGTGATCATCGCCCACATCATGTTCATCATCTCGTTCGTTGTCGTGACGGTGAAGGCCCGATTGCAGGGGCTCGATCCCGGTCTCGAGGAGGCAGCGCGGGATCTCTATGCCAGCCCCAGGGCAACATTCCGGTACGTGACCCTGCCGCTCGTGCTGCCAGGAATCATCGGGGCCGCGCTGCTGGGATTCGCCCTGAGCTTCGACGACTTCATCATCAGCTTCTTCAACGCGGGCACGCTCGTAACCTTCCCGATCTTCATCTGGGGGGCCGCGCAACGGGGGATCCCGGTACAGGTGAATGCCTTGGCGACGCTCGTGTTCCTGGTGGCCCTCGTGGTCGTTCTGACGAGTCAGTTCGTGAGCTACCGCCGACGGAAGTCTCTAGAGATCCTCCCCGAGGAGGACCGGAGTCCAGCGACCGTGGATGTGATGTCCCGGTCCTAGTGCAGTGCTTAGGATGGAGATAGTCGAGTTCGTGGAAGGGACTGGTGGGACGGCGTGGCGATCGGCCGCGTCCCGCGTCCCGACCAGCACTGGAAGTGCCCATGCGATTCGCCACCACCCCCACCCGCGAGGCCGAGGCGTCCCTCCGCGACGTCCAGCGTCGGGTCTACTGGCTCGATAGTCCTGACCGGCCGGCGCCCCGAAGTTTCCTGTCCGGCGACACGACCGCCGACCTCGTCATCGTCGGTGGTGGGTTCACCGGTCTGTGGAGTGCGCTCCTCGCCCACGATGGCGGCCTGGGAACCGACGTCATGGTCCTCGAGAGTGGGCGCATCGGCGACGGTGGCTCAGGACGTAATGGTGGATTCGTATCGGCGAGTCTCACCCATGGATTCGGTAACGGGTTGTCGCGGTGGCCGGACGACATGCCCACCCTGCTGGAGCTCGGCATGCGGAATCTCGACGACATCGAGCGATTCGTGGCGCTTAACACGATCGAGTGTGAGTTCCGGCGAGCGGGCGAAATCGCTGTTGCAGTGGCGGAGCATCAGGTCGAGGAGTTGCGGGATGCCATCCACGATCAGAATCTGCTGGGAGTCGATGCGGAATTCCTCGATCGGGACGCCATCACCTCGATGATCCACTCGGATTCCTATCGAGCGGGTCTCCTCGACCGGCGAGGCGTCGCCCTCGCGGATCCGGCTCGCCTTGTGTGGGGGATGGCCCGGGTGGCCGAGGTGCAGGGAGTCCGAATCCACGAGAACACCCAGGTGATCGACTTCGAGGATCATGGCGACACGGTGTCCCTGAGGACTCCGCAGGGACGCGTTCGCGCACGGCGGGTCATCGTTGCCACGAATGCCTTTCCGAGTCTGATCCCAGCCGTCCGGCATCGTGTCGTTCCGGTATATGACTACGTCCTCATCACAGAGCCGCTGACGGACGTGCAGTGGAACTCGGTGGGTTGGGCAGAGCGACAGGGTCTGAGCGACGTGGGAAACCAGTTCCACTACTACCGGCCTACCGCAGATGGTCGAATCCTCTGGGGCGGATACGACGCGGTCTATCACCCGGGTAACGGCTTCGGGCCCCAGTTCGAGAACGACGAAGACAGTTACCGTCGTCTCGCCACCCACTTCCTGCAGACGTTTCCGCAGTTGGAGGGGGTGCGCTTTTCCCACGCGTGGGGTGGTGCCATCGATACATGCTCGCGATTCACCGCATTCTGGGGGACCGAAGCGGGCGGCAAGGTGGCGTACGCCGCGGGCTTCACCGGTCTCGGGGTGGGATCCAGTCGCTTTGCCGCGCACGTGATGTTGGATCTCCTCTCCGGGCGCGTTACGCAACGGACGCGTCTTGAGATGGTCCAGACGAAGCCAGTGCCGTTTCCGCCTGAGCCCCTGCGTTCTCTGGGAATCAAATGGACGACCCTGTCGCTGCAGAAGGCCGATGTGCGCGGTCATCGGAACCTCTGGTTGCGCATCCTGGACAGACTGGGCATGGGTTTCGACTCCTGACAACGGATAGGGTCGCGGCATGGCACGGTACGGCGCTCAGTACGGCCCGGACTACACATTCCTTGGTGTCCCGGAGGCTGACGTTGCGGATCCGGCAACGTACACAGGGGCCGATGTTGTCATTCTCGGCGCACCCTTCGACGGGGGCACGTCGTATCGGTCGGGTGCACGCTTCGGGCCGGGTGCGATGCGTGCCGCCTGTTACCTGGGGCACGACGGTTCCCGGCCCTCGCTCGCCCTTCGTGTGGACGGCCTGAAGGACCTCGGCGTCGTCGATGCAGGAGATGTGGAGATGTACTCCGGCGATGCGGTGAGATCGTGCGCCAGTCTCGAGCGGGTGGTGGAATCCATCGCAGCCACGGGTGCAGTCCCCCTGGTGCTCGGCGGCGACCACACGATCACCTGGCCCGATGTCACGGGTGTTGCGCGGGCGCGGGGATGGGGGCGTGTGTCGGTCATCCATTTCGACGCGCACGCGGACACAGGGGATATCGAATTCGGCTCCCTGATCGGTCACGGGCAACCGATGCGTCGACTGATCGAGTCAGGTGCTGCACGGGGTGATCGATTTTTCCAGATCGGACTCCGCGGTTACTGGCCACCGCCGGACATCCTGGATTGGATGGCTGACCAGCGGATGCGCTCGTACGAGATGACGGAAATTGTGTCCCGTGGATTCGAAGCGATCCTCGACGAGGTACTTGCCGCTGCGATGGACGAGTGCGACGGAGTGTTCCTCTCCGTCGACATCGATGTGGTGGATCCGGGATCGGCGCCGGGAACCGGAACCCCGGAACCGGGTGGCCTCACCTCGCGGCAACTCCTTGATGCGGTGCGCCGAATCGCCTATGAAGTGCCGTTGGTGGGAATCGACGTCGTCGAGGTCTCACCTCCATTCGATCACGCCGACATCACGGCGATCCTCGGCAACCGAGTCGTCCTTGAGGTGCTGAGCGGCATGGCGAAGCGGAAAGCCGGCGGGGTCTGGGATCCGACCTCCGGCCTGCTGGAGGGGCGTTGACCTAGGCGCACTCCTCGAACCCCTGCTGGAGGACCGAGAGGGCCTCTTCCAGAAGGTGGTCCGGCATGGTGAGGGGTGGCAGGAAACGGAAGACATTGCCGTAGGTGCCCGTCGTCAAGGTCACTACTCCGTTGCGGTGGCAGAACTTGTTCAGATCCGCCGCAAGGGTGCCATTCGGATTGGTGGTCCCTGGCTCCACGAGCTCGATCGCGAGCATCGCGCCACGTCCACGGATGTCGCCGACGTGCGGGAAGTTGGCCTGGATGTCACGCAGACGAGGCACCATGATCGACTCGATCGCGCGCGCGCGGCCGCAGGCGTCGTTCTCCTCCATCCACCGGATCGCTCCGAGTGCCCCTGCGCACGCGACGGGGTTGCCGCCGTAGGTGCCACCGAGCCCACCCGCGTGCACGGCGTCCATGATGTCCGCACGTCCGGTGAGTCCGGACAACGGCATGCCACCCGCGATGCCCTTGGCCGTGGTGATGAGGTCCGGGACGATGTTCTCGTGTTCGGAGGCGAACCAATCGCCCGAGCGGCAGAAGCCCGACTGGATCTCGTCGGCGACGAACACGATGCCGTTGGCGGCCGCGTACTCGGCCAAGGCGGTCAGGTACCCGGGTGCAGGAACGATGAATCCGCCTTCGCCCTGGATCGGCTCGACGATGATCGCTGCGACGTTGTGGCCCCCAATTTCCTTCTCAATGCGCGTGGTCGCCCAGAGCGCGACTTCCTTCCCGCCATGGGGACCATCGCGGAATGGGTAACTCGTGGGGACGCGATAGATCTCCGGGGCGAAGGGGCCGAAGCCGTTCTTGTAGGGCATGTTCTTCGCGGTCATACCCATCGTGAGGTTCGTGCGACCGTGGTAGCCGTGCTCAAGGACCACGATTGCCTGGCGACGTGTGAAACTTCTCGCCACCTTCACGGCGTTCTCGACTGCCTCCGCACCTGAGTTGAACAGGGCGCTGCGCTTCGGGTGGTCGCCGGGCGTGAGCCGGTTGAGTGCTTCGCAGACTTCGACGTATCCCGCGTACGGAGTGACCATGAAGCAGGTGTGCGTGAATGCGTGCGCCTGCGCTGCAACAGCATCCGCTACGTAGGGATTCGCATTGCCGGCGGTTGTGACGGCGATGCCCGAGCCCATGTCGATGAGAGAGTTCCCGTCGACATCCACGATGACCCCGCCACCTGCCTTGTCGACGAAGACGGGGAGTGTGAGGCCCACTCCCGCGGACACCGCGCCATCCTTGCGCGCAAGCAGCGCGGTGGAGACGGGGCCGGGGATGGACGTGACGAGACGCCGCTGTTGGCTGATCCCGTTATCGACGGACACTGCGGTCATGGTGGCCTCCTTGTTCCTAGCGTAGGCCCGACACCGAGGGTCGAGCATCCGTGAGGGCCCGCATGGCATCGGTACCGTGTGCCCATGTCGAGCAAGGCAGCCACGGTGGTGCGGGAGTGGCCGAGTCTCATCGCAGGGTCCCCCTGGTCGGGCGGGCAACTCCGTGACGTGGTGCATCCAGGGGATAGATCCGTGGTCGGGCGCGTGCACGTCCCTGACGAGGACGCGACAGAGCAGGCACTGGCGGCCGCGTGGGCGGTACGGGGAATCGGGCGGGCGATGTCCGCAGCGGATCGTGCTGAGTGCCTCATGCATGTCTCTCACGGGCTCGCACGACGCGTAGACGAGGTGGCAGCACTCATCACGGCCGAGAACGGCAAGCCGATCACGTGGGCCCGGGCGGAAGCCACGCGCGCGGCATCGACGTTCCGGTGGGCGGCCGAGGAGGCCCGTCGGTTCAACGGCGAATTCCAACGCCTTGACACGGAGAAGGCGACCGAGAGGCGTGCTGCCATCATCCGCCGATTCCCCTACGGACCGGTGTTGGGCATCTCACCCTTCAACTTCCCGATCAACCTCGTGGCGCACAAGGTCGCACCGGCGATAGCCGTTGGCGCGCCGATCGTGATCAAGCCGGCGCCGGCGACACCGCTGGGAGCGCTCCTACTCGGAGAACTCTTGGCTGAGACGGACCTCCCCTCGGGGATGTTCTCCGTGCTTCCCGTCGGCAACGACGTTGCTCCGACGTTGGTCGCCGACCCGCGCCTTCCTGTGATCTCGTTCACGGGTACGGAATCCGTCGGCTTCGCCATCAAGCGTGAGGTCCCGAACAAGCACGTGATCCTGGAACTCGGTGGGAACGCCGCGGCCATCGTCCTCGATGACTACTCGAGCGATGCGGACATTGCGTGGGCCGCCCAGCGCATCGCCATGTACGGCAACTCGCAAGCGGGCCAGACGTGTGTGTCGGTGCAGCGGGTGTTCGTGGAGCAGGCGCTCGCCGATCGCTTCATCCCAGCACTGACAACCGCCGTGGCCGAACTTCCGAGCGGTGATGTGTGGGATCCCGCAACCGTGGTAGGCCCGGTTATCAACGACGCCGCCGCGGAACGTGTCATGAGCTGGATTGACGAGGCGATCGATGCGGGGGCGACCGTGCTCGCGGGCGGGGGAAGGGAGCGGACCTTCATCGAGCCGACCCTTCTCGCTGATGTCCCGTCCCACGTGAAATTGTCCTGCGAGGAAGTCTTCGGGCCTGTCATGTCCGTGCAGGCGATCCGGGACTTCGACGAGGGCATCGCGTTGGTGAATGACTCTCGTTTCGGATTGCAGACGGGCGTGTTCACGCATGACATCCAGAAGATCTTCCGTGCCCATCGGGAACTCGATGTCGGGGGCGTGATCATCGGAGACGCGCCGACCTTCCGCGCGGATCAGATGCCCTACGGCGGAATCAAAGCGTCGGGAGTAGGTCGAGAGGGGCTTCGATTCGCCATGCAGGACCTCACCTACGACAAGGTGCTGGTCTTGACCGACCTCGACCTGTAGCCGCGGCCTAGACTGCCGATATGACGAAATCCCAGGAACACGACATCGGTGGACACCACCTCAATCACAAGCAGGTCTCCGTCTTGGAGAAGGTGTTCGCGCACCCGGTGAGCCATAGCGTGACTTGGCACGACGTGACGACCCTGCTCGATGCGCTGGGCACCCTAGAGGAAAAGCACAACGGTTCCTGGCACCTCACGATCGGTGGGCAGATGCAGGTGTTCGATCCGAATCACGGCAAAGAACTCTCCACCCAGCAGGTCATCGACCTCCGGCACATGTTGGCGGCTGCTGGACTGGAACCGGGCGCATGAGTCAGCCTGTGGAGGTTCCCGGTCCGCACGGGGTCGTGAATGTCATCGACGTTTCTGGACGCTTCGTCGTGGTTGCGATCGATTACGCGGAGTCTCGGATCTATGTTCTTGAGGGCTCGCCACGGCCCGAGCGTGTGGTTCCATCGGACCCGCGGGGCTATCACCGGCATTTGCATTCGAAGGCGGGAACCCTGAGTGGCTTCTACGATCCCGACGATGTCGAAGTGTGGCGTTCACTCGCCGAACAATTGAAGGGTGCGGACGCGATCCTCGTTCTTGGACATGGATCGGGGAAAGCGAATGCGTCGCACCAATTCATCACGTACGTGGAGAAGCATGTTCGCGATGTCGCGCGGGCTATCCTCGGCGATGTTCGGGTCGATGTCGACGATCTGACGGACGCTCAGGTACTCCGCTTGGGTCAGCAGTTCTTCGACATGGCACCGCCCCGGAGTTGACGTGCGCCGGGTAGTGATCCTCGGTAGCACGGGATCTATCGGTACCCAAGCCCTCGACGTCATCCGGCGGAATCCCGACCGATTCACCGTCGTGGGCCTCGCTGCATCGGGCTCGCGCCTCGATCTCCTGATCGACCAGGTATGCGAGTTCGAGCCCCAGACCGTTGCCGTGTCCCAGGCGACCAGCGCCCAAGATCTGCAGTTGGCGCTGTACTCGTGGGCGAAGGGTCGTGGCTACTCCCAGGGGGATGCGCGCATTCCACGGATCGTGGCCGGGCCGGAGGCCCTCGAGTCGATCGCGGGGATGGAGTGCGATGTCGTTCTCAACGGGGTGGCAGGCGCTGCAGGGTTGACCCCGACGCTGGCGGCCCTGTCCGCTGACTCGGTCGTTGCGCTGGCCAACAAGGAGTCCTTGATCATCGGTGGCGACCTCGTGAGATCGCGCGCACGTCCCGGGCAGATCGTCCCGGTCGACTCCGAGCACTCGGCCATCGCCCAGGCGCTCCGCGCCGGATCGAAGAACGAGGTAAGGCGCCTGGTGCTCACGGCGAGCGGTGGCCCCTTCCGGGGCTGGTCTCGTACCGCTCTTGAATCGGTGTCCCCGGAGCAAGCACTCGCGCATCCCACGTGGTCAATGGGCCCGCTGGTGACGGTCAATTCGGCAACGATGATGAATAAGGGACTCGAAGTTATTGAAGCGCACCTGCTGTTCGATGTGCCTTTCGACGCAATCGAGGTGGTGGTGCACCCTCAGTCCATCGTGCATTCGATGGTCGAGTTCGTGGATGGGTCGACCATGTGCCAGGCGAGCCCTCCGGACATGCGCCTGCCCATCGCGCTGGGTCTCGACTGGCCCGACCGGGTCCCGGGGGCCGCTCCGGGCTGCACCTGGACGTCCGCGACCACGTGGGAGTTCCAGCCCCTCGACGAGGAGGTGTTCCCGGCGATACGCGTTGCCCGCGCCGCGGGCGGTGCCGGTGGCACGGCCACGTCCGTTCTCAATGCGGCGAACGAGGCGTGCGTGGGGGAGTTCCTGAACGGTCGGATGGCCTTTCCCGCGATAGTCGCCACCGTGTCGCGGGTACTGGAGGAGCACATGGGTGCCGGGTGGGTGGGTCCTGGAGAGGTCACCGTGAAGTCGGTACGGGATGCGGACACATGGGCCCGTAATCGCGTCGCCGCACTCATGACCGCCTGAGGGATCCACCGTGGCATGCCGAGCGTCTCACCCGTCGGGGAGAATGGGGACATGAGTATGGAGATCGTGGGCATCGCACTGTTCGTGCTGCTCATCGGGCTGTCCATCGCCCTCCATGAACTCGGTCATTTGATCCCAGCGAAGATCTTCGGCGTTCGGGTTACCCAATACATGGTGGGTTTCGGTCCCACCATCTGGTCACGGACACGGGGAGAGACCCAATACGGGCTCAAGGCCATCCCGGTGGGTGGATACATCCGAATGATCGGGATGCTCCCGCCGGGCAAGGACGGCACGACTCGATCCATGAGCACCGGGCGATTCGCATCAATGATTTCCGATGCGCGACAGGCGTCCCTCGACGAGATGCAGCCTGGCGACGAGGACCGTGCGTTCTATCGGCTCCCCGTGTGGAAACGGCTGATCATCATGCTGGGTGGCCCGGTCATGAACCTCGCGCTGGCGTTCATCCTCTTTGGGGTCGTCCTGGTGGGGATCGGTACTCCGTCGCCCTCGGCGCAGATCGCCGGGCTCGTGGCCTGTACCCCGACGTCCAGCGCTGCCACGGTCCAGCCGCTCCCGTCGGGTAACTGTCCGACGGGGTCGCTCACGTCCCCGGCCGCCGCCGCGGGACTCCAATCAGGAGACCGACTCGTGGGAGTCGGACCCATCCAGACGGATCAGTGGGACGAGGCGACAGCGTGGATCCGGGCGAATCCGGGTCGCACCGCGGACCTTGTGGTCGTTCGTGATGGAACTCGGCTCTCGCTCCCGGTGACCATCGCCGAGGTCGAACGTCCGGTGCTCGACTCTGCCGGCGAACCCACGGGGGCTACGGAGACCGTTGGCTTCGTGGGGATCCGTCCTGCGATCGACTACGTGGGCCAACCCCTGTCGAGCGTCCCTCCGGTTATGTGGTCGCTGACCCAAGACAGTGTTGTTGCGCTCATCTCCCTGCCGGTGCGTCTCTACGAGCTCGTGGACGAGACCCTCATCGGGGGTGGGGAGCGCGAACTCGACAGTCCGGTCAGTGTCGTTGGCGCGAGCAGGCTCGGAGGCGAGATCGCGGCACTGGATGATCCGGTTGAGGGACGGATTGCCATCTTCCTTGGGCTTGCGGCGTCGCTGAACCTATTCCTCTTCCTGTTCAACCTGCTGCCGATACTCCCCCTCGATGGGGGACATGTCGCGGCCGCGCTCTATGAGGGTTCCCGACGTACCTTCGCGCGTCTGACCAAGCGGCCCGACCCTGGTCCCGTGGATACTGCCCGGCTCCTGCCCGTTGCCTACGTCGTAGCCGTTGTCCTCATCGGAGCAGGAGCGATCGTGATCTTCGCCGACCTGGTCAAGCCCATCACGCTGGGGTGACCCCGCCTCTGTGGTGGGGAGCCCAGTGGGCGGCAATAATGTTGGCGTGACAATCAATCTCGGTCTCCCGGCAGCGCCACCGCCCGTTGTCGCGGCTCGTCGTCCGACCCGGCAGATCCTGTTGCGTCATCCCACCCATCCCGTTGCGGTAGGTGGGGATGCCCCCGTAAGTGTCCAGTCGATGACGACCACGCTCACCGCGGATGTGAACTCCACTCTCCAGCAAATTGCGGAGCTGACTGCGGCAGGCTGCCAGATTGTCCGGGTCGCGGTGCCTTCCCAGGATGACGCGGACGCGCTGCCCGCGATCGCACGGAAATCCGGAATCCCGGTGGTCGCGGACATCCACTTCCAACCCAAGTACGTGTTCGCGGCGCTCGAGGCGGGTTGCGCTGGCGTTCGGGTCAATCCGGGCAACATCAAGCAGTTTGACGACAAGGTCGCAGAGATTGCGCGAGCGGCGAAGGATGTCGGGACCCCAATTCGAATCGGCGTCAACGCCGGCTCCTTGGACAAGAGGTTGCTCGAGAAGTACGGCAGGGCGACCCCGGAAGCACTCGTCGAGTCCGCCCTGTGGGAAGCATCTCTCTTCGAGGAGCATGATTTCCGCGATATCAAGATCTCGGTGAAGCACCATGATCCGGTCATCATGATGCAGGCGTACATGCAGCTGGCGGAACAGTGCGACTACCCGCTGCACCTGGGTGTCACGGAGGCGGGACCCACGTTTCAAGGCACGATCAAGTCGGCCGTCGCATTCGGAGGCTTGCTATCACGGGGCATCGGAGACACCATCCGGGTGTCGCTCTCGGCGCCGCCTGTCGAGGAGGTCAAGGTCGGCATCCAGATCCTCGAGTCGCTCAACCTCCGCCAGCGTGGTCTCGAGATCGTGTCGTGCCCTTCGTGCGGACGCGCACAAGTGGATGTGTACACGCTGGCCGAGCAGGTGACGGCAGGGCTCGAGGGACTGGATGTGCCACTCAGGGTTGCCGTGATGGGCTGCGTCGTGAATGGCCCCGGTGAGGCGCGCGAGGCAGACCTCGGTGTGGCGTCGGGTAATGGCAAGGGTCAGATCTTCGTGAAGGGCGAGGTCATCGCCACGGTTCCCGAGTCCCAGATCGTCGAGACGCTGATCGAAGAGGCGATGAAGTTGGCGGAGACGATGGAGGGTGGCACCGGTAGCCCCGAGATCGTGGCGGGGTAGTCCTGACCATCCATGCCGACTCAGTGGCGGTCGAGCGACCCCTCGTCGGGTCCGATATCGACGGCCTGATTCCACTCTTCGACCGTGATCCCGTGGCGCACTGCTTCGTGGAGGGGCGCACCCGGCTGGTGGGCCTCGACCCCTATCGTCTCGGGGGAGAGGTGTGGGGATTTCTGCGTGGCGACATCGTCGAGTCCGCCCTCTACTACGGGGCGAATCTCGTCCCGGTCGAGACGACCCCCGCAGCCCGGGTGGCTTTCGCCGACCATGCGCGAAGGACACCGCGACGATGCTCCTCGATCGTAGGCAACGCTGAGGAAGTCCTAGACCTCTGGCGGCTCCTCGAACCCGCGTGGGGTCCAGCCCGGGAGGTTCGCAGCGATCAACTCCTGCTCGTCCATGATCGGGAGCCGTTGGTGGAGGCCGATCCACTTGTCCGTTACGCCACGCTCGCGGACGTTGACACCCTCTTTCCCGCGTGCGTGGAGATGTTCTCCGAAGAAGTGGGTGTCTCGCCCTTGGCGGGTGGGGCGGGGAGCATGTACCGGGCACGGGTCGCCGATCTTGTGCGCGAGGGGCGGTCCTTCATCCGGCTCACAGGAGACACGGTGGAGTTCAAGGCTGAGGTAGGAGCCGTCAGTACGCGCGTCTGCCAAGTCCAGGGGGTCTGGGTGCCTCCCCATCTTCGTGGCCGAGGGATCTCGCTCGGTGGCATGGCGTCGGTGGTGCGTGCGGCGCAGCGAGACATCGCGCCCGTCGTATCCCTGTACGTGAACAACTACAACACCGCGGCGCGGAAGTGCTACTCGCAGGTCGGCTTCGTTCGCCACGGGACTTTCGCCACGGTCTTGTTCTAGTAAACACATCTGCAGCTGCTGGGTAGGGTTCGCTCCATGATCCTGCGCATGTCTCAGCTCTTCGTGCGCACGCTCCGCGATGATCCGGCGGATGCGGAGGTGCCGAGTCACCGGCTCCTGGTGCGAGCGGGCTACGTGCGTCGGGTTGCCCCCGGGATCTTCAGCTGGCTGCCGCTGGGCTACCGCGTGTACCGCAACGTGGAGCGGATTGTGCGCGAGGAGATGGACGCAGCCGGATTCCAGGAGGTGCATTTTCCGGCTCTGCTTCCGCGAGAGCCCTATGAGCGCACGGGGAGATGGACGGAGTATGGGGACAACCTGTTCCGTCTCCAGGACCGGAGGGGCAATGACATGTTGCTCGGTCCGACGCACGAGGAGATGTTCACCCTCATGGTGAAGGGTGAGTACTCCTCCTATAAGGACCTACCTCTGTGCATCTATCAGATCCAGACGAAGTACCGAGATGAGGCGCGTCCCCGAGCAGGGATTCTCCGGGGCCGTGAGTTCGTCATGAAGGACTCCTACTCGTTCGATGTGGACGATGAGGGTCTGGCGCGCTCCTACGCACGCCACCGGGATGCCTACATCTCGACCTTCGACCGGCTCGCGCTCGACTACATCATCGTAGGTGCGATGTCCGGGGCTATGGGGGGCTCGAAGAGCGAGGAGTTCCTCGCCCCGACCCCTGTCGGCGAAGATACGTTCGTCAAGTGCACCGTCTGTGACTATGCCGCCAACGTCGAAGCGATGCGCACCGTGGCCCCGCCAACAATCTCGCCTGCTGAGTCACCGGCAGCGCACGTGGAGGAGACACCGGACACCCCCACCATCGAGACTTTGGTGGCTGTAGCCAACTCGGAGGCCCTCCGCCGGCCGGATCGGGAGTGGACGGCCGCAGACACCTTGAAGAACGTTGTCCTGATCACCACGGATGTGGAAGGGACGGAGTCACCTCTCGTCATCGGAGTGCCCGGCGACCGCGACGTTGACATCAGACGGCTCGAGGCCGCCGTGCATCCGCTCGCTGCGCGTCCCTTCGAAGAAGCCGATTTTGCGAAATTCCCGGGGTTGGTGAAGGGATACATCGGGCCCCAAGCGCTCGGGGAGGCGCGCGGGCTCCGGTATCTGGTCGATCCCCGCGTCGTGATTGGGACCCGGTGGATCACGGGGGCCAATCAGGTGGGGCACCATGTCTTCGACCTCGTATGCGGTCGAGATTTCACGCCTGATGGCGTCATCGATGTCGCCGAGATCGTCGAGGGCGATCCCTGTCCCGAGTGTGGCGCCGCACTCACCATCGCTCGCGGGATCGAGATCGGGCACATCTTCCAACTCGGTCGAAAGTACGCCGAGGCGCTCGATTTGCAGGTACTCGACGAGACAGGGACGCTCGTCACGGTCACTATGGGCTCCTATGGCATTGGGGTTTCGCGCGCAGTTGCCGCGATCGCCGAACAGCATCACGATGACAAGGGCCTCCTGTGGCCCCGAGAGGTTGCGCCTGCCGATGTCCATATCGTCGTTGCAGGCAAAGAAGACTCGGCTTACGCCTTCGCGAACACGCTGGCGGATGAACTGAACTCTGATCGCATTCGTGTCCTGATCGACGATCGGCGGGTTGTCTCCCCGGGGGTCAAGTTCAACGACTCCGAGTTGCTCGGGATTCCTACGATCGTTGTCGTCGGGAAGGGTCTCGCCACCGGGGTCATCGAGGTCAAGGATCGTCGGACCGGTGACCGCACCGATGTCCCGGTGTCGGAGATCGGCGAGCACCTGCGGGGTCTGGTTCACACTTCATGATCGACGGGTTGGACCCGGCGACCCTCACACTGCTCCTGATCGCTGCCCTCGCGGCGGGGTGGGTCGATGCGGTGACCGGGGG
>JBJTBD010000070.1:0-23886 GCA_046091195.1 Actinomycetota bacterium
GAGTTCGATGGTGGCGCGAAGTTCCAATTGACGCCGCTCGGCCCCACAGCCGTCCCCGCGATCGGCAACGAAACACGCAAGGACGAACCGACCCGTGATCTGCTGACCGGCCGAGAGGGACCCTGACAACGGTGCCGTCACTTCCACGGCGCCCAGAGGGCGGACGTCATTGCTGTTCACGGGCGCGACGATGAGGCGCGATGCTGCCAGCGGTTGCACGTTCGCCGCGTTGCCACCTGGCCCAGGGGCGCTGGCATCGCGGGGCGTGACGGCGTCCGAGGGTGCGGAGTCCGCCCGCAGCGCTCCGCGCTCTGCGCGCACGGTGAACTTGTAGGCGACATCATTGCGCAGGCCGGTGACCAGGCAAGTCTTGGCGCCGAGGACCCAACAGGTCCGGCCATCGGGCGACGAGGTGGCCGTGAACGTGGTGGCCGCGAGCTGGCTGGCGGTGTAGTCCCAGCGCACAAGTGCCTCGGCGTTGCCAGCGGTCGCCGTCACGCCTGTCGGTTTGTCACTGTCGCCCGCGGCCACGATCTTGAAGACCGTCCACGGTCCGCGCACGCGCCAGAAGAAGGCCTCGTCAACGCCCACGATGGGAATGCGGCTCTCCACGAACTGGCTGCCCGTGTGCCCCTGCGCGATGCACAGATATTGGCCGACCTTGTCGACGGGAATCTGCCGAGTGATCTGGGTATTCGCGTCGGCGATGCCGCGGATCACGTCCATGCGCAGGCCGTAGCCGGTCATGTCGGGAGCGACCTCGGTGCCGTCACCGTTGACCGTGGGAGACTCGCAGTCGGAGGTGCGCGAGTAGCGGATGAAGTAGCGGCGGTCTTGCGTCGAGAACGTGTTGCCATCGCGAGTGCGGCCGCGGTGCGCGGTGCCGAAGTTGAAAGTCACCGCACCGGGGTGCAACTTGCACGCGCCCTCGAGCAGCGCGCGATTGAGGGCCAGCAGCTGGTCCTTCGGCTCCTCGCCGGTGGCGGGGAAGCAGTTCATCGCGATCGCTGCCGACGCGCTGTTCTGGCCGCGTCCGTCAGCCAGGCCGACGGGTAGCACCTGCTCGTTCCAGCCCCACTTGGTGGCATCAGGTCGGGTGTAGTAGCCGACGAACTTCGCGGGGTAGCCCGCGGGACCGGCGCGGGCGAACACTGGCCCGAAGTCCAGTGGGTTGCCCGTGTCCGCGCTCGCAGGAACAGCCGCGCCCGCCAGCGCCGCCGCCATGAGTGATGCCGCTACGACTGCGCCCGTGACCCGTCGTCCCATGACCGCTCCCTCTTCTTTCCCCGCCGGAGCACATCATGGACAACGCCCTCGGAGGACGCGCACCCGGGTCTCGGGGGTGGCGGGACTGCCGCTGGAGACAGCGTAGTACCCCGGGGGTTGTCTCACCGGTGATACACTGACGGAGTGAACGAGGTGTCCGTGCGCGAACTGCGCAACTACGGTGGCCAGGTACTCGATCGCGTGGAACGGGGAGAGTCGAAGACGATCACTCGGGACGGCACCCCCGTCGCCCTGCTCACTCCCCTGCCAACGCCGCGACTTTCTGGAACCGCCCTCCTGGCCGCGTGGACCAATGTCCCCGTGATCGATGGGGACCGCCTTCGCGAGGACATCGGCAGCTCTCTCGACCTCGACCTATGACGTCGTCGATCGGACTGCTCGACACCAGCGTCGTGATTGCGTTGCCGCATCTCACGGCGGCGGACCTTCCCACGTACCCCACCATCAGTGCTGTCACTCTCGCGGAATTGAGTGCCGGGCCTCTCGCCACCTCAGACGTCACCGAGCGCCAGCGTCGCCAGCTCGTCCTCCAGCAGGTGGAGTCGACATTCGATCCGATTCCTTTCGATGCTTCCTGCGCCCGCTGGTTCTCGCTCGTCGCCACCAGCCTCCGCGAGTCCGGCCGAAAATCTCGGGCGCGCGCCTTCGACGCACTCATTGCCAGCACGGCCCTGGCGCATGGGATTCCGCTCTATACGTGCAACCCGAGGGACTTCGAGGGGATCGTCGATCTCGACATCCACCCCGTGACAACCGAACAGGCCTGACGCTGCCAGAAGGTCCCACCCGAGAGTGCGCGTGGACATCTCCCTTCCTAGGCTCGTGCCCCGTCGCCCACGCGGGGCGGTGTTGAGGGGGTAGGGATGGTCTCCGAGAGCACGTCGACGGTGCGCACGGGAATCTGGAAAGTGCTGCTCGCGCCGTCGGGCAGGAAGGGGAAGTGGCTCACCCTGCTGCTCTGGGTGATCCTGCTCGGCCTAACCGCAGGTGCGGCGGCACGACTCGAGAGCGTGCAGTCCACCGACCCGGCGAACTCCCGTCCCTCCGACACGCAGTCCGCCCTCGTCGCGCAGGCGCTTGAGGACTTACCCGGCGGTGATGCCGTTCCCGCCGTGATCGCGTACGAGCGGGTGGGTGGCCTGACCGAAGCCGACCTGGCGAAGATTGCGACGGATGCGGTCAACGGCGCGAACATCGTCGGAGCACCCCCGCAGGCAGCGCAGCCCGTTCCCAGCGCCGATGGTGAAGCAGCGATCATCGTGCTGCCCTTCGTCCCGGCCGACGGCGATGACCTCACCGGGAAAGTCGATGAGTTGCGTGAGGCCGTGGGGGAAGCACCCGCGGGTGATGCCACCGGTTTGCGCATCGCCGTGACGGGTGCAGCCGGTGTGATCGCCGATCTGTCCCAGGTGTTCTCGGGCGTGAACACGAATCTCCTGCTGGCCACCTCGATCGTCGTGGCCTTGCTTCTCCTCATCACCTACCGAAGTCCCATCCTCTGGGCGATCCCACTCTTCGCCGTGGTGATCGGCGACTACCTGTCACGCGCGGGCATGACGTATCTGGTGGAGATCTTCGGTGCCACCGTCGATGGTCAGATCGCTGGCATCACGCTTGTCTTGGTCTTCGGCGTCGGCACCGACTACGCACTCCTCCTCATATCCCGATATCGCGAAGAACTCCGCACGATGAGTGACCGTCATGAGGCGATGGCACGTGCGATGCGCGGTGCGGGCGAAGCGATCCTCGCCAGTGCCGCAACCGTGGGCGCCGGGTTGCTCTGCCTGCTCGCTGCGACCGTCGGCACCACGCGGGGGCTAGGTCCAGCGGGATTCATCGGCGTGATCTGTGCTCTGCTCGCCGCGATGACCTTGCTTCCCGCACTCATGGTCATCTTCGGACGCTGGGTGTTCTGGCCGTTCGTCCCGCGCGAGGGCAGCACACCCCCGGTCGGGAAATCCGTGTGGGGACGGGTCGGACGCGTTGTTGCGCGCCGGCCGCGGACCGTGTGGATCGGCGGCATCCTCGTGCTCGTCGCCCTCTCCGGTGGCCTGGTGAAACTCGATCTCGGTCTGTCCCTCTCGGACAACTTCCGCGGCGAAGCCGCCAGCGTCGACGGCCAGACGATCATCGCCGCGCACTTCCCCGAGGGCGAGGCCAACCGCACGATCGTCCTGGTGCGACCGGGGACGGAAGCGACAGCGACGGACGCGATCGATGGGATCACCAACGTTGCCGCGGTGGAACCAGGACCGCAGAACGACACCTGGTCGCAACTCCTCGTCACCATCGACGCGGATCCGCAAGGCGATATCGCCTATCAGGCGGTACGCGATATGCGCACTGCGTTAGCCGAACTCCCCGAGACCGAGGCACTCGTGGGTGGGGATAGTGCAGACAACCTGGACTTCGATGTGGCACAAACCGAGACACGTAATCGCGTGGTGCCCCTCGTGTTGGGCAGCGTGTTGCTGTTGCTGTGTCTGTTCCTGCGCAGCATCGTCGCGCCGCTGCTATTGCTCGGCACAACGGTGCTGAGCTTTGCCGCGGCGATGGGCCTCACCGCGATCGTGTCCAGCGAGATTCTCGGCTTCGAGCGTTTCGATGTCTCGCTTCCACTCCTAGCATTCGTCTTCCTCGTCGCTCTCGGTGTGGACTACAACATCTTCCTCGCCGTGCGAGCACGCGAGGAAGCGGCGAAGTACGGCACACGGATCGGCATGCTTCGGGCCTTGGCCGTGACCGGAGGGGTGATTACGAGCGCGGGCATCGTGCTCGCCGCAACATTCACGGTGCTCGGAGTTCTTCCGTTCGTCGCACTCGCCCAGATCGGCTTGGCCGTGGCACTCGGTGTGCTCCTCGACACCTTGCTGGTCCGCACGGTGGTGGTGCCCGGGCTCGTGGTCGATATCGGCAAGCGCACCTGGTGGCCCAATCGGCTCGCCAAGGACTCCATTCCCGAGCCCGCACCCGGAAGCCAGGAACTCGTCGACGCCCTCCCCCGGTAGCGCGCCTCTACGCTCGGACCGTGACCGAACGCGTAGACGTCGTCGTCGTCGGCGCGGGTGGCATGGGTGCCGCGACGGCGTGGCAACTCGCGAAGCGCGGCCGATCTGTCGTGCTGCTCGAGCAGTTCGAGCACCTGCACCAGTGGGGCTCCTCGCACGGGCAGACGCGCATCTTCCGGTTCGCCTATCGCGATCCCCGGTACACGGAACTTGCCCAGTACTCCCTGCCTCTCTGGCGGGAGTTGGAGGCTGACTCCGGGGCCGTACTCCTTGCGCAGAACGGGCAGGTGGACCATGGCTCCGCCGGTGCGATCGAGGAGATTGTCACCTCCCTGCGCTCCCACCAGTTCGCCGTCGAGGTGCTGACCCCCGATGCCGCTCACGAGCGCTGGCCGGGCATGAACTTCGATACCGCGGTCGCGTTCTCCCCTGACGGCGGGCGCGTATTCGCCGATAGCACGGTCGACTCGGCCGTGGCCGCTGCGGTGCGTTTCGGTGCCGAGTTCCACCCGAGCACACCGGTGGAGCGAATCGAGGTGCAGGGCGATCGGGCGATCGTGCATGCGGGGGGTCGCACGTGGGAGGCCGGATGCGTGGTGGTGGCCGCGGGCGCCTGGCTCCCGGGACTGGTCGAGGGGCTCGTGTCCCTGCCACCGCTGGCCATCACCCACCAGCAACCGGTGCACTTCGCGATCCGCCCCGGCTTCTCCTTCCCTTCCTATATCCATCACCAGGAGTCGGGTAAGGCCTTGAACTTCGCTGCGTACGGGCTCGAGTCACCGGGAGAAGGGGTGAAGCTCGGGCTGGAGGGCACCGTGCGGCCCGTCGATCTCGCACAGCGCGACACCGAACCCGATCCCGTGGTGACCCGCGAGGCCCAGGACTACGCGGAACGCTGGCTCCCCGGCGCGGATCCCACCCAGGTCACCGCCGTCACCTGCCTGTTCACCGAGACCACAGATGGACACTTCATCATCGACAGAGTGGGACCCGTGGTGGTCTGCTCGCCGTGCTCCGGTCACGGCTTCAAGTTTGTGCCGGCCATCGGTGCAATCACCGCGGACCTCGCCACGGGCATCGATCATGGGCGTGACTACTGGCGGCTTTCCGCCGCCTCCTAGGGTTGGTGGATGCGCATCGCGAAACTCGTCTCCGTCCTGTTTGCTCTCACCGCACTCGTCGCTGTCCCAGCGCATGCCGACACCACCGAAGTGGTGCGCGTGTACCACCAGGCGGCGACACCGATCAGCACCACAGGAAGCGGTGTGGGAGCGGTGCGTACGTTCTTCATCCCGATCGCCGTCGATGGCAAATCCGCAAACGGCCAATACCTCACCGGCACCCTCACTACCTTCGCCGAGAACGTGAGCGGTGGCCTCGAGGTGCGTGGTTCAAACCTCACGTTCGTCTTCGTCGAGGAGGCGAACCAGCTCGTGGTCGGAGGCATCTCCCTCTATCCCCCGGCGGGCGCCACATTGGCTCCTGGCCAGCGCACGGTGCGGCCCGTCATCGGGGGATCGGGCGAGTACTTCGGAGCACGTGGACAGGTCGTATCGGTGAACATGGGTTCAGCCGGGTGGACGCATACTTTCCGCATTGTCCTGCCGGAGTAGTTGCGGCACGCCGTGCCCAATCACGAATCGGGCGCACATTCGGGTCTACATTCGAGAGCGCAGCGGTCATTCGCCTGAACTGGAGGACCCATGTCCAACCCACCCTTGATCCCTCGGTCAGTTTCGATCCCGATCTCGATGTTCGCCTTCTTCCTCATCTTCTCGACAGTGGGAGGCCTAGTCGAACTGTTGAGTGAGGGACCCGAGGGTGAGCAGAACTACGCGCTCTTCGCCGCATCCGCGTCGACGGTGATCTACGGACTCGCGATGTCCTGGATCGGTCCCCGACTCCCGGCCAAGTGGTGGGGCGAGGCCATTCTCGTCGCGATCATCTTCTACGTGATCTGGCTGTTGATGAACGCCATCTCGGGATCCTTGAACGGCGAGGCGATCGGGAGCGGACTGCTCTACGCAGTCATCGCGGCACTCATCGGCGGCATCTTCTTCCAGGTGCTGGGGCGCAACGACAACTCATGAAGTTGCGGGTGTGACGGTTCGGTCTAGCCTGCAGGTGTGCGTTGGGTGCCGATTGTGGTGGTGAGCTGCGCTCTGACGTCCTGCGCGTCCAGTCCTGATCCGGCATCCGCACCCGCTGTCGAGTCGGCGAGCCCCTCCCCCACACGGACCGCCCCGGAATCTCCGCGCTCCCCGCAGATTCCCGGTCCATGCACCGGCGAGGCAACAGCCAGTATCGAGGACACCATCCGATCCCAGCAGGCCGAATTCGCCCAGGGAGATTTTGCCGGTGCACGGGCGTTCGCCAGCGACGGCTTCCAGTCCACCGTGGATGCACAGCAGTTCCAGCAGATCATCGAGGCCCAATACGACTTCCTTCTCGAGGATCCTGGGCTTGAATTCCGCGAGTGTGAACAGATCGATGATCTCGCCCAGATGGTCGTCCGCGTCGATGCGAGTATCGACCTGCGCTACCGAGTGATCCGCCAGTCCGAGGGCTGGCGCATCGACGGGGCGACGCTTGCGGAGGCAACTCCAGACGTCGAGGTGTAGCCCTGGAGCCGAGTCGATGAATCTTCACCAGCGTCATGGGCCCTGCCGCGAGCTCCCTCGCCGACCTTTTCGGCAACTTCGCGAACTGAACTAATCCCGCGAACGCCTGAGCCACCACAGCCCAATTACGGGCAGCACCAGGGGAATGAAGAGATAACCCCGGCCGAACGCCGACCACACCGTGGCGCGCGGAAAATACTCCGGGAGAATCAGGCTGATGGCGCCGACAACGATGACGCCGATCAACTCCACGGTGATCGCGGCCGTTGCCACGCGCCGTGACGTGCGGTCGCCTCGCGCCAAGGCGATCGCCGCGACGATGTAGACGATGGCCGCCCCTGCTGAAAGAAGATAGGCAACGGGAGCCTCGGAAAATCGTGTGGCGAGTTGCACGACGGAACGCGCTGTCGCCGCGATCGCGAAGATCGCGTAAATCACCACGAGGACGCGGCCGAAGCCGCGGTTGACCTCAGACACCGGCCCACACCTGTTGGATGCGGATCACGAGTACGGGCATCACCAGGGCGACGACGAGAAGGATCGCCGACCCGGCACGGCTGGTATCTCCACGAACCCACCACCACGCACCCAGCGGAATCACCGGGCTGAGGACTAGGTAGCCAATGAACTCTAGGCGCGCAAAATCACGATCACTCATCGCCATCTGAACGATGCCCCCGATCGCGAAGATCACGAACAGTGCCGTGAGCACGAGCAGGGAGGCTCGGAGATAGCGCGATATGGGTCTGTTGATGAGCAGGTGAACCGCCGACCAGACCGCGATCACCAGCGACACCACGATGATCAGGGTCGCGAACAGACCGGTCATCGATCAGGCTTATCCTGCGAATCGTGCACAGCGTCGACACCCGCGGCGATCCCTGATGCGGCCCCGGCGATTCCATGGACGAGCACATCGGCCGCCGCACCAAGCCCCTTGGCCACGTCCTCGCCCACCTGCGCGGTGTCGTGCTCATCCTTCTTCTTCTGCGCCTCGTCCATGGATCTCCCTGTCGTCGCCGGCCCGCGGTGGCTTGCCTAGGGTGACAGCATGCCCCCTCGCGAGCAACCCTCCTAGGCCCCCTGGGTCTCCGTGGGCGTCGGCATCGTCGGGTTGGGCATCGTCGGGCTCGCTGCCTCCGCGGGTCAGTTCGGGATTTTCGACGTCATCATCCTGGTTGGATCGGTGGCTGCCCTCATATCGGGCGTTCGCAAACTCCGCGGCAGCTAACCAAACACAGCACTGACATCGCAGCCGACCGAAAGCGCACGTACTCTGGAAGCGTGGATCGAGATTCCATACTCGGGGGCTGGAAGAAGCTCCCCCACCCCATCCGATGGGTCGGCGTCGCCATCGTCGGCGGGGTGCTGATCATCACGGGAATCGTGATGCTGGTTCTCCCCGGTCCGGGCATAGCCTTCATCGTCTTGGGCCTGGCCGTGTTGGCAACGGAATTCGTCTGGGCGGAAGTGCTCATGCACAAGGTCAAGAAGGGTGGCAAGGAGGCCTGGCGCATCGTGCGCCGCAAGCCCCCCGAGGAGCCGGCCTAAGCACGTGCGCGCAATGCCTCGCCAAGGCGCTCGAGGGCGGCACTGCGTGCATCACGGGGGATATGCACCCGGATGATGCAGAGGCCGTCGTGGTCGACAGCCTCATTCAGAGCGGCATGCAACTGCGCACGCGTGGTCACGTCGAAGCCCCGCCCAGTGCCGAATGCCTCGATGAGCCGATCCGCGGCGATGGGCGGGATGTCGTTGAACGGCCCGTCCAGGATCGGCCGCTGCGTCCCGTACCCGGAGTTGTCCAAGACGATCACGATGGCAGGCACCTGGTGGAAGGCGCACGTGGCCGCCTCCAGCGCAGTCATGATGAAGGCCCCATCGCCGACGACCACGACGGGTCGCCGCTGCGGATCGGCCTTCCCCACACCGAGGGCACCGGGAACGGCGTAGCCCATCGTGGCGTAGTAGGCACTCGCGTGCGCGTAGGTCGGAACTCGCATGTCAACAGCGGAGAAGAGCGCTTCGCCCGGATCGAGCAGCAGTGAGTGACGCTCGTCGAGGTGCACCTCGATCCCGTGCACAACATCGGAGACGGTGACCGGCTCGTCCGAGGGGACGAAGGGTTCATGGGTCTCGAAGGGAGTGTGCTCGATGGTGAGTGATTCCCCTGCGAGTGCATCCGCAAGCGCAGGCAGGAAAGCCCAGAGGGGAACCTCGCGATAGGTGCGGTAGCCGACGGTGACATCCGTGTCCGTCGCGAGAATGTATTTCTCGTGATCGATGTGCGCGGTGAAGGCACCCAGGGTCAGATCCGTCTGAAGGACCCCGAAACTGAGCAGCACATCCGCGTCCTCGACTCGACGGACGATGCGTTCGGGACTCAGCGCACCCAGGTAGACGCCCAAACCGAGGTCGTGCCGTTCGGGGAAGACACCCCGACCGAGCGAACTGGTGGCCACCGGTATTCCCGCCTGCGTCGCCACGCGGAACAGGGCATCGCCGACGTTGCGACGATCGACCATCGCACCCGCGTGGATAGCGGCCGTGCGGGCCTGACGCAGGTGATCGAGGACGTCCGCCAGTGCATGCTCGAGGGACTCGCGATCCACGGGCGGAAGGTGCGGATCCAATCCGCCGTCGGGGGCTTCGATGCTGCGACCGACCATGTCGCGGGGGACCTCGATGTAGCCCGGACGCTGCTCGGCCAACATATGGGAGATCACCCGATCGATCTCATCGGCCGCCGAGTGCGTGCTTGTGAGCACCGCTTGGGCGCAGGTGAGGTCCTGGAAGACCCGCAGTTGGGTGTCGAAATCCTTCACCCGGTGGTGCAGCATCGGATCACGTTCGCGCTCGGCCACACCCGGCGCGCCGCTGACGATCAGCAATGGCACCTGTTCCGCCCAGGCGCCCGCGGCCGCGTTGGCCAGTTTCAGTCCGCCTACTCCGTAGGTGCAAAAAGCGACACCGAATCCGCGAACCCGGGCGTAGGCGTCAGCAGCGAATCCCGCACCCTGTTCATCCGCGGTGGTCAAGATGGGGAAACTTTCGGCCTCGACCGCTCCGACGAACTTGAGGACGAAGTCACCGACGATCCCGAAGCCCTCGGTGACGTGGAGCCCCTGAAGCCGATGGACGAGATGGCGCGCGATCGTCAGATCGTCAGCGTCGCTCATCCCTCTCCCTACGTCGTCTTTCCTCGATCTCACGTGCTTCCTCGAGGGTCGGCGCACCCCCGCCCCAGCGCGCGGGCAGCCACGGAGCACCTGCAGCCTTGCCGGGGTATCGATCGATCACCCGATCGAGCAGCGCCGTGAGTCTGTCATGGAGAACCTGAGTCAATTCCTCGGGATCCCCATCTGTGGGAATCGGTTCGCCCACTTCGATCAACACGGGGACGCCACGCGAGAAGTTCCGCACGTTGTAGGACAACACTCGGTGACTCCCGAACACGATCATCGGAATCAACGGCACATGGGCAGCGCGGGCCATGCGCGCAGCACCATTCTTGATCTCCTTGATCTCGAAGGAGCGGCTCATCGTCGCCTCGGGGAATACGCCGATCAGCTCGCCGTCCTTCGCGGCCGTCACGGCGTCGCGGTACGCCGCCAAACCCGAACTCCGATCCACGGGGATGTGTTTCATCCCACGCATGAGTGGTCCTGCCACCGGGTGCCGGAAGATCGAATCCTTGGCCATGAACCGCACGAAGCGACGCCCACGCATATCCGCGGGCACACCGGCGAGGGCGAAGTCGAGATAACTCGTGTGGTTGATCGCGATGATCGCGCCGCCCACTTCGGGGATGTTCTCCTCACCGACCACGGACAACCTCATGCCGAGGGCGCGGAACACTCCCTTGAACGACCAGACGATCCCCCGATAGAGGGGTTCAGCCATCGGCGCGATCCCGGTCGTTCCGGATGTGCGTGTCCGGGGATGTCATGGACGGGTCTGGAACGTGGGTCCCTGCGGCGCATGTGCGTCGAGCAGGGCATGCACCTCGCTCGCCCGGTAACGGCGATGGCCACCGAGGGTCCGGATGCTGGTCAGCTTGCCGGCCTTGGCCCAGCGGGTGACCGTCTTGGGGTCGACGCGGAAGAGCGCCGCCACCTCCGCGGGCGTGAGCAGCGGTTCTGACTCAGGACCGGGAACCGTCATGCCACCTCCCCGCATGCTCGAACCGTCCCCACACCCTCCCATCCGCAACCGGCCACGGCAACAGGATCCCCACATTTGCCTACGAAAGGGGCGCCCCTCCATGACCCCGGGGCAGGCCCCACCGGGGGCTCACCTGTCGTGACCCGGGCCCAACGGGTAATGTGGAGCCTGCCGCCACGGCGGCGTGAACCGTTCAGAGACCACCGGGAATCCCGGATGAGGGGGTCGAGCCATGGGGCGCGGCCGGGCTAAGGCCAAGCAGACGAAGGTTGCGCGTGCTCTCAAGTACGGCGGACCGCAAACCGACCTGGAGCGACTCCAGGCCGAGTTGTCCGGCCATCCGTCGGAGCCGGAGCCCGAGGAGGACGAGGTCGACCCCTACGACCCCTACGCCAAGTACTTGGACGAGGACGAGGAGTCCCAGGCGGGTTAGCCCGCGAATTTCCCTCGGAGCATCACCGCTCCCCCAGTGCCACCCTTGGCGGTGGCATCGCCGACGTCATCCAAGGCTCGCGACCTGACGACACCGCACTGCCAGGCGCTCACTCCGCGCGCCTGGAGCAGATCAAAAGCTGCTTCTGCGTCACCGGGAGCCACGACGGCGATCATCCCGATTCCCATATTGAACGCCTGCTCCATATCTGAGCGATCCACGTCACCGATACGAGCAATGCTGGTGAAGATCCCCTGGGGTGTCCATGTCGATCGGTCAATGTCCACCGCACGTGACTCGGGGAGCACCCGGGCGAGGTTGGCCGCGATTCCGCCTCCGGTCACGTGACTGAAAGCGTGCACGTCACATGCGCGCATGAGCTCCAGACAGTCGCGGGCGTAGATGCGGGTGGGCTCGAGCAGCTCCTCACCTACGCTGCGTGAGAACTCCGGCACACGGCCGTCGAGCCCTGGGCCATTCCCACCGAGCAAGACCATGCGGGCGAGGGAGTATCCATTCGAATGCAGTCCTGAGGAACCCATCGCAATGACGGCATCACCCGATTGCACCCGGGCAGGCCCGAGCATCGCATCGGCATCGACGATGCCCACGCCCGCACCGGCGATGTCGTACTCGTCGGGCGCCATCAATCCGGGATGCTCGGCGGTCTCGCCCCCGATGAGCGTGCACCCAGCCTGCATGCACCCTTCCGCGATCCCCGCGACGATGCGCGCAATCCGTGCGGGATCCACGGCGCCGGTGGCGATGTAGTCCGTCATGAACAGCGGCTCCGCACCGCAGACGACGAGATCGTCGATCACCATCGCCACCAGATCGATTCCGATGGTGTGATGGACATCCATCGCGCGAGCGACCGCGATCTTCGTTCCGACTCCATCCGTCGACGTGGCAAGCACCGGACGTGACATCGATCGTGCCTTGGAGATATCAAAGAGACCCGCGAAGCCACCGATGTCACCTATCACCTCGGGCCGCTGCGTGGCGCGGATCGACTCACGCATCAGCGCAACGGCACGCTCCCCCGCATCGACGTCGACACCCGCGGCGGCGTAGTCGGTCATGGTCGGCTCAGCGCATCCGTCGCGCCGCCCCCCGCCTGCTCCACCACGCGGCGCTCGATTCCCTCAAGCAGGTTCTTGCCGAGTTGATCCTCCTCTGGCAGGGGAACCGGGTACTCCCCGTCAAAGCAGGCCCGACATAGTCGCGAGGCGGGCAGTGTGGTGGCGTCGACGAGTTGGTCGAGTTCGACGTAGGCCAGAGAGTCCGCCCCGATCGACGAGCAGATCTCCTCGATGGTCAGACCGTTCGCGATCAGCTCGGCACGGGTCGCGAAGTCGATGCCGTAGAAGCACGGCCACTTCACCGGCGGGCTCGAGATCCGCACGTGCACCTCGCGCGCACCGGCTTCACGCAGCATCCGCACGAGGGCCCGCTGGGTGTTACCGCGCACGATGGAATCGTCAACCACCACGAGCCGCTGCCCGGCGATCACCTCGCGCAGGGGATTGAGCTTCAGTCGGATACCGAGTTGCCGGATCGTCTGCGAGGGCTGGATGAAGGTGCGTCCGACGTAGGCATTCTTCACGAGTCCCTCGGCGAAGGGAATTCCGGATTCCTGGGCATATCCGATGGCGGCGTAGCGACCGGACTCCGGCACCGGGATCACCAGATCCGCATCCACCGGGTGCTCACGTGCCAGCCGCTTGCCGATGTCGACGCGGGTCGCTTGCACCGAACGGCCCGCAATCGATGTATCCGGCCGGGCAAGGTACACGTACTCGAACAGGCAGCCCTTGGGCTCGGCCTCTGCGTACCGGTGGGCTCGAAGTCCCTGCGCGTCGATGACGACGAGCTCACCCGGTTCCACCTCGCGGATGAAGGACGCGCCGACGATGTCGAGTGCCGCGGTCTCGCTGGCGATCACCCAGCCGCGCTCGATCCGGCCGAGCACCAGCGGACGGATGCCCTGAGGGTCGCGCGCCGCGTAGAGCGACTCATCATCCATGAAGACCAGGGAGAACGCACCACGCAAGTTTGGCAATTCCAGTAACGCCGCCTGCTCCAAAGGGATATCCGGGTGTGAGGCCAGGAGGCCCGAGATCACCTCGGTGTCGGTGGTGGCGTGCAATCCCGCGTTGAACGGCAGCTCTCCCGAGGCCTCCACGCGCGCGCGCAGGCGGGAGATGAGGTCCACGGTGTTGGTCAGGTTTCCGTTGTGTCCGAGGGCGAGATGCCCGGTCGCCGTGGTGCGGAACGTGGGTTGGGCGTTCTCCCACACGCTGGCACCCGTGGTTGAGTATCGGGTGTGTCCAATGGCAACATGGCCGCGCAGCGACTCCAGACTCGCCTCGGTGAACACCTGCGACACCAGGCCCATGTCCTTGTAAACCACGATCCGCGAGCCGTCGCTGACCGCGATTCCGGCTGATTCCTGCCCGCGATGCTGCAGCGCGTACAGGCCGAAGTAGGTGAGTTTCGCGACCTCGTCGCCCGGTGCCCAGACTCCGAAGACACCGCACGCATCCTGCGGACCGCGCTCACCGGGGAGGAGTTCGTGCGTCAGGCGACCGTCACCGCGTGGCACCCCTCAACCCTACGTGAGGACTAGATCAATCCCCCACCGCGCTCGCTCTCGCTACCGGACAGTTTCTGCGCGACGTAGACCGGCAGGATGCTGATCAGGACGAGGACCGCCGCTACGACGTTGACCACCGGGGCCTGATTGGGGCGGAACAGGTTCTGGTAGATCCAGATCGGCAGGGTCGTGATGCCCGGCCCCGCGGTGAAGGTCGTGACGATGATCTCGTCGAAGGACAGCCCGAAGGCGAGTACCGCCCCTGCGATCAGCGCGGACCTCATCATCGGGAAGGTGACCCGACGGAACGTGGTCCAGCCACGGGCGCCCAGGTCTGCCGACGCCTCCTCGAGACTGCGCCCCATGCGCCGGATGCGGGCGAGGGCGTTGTTGTAGACGATCACGATGCAGAACGTTCCGTGGGCCACGACGAGGGTGAGGAAAGTCAGACCACCCAGGAACGACGTGAACACGTTGTTGAGCGCGATACCGGTCACGATGCCCGGGAGGGCGATGGGCAAGATCACCAGAAGTGAGATGGACTCCCGACCGAAGAATGTGAACCGGCCGAGCGCGAAGGCGGTGAGGGTCCCCAGCACGAGAGCAACCGCCGTGGCGAGCAGGCCGAGCACGACGGAGGTCAGGAGAGCCTCGCGCACACCCTCGTTGTCGATGGCGCGTCCCCACCATTCCGTGGTGAATCCCCGCGGTGGCCACGCGAGAGACTTGTTCACGCTGAAGGAGTTGATGAGGATGACACCGAGGGGGATGTAGACGAAGGAGAAGGCAACCACTGCGAAGGCCGTCAGCAGCACCTTGGAAGTGCGGGTCAGTTGCATCAGAGGTTGTCCAATGCTCCGGACCGGCGCACCGCGAATAGGTACGCGAGCACGATGACCACCGGGATCATGGAGACCGCTGCGGCGAAAGGCAGGTTGGTGACATAGGTCTGCTGGACCACGTTGCCCAACATCAGCAACTTGCCACCAACGATCTGCGCGGTGATGTAGTCACCGAGGCTCAGAGAGAACGTGAAGATCGAGCCGGCGACGATCGAGGGGAAGACGATCGGGAAAACGACGCTACGGAACGTGCGTCCGTTCCTCGCACCGAGGTCGGCGGAGGCGTCCAGCATCGAATTCGGCAATCGGCTGAAGGCCGTGTAGATGGGCAGCACCATGTAGGGGAGCCACAGATAACTCAGGGTGATCACGATGCCGATGAATCCGTAACCAGGGCCACCGATTCCGAACGGCTGGAGGAACCATGCGATCACCCCACTCTCCGGCTGCAACATCGCGCGCCATGCATACACCTTCACCAGATAGGACGCCCAGAGGGGCGTGAGGATCATCGCGATCATCACTGCCTGGTAGCGAGGTCGCACAACACGGGCCATGAAGAAGGCCAGCGGGACTGCGATAACAATGCAGATGAGCGTGGTGAGCAAAGCAATCGACACCGTGCGAAACACCGTGCCGTAGTAGGCCGGATTGGTGAAGACCTCTTGGAAGTTGCGGAATGTGAACGTGCGCTCGACCTGGCTGGTGAAGTCGTTGACCTGCCAGAAGGCAGTCAGGAAGAGCGCGAGGAGGGAACCGAGGTAGACCACGACCAGCCACGCCATCGGGGCACTGAGCAGGCCCGCGAGCTGGAGCTTCGGGTGCCTGTACCAGAAGCCCCGATGGGTGGCGGTCGTGGTCGTCACTCGTGACTACCTACTAGCTCCGGAGAGCGGTCCACGCAGTGCCCCACTCGCTGTACGGGACGCACTCGACATCGGTGCGGCCATCCAGACAGGCGGTGGTCGGCGTGTTCCAGTAGTAGACGTCGTTCCAGTAGTCCTGCTGATCGGCGTGGAAGATCGCACAGTGATCCTTGTTCGCCGTCAGCGCGCACGCCTTGGAGTTGGCCGGGGCCTCACCGAAGTACTCGGCGGCCTGGGCATTGATCTCCGGTGACGCGATCCAGTCGAGCCACTTGTAGGCGCAGTTGATGTTCGGCGTGTCCTTCGCGATCATCCACGTGTCGGACCAGCCGGTCGCACCCTCCTTGGGCTTGACTGCATCGACCTTGACCCCCTCTCCCTGCAGGGCGTTGGCGACGACCTGCCAGGTGGTGCTTGCCAGGGTCGTGCCCTCGGTGAAGGCCGCCATCTGCTTCAGGTAGTCATTCCAGTACTCGCCCACGACACCCTTCTGCTGCTCGAGCAGGGCGATCGCCGCGGCGAACTGATCCTTGTCGAGGGCGTAGGGGTAGGTGATGCCGAGTTCCGGCTTGGTGGCCATCAGGTAGACCGCAGCATCCGCGATCGCAATCGGCGAGTCGTAGGCACTGACCTTGCCCGCGAGCGGGGTGTCGCCTTCGAACACGACCGACCAGGAATCGGGGGCGGGGGAGACCTGCTCGGTGTTGTACATCAGCAGGTTGGCGCCGCGACCGTGGGGCATGCCGTAGGCCTGACCATTCACCGAGTTCCACTGCTGCTTCTTCAGACCCTCGAAGACATCGGCGTAGTTCGGTGTCAGTTCCATGTTGACCGGCTGCACGTTGTCCCCGTAGATCAGACGCAGTGAGGCGTCGCCGGACGCAGACACCACGTCCCAGCCGCCACCCTGCATCAACTTCACAGCTTCATCGGAGGTGCCGAACACCTTGACGTTCGCCTTGCATCCGGTGGCCTCGGTGAACGGCGTCACCCAGTCCACATCGGGGCTGGTGGTCCCGTTCTCGGCGTAGCCGGGCCACGCGAGGATGTTCAGCTCTCCCTCGCCATCACCCACCGGGCCCTCGTAGACGGCGGCTTCGGGAGCAGCTGCACCCCCGGAACTGGCCGAGTCGCCACCGCAGGCGGCGACGAGCATCGCTGACGCCGACGCGGCGGCAACGATTGTGAGCAGACGCTTCTTCTGCACCTGCATCCTCCTCTTTATCGATTCGATGAACGCGGGTGCGTTCATCGCCCATCCGATGACGAGGACACCTGGTACTCGTGATCGGAATCCCAGAGCAGGGTCACGTCCTGACCCCGCATGGCATGTCGCTCGGTGGCACCGGCATCCGAGTTCTGCTCCACCACCATCAACTGCCCGCCCACGGTGAGATCCACCAGGAAGCGCGTGCTCATGCCGACGTAAACGACCTCGCGGATACGCCCTTGCACCGCATGTTGATGCGGTGCGGGCTCCACGGTCCCCCGCGCCACCTGGATCTTCTCCGGCCGGACCGACCAGACCCCACCGCGACCAAGGACCGCGCGGGCGGCTTCCTCGGTGAGCAGGTTTGAGGTTCCGACGAACCCGGCGACGAACGGCGATCCGGGGTGCTCGTAGATCTCCATCGGCGTGCCGATCTGCGCAATCCGTCCCTCGTTGAAGACCGCTATGCGATCGGACATCGTGAGCGCCTCGTCCTGGTCGTGTGTCACGAAGACGAAGGTGATGCCCACCTCACGCTGGATCTCCTTGAGCTCCACCTGCATCTGCTCCCGCAACTTGAGGTCCAGGGCACCCAAGGGTTCGTCGAGGAGTAGCACTTGGGGACGGTTGACCAGGGCGCGCGCGAGAGCAACCCTCTGGCGTTGACCACCTGAGAGCTGAGACGGCCGCCGTTGCTCGTAGCCGGCCAGACGAACCGACTCCAACGCGGCCAGCGCACGCTGTTGCCGCTCGGCCTTGGGCACCTTCTTCACCATCAGCCCGTATTCGACGTTCTGGATCACGGTCATATGGGGGAAGAGCGCGTAGTCCTGGAACACCGTATTCACATCTCGGGCGTAGGGCGGCATCTCGGTGACGTCGACCCCGGCGAGTTCGATGGTCCCTGCGTCGGGCCGCTCGAATCCGGCAATCATGCGCAGCACGGTGGTCTTCCCCGACCCCGACGGCCCCAGGAGGGTCAAGAACTCTCCGTCCATGACATCGATGTCGACGTCGTCCACGGCGACGACGTCCCCGAAGGTGCGCCTGAGTCCGCGAATGCGGATCGCAACCGACGGCATGGGGCTATCTCGGGCCTTTCCTAGGGAGTGCCCCGCACTGTATCCGCGCGTTGAGGTTCAGACCCTCCGGCCAAGGTCACGGATGTGTTACGACACCGTCTCTTTGGGGGCGGATACCGGCTGCTCCGCCTGCGCGGGTCGTGCGGACTTGCGCCCCACGACGAGGAAGAAGGCGATCAGCACCGGGATCACGAACAGCAGCCACGCGATGACCTCGAACCACGACATGGTGGGCGAGAGGCTCAGCAGGCCGCGCAGCAGGGTGCCGGCCACTCCGTCGGGGGAGATGGTTCCGCTGACGTCGATGGCGATGTTGTCCATGCCGGGCAGCCAGCCGACCTCCTGGAACTCGTGGATCGCGTAGCGGAGGATGCCTCCGGCGACGATGACCAAGAGGGCACCGGTCCAGGTGAACAGGGCGGTCAGGTTGAGCCGCACCGCTCCCTGATACATGAAGAACCCGAGGACCACGGCAACGGCGAGACCGAGGAGTGCTCCGATGACCGAGGTCATCGCATCTCCCGTTGCGCGGATACCGACCCAGAGGAAGATCGCGGTCTCCAGGCCCTCACGGACCACGGCGAAGAACGCGACCATCGACACGGCGACCGCGCTGGTCTTCAGCGCTCGGTCCATCTCCCCGTGGAGGTGCGCCTTGATGGTGCGTGCGTTCAGCGCCATCCAGAAGATCATCCAGGTGATCAGTCCGACGGCCAGGAGCGAGGTGACGCCGGCGAACACCTTTGCGGTGGTGTCGGTGAGGCTGTCCTCAACGAAGGTGAGCCCGAGGCCCAAAAGGATGGACAGTCCGATGGCGGCCCCCACGCCCATCCACATCCGGGA
Source organism: Actinomycetota bacterium (assembly GCA_046091195.1). Classification (GTDB taxonomy): domain Bacteria; phylum Actinomycetota; class Actinomycetes; order S36-B12; family S36-B12; genus VGCC01. Next base: position 18,953 of record JBJTBD010000070.1, read on the forward strand.
GAGGGCGTGACCGTTGCTGGTCCGCACCAGGTAGGCGACCAGGATCGCCACGATGAGGGCAGCTTCCAATCCTTCGCGTAGGCCGATGAGGAAGCTGGCGAACATGGTGACTCCTGAAGTGAGGGGAACCTAACTTAGGTAATCCTAAGCAAACCTGGCCCAGAGGGCAAGTCCGGCGACAGCCGCTCACACCACGAGCGGCAGGAGGGGACCGAGGTCAGAGCGCTCTCCGCTGGCCCGGACCCGTCCGGTCGCGACCGCGGCCGCCCAGTCCAGGTCCCCGACGCAGAGTTCCAGCCAGGTTCGCGGATCGGCCTCCACCACGGCTGGCGGGGTTCCGCGCTTGTGGGTGGGCCCGGCCACCACCTGGATCGCGGCGTAGGGCGGGATCCGCACCTCGACACTGCGCCCGGGGGCGATCGCGGACAGGACATCGAGAGTGGTGAGAACCGCATCGCGAATCCGCTCGCGCGGTGCCCCCTCCCACTCGGCCAGGAGGGAGCGCACCTCCTCCATGGTCACCCCGCCAGTGCCGCCGGGATGGGCGACTCGTGGACGCGGCGCAACTCATCGAGGGGGAATCCGAACGATCCGAAGGTGAGGTGTGCGTCCGTTGTCACGGTGCCAATGCGCATGACGGGCACGGCCGAGTCATTGCAGAGCGCGAGCAATGCCGATTCCTGATCCGGCCGGATGACGATGATCGCTCGAGCGGCACTCTCACTGCAACAGAACACGAACGGCTCGATCGACTCGGGGATGGATACATCAGCCCCGGTACCGGAGCGCAGCGCCATCTCGACGAGAGCCTGCGCCACTCCCCCGTCGGACACATCGTGCGCGGCACGGATGACTCCGGACTGCGATCCGTCCACCAGGACACGACTCAGTGCACGTTCCTGTGCGAGGTCCACGCGCGGGGGAACACCACCGAGGTGCCCCTGCAGGTGGGCCCACTCGCTCCCGCCGAACTCGTCGCGGGTTTCTCCCAGTAGATAGATCGCATCGCCCGCAGAGGTCCATGACATGGGGGTCCGGTGTGCGACATCGTCGATCACACCCAACACGCCGACGACGGGTGTGGGCAGGATCGCAACGTCGCCGGTCTGGTTGTAGAACGAGACATTTCCACCGGTGACCGGGATGCCCAACTCGAGGCACCCGTCTGCCAGTCCACGCACGGCTTCAGCGAATTGCCACATCACTCCGGGATCCTCGGGGGAACCGAAGTTCAGGCAATTGGTGACCGCAAGCGGTGTTGCTCCGGTGGCCGAGACGTTGCGGTAGGACTCGGCCAGGGCCAGCTGCGCACCGGCGTAGGGATCGAGCTTCGCGAAGCGACCATTGCAGTCCGTGGATACCGCAACACCACGACCCGTGACTTCATCGACGCGCACCATGCCGGAGTCCTCGGGTTGGGCAAGGACGGTATTGCCGAGGACGTACCTGTCGTACTGACTGGTCACCCAACTCTTCGATGCGAGATTCGCCGATCCGACCAACGCCAGCACTGTCGCGCGAAGTTTCTCGGGCGTTGAGGGGCGTGCGAGCCTTCCCGGACCGTCGGCCTGAAGCGCGTCCTGGGAACTCGGGCACGCGAAGGGTCGTTGGTACACCGGGCCCTCGTGCGCCACCGTGCGCGGGGGCACATCCACGATGCGTTCACCGTGCCAATCGATGGTGAGACGGCCGGAGTCGGTGACCTCGCCGATCACCACGGCCTCCACATCCCACTTCGCGCAGCGTGCCAAGAAATCGTTGATGCGATCGGGGCGCACGATCGCGCACATCCGCTCCTGCGATTCGCTCAGCAGGATCTCTTCGGGGGACAGGGTCGGATCACGCAGCAGGACGCGGTCTAACCACACGTGCATTCCGCCCTCGCCGTTGGATGCGAGTTCACTCGTCGCGCACGAGATACCCGCGCCCCCGAGGTCCTGGATCCCTTCGACGAGTCCGGCGTGCAGGACCTCGAGTGTCGCCTCGATCAACAACTTCTCCATGAACGGGTCACCGACCTGGACACTGGGCCGCTTCGCCGGTCCCTCCGCGTCGAAGGTCTCCGACGCCAGCACCGAGACTCCACCGATGCCGTCGCCACCGGTACGCGCCCCGTACAACACCACGAGGTTGCCGACACCTTTGGCGCTTGCCAGGTGGATGTCTTCATGGCGCATCGCCCCGACACACAGGGCGTTCACCAAGGGGTTCCCCGCGTAGGACGCGTCGAAAACCACCTCGCCTCCGATGTTCGGCAATCCCAGGCAATTCCCGTAGCCGCCGATGCCCGCCACCACGCCAGGCAGCACACGCGCGGTGTCCGGGGCATCCAGCGGACCAAACCGCAGGGGATCCATCACCGCGATGGGACGCGCGCCCATCGACAGGATGTCGCGGACGATCCCGCCGATGCCTGTGGCCGCTCCCTGGTAGGGCTCCACGTAGGACGGGTGGTTGTGGGACTCCACCTTGAAGGTGACCGCCCATCCGTCACCGATGTCCACCACGCCCGCGTTCTCCCCGATCCCGACGAGCAGCGCGTCGGTCTCCGGCTTCTTCTCGCCGAACAGACGCAGGTGCACCTTCGAGGACTTGTACGAGCAATGCTCACTCCACATCACCGAATACATCGCCAACTCCGACGACGTGGGTCGACGCCCGAGGATTTCGCGAATGCGCGCGTATTCGTCGTCCTTCACTCCGAGATCGGCAGAGGGCTGCGACACATCCGGGGAGGATTCCGCGCGGTCGACGGTGTCGATGGTCACCGGCTGCTCCCCACGAGGGACAGCACGCTGGTGAAGAATCCGAGGCCGTCGGTGGTGGGTCCGGTGAGTGACTCCACAGCGTGCTCCGGATGCGGCATGAGGCCCACCACATTTCCCCGCTCGTTGCAGATACCGGCGATGTCTCGGCGACTGCCATTGGGGTTGATCTCCAGGTAGCGGGCGATGACGCGCCCCTCGCCTTCCAGTGCATCCAGGGTTGCGTCATCAGCGACGAATCCACCCTCACCGTTCTTCAGCGGGATCACAATCTCCTGGCCGGCAGCGAACGACGTGGTCCACGCTCTGGTGGTGTTCTCGATGCGCAGCCGCTGATCGCGACAGATGAAGTGCAGGTGGTCGTTGCGGGTCAATGCGCCAGGAAGTAGATGTGATTCGCAGAGAATCTGAAAGCCGTTGCAGATCCCGAGCACCGGCATTCCCCCGCGCGCACCATCCACGATCTGCTGCATGATCGGTGCGAACCGGGCGATCGCTCCGCACCGCAGATAGTCACCGTAGGAGAACCCACCCGGCAGCACCACGGCGTCAACGCCGTGCAGGTCATCATCCCCGTGCCACAACGCCACGGCTTCTCCACCGGCGATCCGGACTGCGCGCGCGGCGTCACGATCATCGAGCGAGCCAGGGAAGGTGACGACCCCGATCTTCACGCGTCCACCACGGTCAGCGTGAAGTCCTCGATCACCGGGTTGCTCAGCAGTTCACCCGCCAGACGATCCAGGGCCGCAGCACGATAGGAATCCAGGTCGCCGTCGAGTTCGATGACGAAGTGCTTGCCTTGACGGACGCTCGTCACTCCCTCGAGTCCGAGCCGACCCAGTGCACCCTGCACCGCACGTCCCTGCGGGTCCAGGATCTCGGGCTTGAGCATGACGTCGACGATCACGCGAGCCACGGACACTCCATCCCTGCGTAGAAGGGGGAAGAGGCCAACCTTATCGAGATGGCAGCACGTCGAACCATCCCCCGCGCAGCGGGCGCAGGAAGGAAAAGTGGCGCCGGTCGTACGTGCCGATCCGACTGGTTTCATAGCGATCGGCGAGCACCACGAGGGAGGCGTCCGTGATTCCTATTCGATGATCGGGGTAGGACTCGAGGATCCGCGTGCAGGCGATCACATCAACCGGACCCATGACGGGCAGTTCGAAAACTCCCGAGGTAAGAGCGTCCAAGACGCGCACCTCTGCCGGGGGTCCGAACTTCTTGGTAATGAAGTAGTCAAGCTCTGAGACCACGTAGGGGCTGACGACGATCCCCTCCGTCTCACTCTCCAGCAATCCACGTGCTTCCGCGTGGGCCGGGTCCGTCGCGATGAAGAAGGCGTAGAGGACTCCCGTGTCGACGACGATCACATCTCTCCGAACCCCTCCATGTGTTCATGGAGAGTGCGTCCACTGATCCCGTCGGGCAACGGGTCGGTGATGATTCCCGCACCAGAGAGACCGCGCGTCAACTCCTTGTCCACAGCCCTGCGCACGATCTCCGCTTCTGTCACGCCACGCCGCTTCGCGGCCGCCTCGAGGCGGGCTTTCAACTCATCGGGCAGGTAGATGGTGGTGCGCTTCATCCCAGGTGTCATGCCATACATGCTGCCATACGTCAGCCCTCGGCACTTCCCCTACCCTCGGCCCATGGGATCCCGGGCCTACGACCTCGTGTGGGGTAGTGCCCTGCGCGCCACCACGGTGGCGCACCGATTCCTCGATCGGGTCTCCGGGGGTCGACTCATGCGGAAGTTCCCGGGCGGGGCGCAGGTGGTGTGGATCACCACCCTCGGGCGCAAGTCGGGTGAGTGGCGGAGGACACCGCTCCTCGGTGTTCCGACACACCTGGACGGCGCTCCGGGTTGGGGTATCGCCGGATCCAATGCGGGCCAGGAGAAGGTGCCAGGCTGGGTATTCAACGTGCGCGCGCACGTCGAGGGACGCATCGAGATCGACGGTGCGGAGCAGGCGTGCACATTCGTCGAAGTGCACGGGAATCATGCGCGGGATATCTACGCGAAACTCGCCGACACGTGGTCCGCCTACCGGATGTACGAGCGCAACATCCAGCGCGAGATCCCGATCTTCGTCGCTCAATTCGCGGGAAGTACGTCCCGCCCGTCGTAACGTCCTTGGACACTCAGCACTTGGAATCGGGTGA
>JBJTBD010000071.1:0-20050 GCA_046091195.1 Actinomycetota bacterium
GCGCGCTTCAGGCCGCAGTCGACGAGGGTGACGGAGCCGTCGTCCTCGAGGAATGCGAAGGAGTTGATGTAGTCCCCGAAGGTGGGGATCCGGTACACACACGAGGAGAGTGCGATGGCCACGGGACCACCGTACGCACGAAAGGCGGAACCGGGACCCCGGCTCCGCCTTTCGTGATGGACTACTTCAGGCCGGAGGCTGCCGCCACCGCCCGCTTGGTCAGCACGCGAGCCAGGTGCAGCCGGAACTCCTCGTCCGCATCGTCATCGGCGAAGGGCGCCAGCCCATCCGATGCGCGCGCCGCGGCCGCCTCGATATCGGCCAGCGAGGACGCACCGACGAGTGCCTGCTCGATCGCGGAAGCGCGCATCGGTGTACCACCGACATTCGTGAGACCGATCCGGGCCTCGGCGATTTTGCCGCCATCCATACGAACAGCAGCCGCGACACCGACGATGCTCCACGCCTGTGCCGTGCGGTTGAACTTCTCGTAGTGGGTCGACCACCCGTCGTACTTGGGGAAGGAAACCGAGACGAGGATCTCGTCTGGTCCAACCGAAGTCTCGAATGGCCCCTGGAAGAACTCTGCTGCCTTCACCGTGCGCTGGCCGCCGGAGCCGGCGATCTGGAACTCGGCATCGAGTGCCCGGGCCACCGGGGGTAGGTCTGCCCTCGGATCGGCATGGACCATCGATCCACCGCACGTCCCGCGATGACGAATCTGCGGATCCGCGACCGTCGCGGTCGCCTGCGCGAGCAGCGGCACCGAGGACTTCACCAAGGCGTTGTTCATCACCGCATGGTGGGTTGCTCCCGCGCCGATGACGACCTTGCCCCCCTCCTCGCGGATCCCGCTGATCTCGTCGATGCCGGAGCAATCGACGAGAACCGAAGGGGCGTTGAGTCGCAATCGGAGCACGGGGAGCAGGGACGGCCCGCCGCCCAGGACCTTCGCGTCTTCACCGCCGGCCTGCAATGCAGCCAGTGCCTCAGCGACCGTGGTCGCCTTCGTGTACTCGAATGCTGCGGGAATCATCACTTACCTCCCTTAGCTGCCTGGATGGTCTTCCACACGGTCATCGGTGTCGCCGGCATCGCCACCTCGGTCACACCCAGGTGACGCAGGGCGTCGACGACGCCGTTGATAATCGCCGGCGTGGAGGCGATCGCGCCGGCCTCGCCCACACCCTTGGTGCCGAGTGGGTGCGTGGTGGACGGCGTCACTGTCTGGCCGGTGGTGAACGACGGTAGGTCGGGCGCCGCCGGAATGAGGTACGTCGACAGGTTCGCGTTCAGCGGCTGCCCGTCTTCGTCGTAGAAGGCGCCTTCGTAGAGCGCCTGGGCGATGCCCTGAGCGAGGCCTCCGTGGACCTGACCTTCGACGATCATCGGGTTCACCTGGATACCCACATCGTCGACCGCAACGTAAGTGCGTACGCGGACCTTCCCGGTCTCGGTATCGACCTCGATTGCCGTGAGGTGTGTGCCGTGGGGGTAGGAGAAGTCATCCGGATCCACCGTGGCCTCACCCTGCAGCGTCGGCTCGACGCCGTCCGGCAGGTTGTGTGCGGTGAAGGCTTCGAAAGCGACTGCCCCAAGTGGCTGCTGCTTGGAAGCGTCACCCTTGACCTGGAATACGCCGTTCACGAACTCGAGGTCCGCCGGGCTGCACTCGAGTTGGTGGGCTGCGATCACGCGCGCCTTCTCGATCAGGCGTTCGGCTGCCAACTTGATCGCCTGCCCACCTACCGCCAGCGACCGCGAGCCATAGGTATCCATTCCGTAGGGGGCGCGACCCGTGTCACTGTGCACGACCTCGATGTCCTCGACGGGGACGCCGAGGATGCTTGAGGCGATCTGGCTCCACGCGGTTTCGTGTCCCTGGCCGTGGGGGGAGGTGCCGGTGATCAATTCGACTTTCCCTGTGGGGAGCACGCGGATCGTGCAGTGTTCCCATCCGCCAGCCACATATTTGAGGGCGCCCAATGTGCGCGAGGGTGCGAGGCCGCACATCTCCGTGAAGGTGGAGATACCAATCCCGAGTTGCACGGGATCGTTGCTGTCGCGCCTCCGCTTCTGCTCTGCCCTCAACTCTTCATAGCCGAAGAGGTCGAGGGCCTTGGCGGTAGCTGCCTCGTAGTTGCCGGTGTCGTACGTGAGTCCGGCCACTGTGGTGTACGGGAATTCCTCGTGCTTGATCCAGTTCTTTTCGCGAAGTGCGAGTGGATCCATCCCGAGTTCCGCAGCGAGTTCGTCAATAATGCGCTCGATGGCGTACGTCGCCTCCGGGCGTCCGGCACCTCGGTAGGCATCGGTGGGCGTGGTGTTCGTGAACACACCCGTGCATTTGAAGTTGTACGCATCCATCTTGTAGATGGCTGGGTACATAAACATTCCAAGCAGTGGGACGCCTGGAGTGATGATCTGCAAGTAGGCACCCATATTCGCGATGAGTTCCACGTTCAGCCCGAGGAGCTTGCCGTCCTTGGTGGCCGCGATCTCAATATCCTGAATCTGATCGCGACCATGGTGTGTGGCGAGCATGTCTTCGCTGCGCGTCTCCGTCCACTTCACCGGCCGTCCAAGTTTGCGCGCCAGGTTCACGACGAGGACTTCTTCCCGGTAGCACTGCAACTTGCCTCCGAAGCCACCACCCACATCGGGAGCAACCACGCGCAGGTTGTTTTCCGGGATACCGGTGACCAGAGCGAGCAGGACGCGCAAAACGTGCGGGATCTGCGTGGCAGACCACACAGTGATCTCGTCGCTCATACCCATCGGTGCGGCCACGACCGAGCGGGGCTCCATGAATGCGGGGATAAGGCGCTGGTTGATGAAGCGGCGCTTGACCACCACATCTGCCTTCGCCTTGACCTCCTCGTAACCGCCGCCGAGGTTGTACACGTAGCAAACGTTGGTGCCAGCGTCCGCGTGCACGGGTGTTGCACCAGGGGCGATCGCCTTCTCCATATCGATCACCACCGGGAGGGGTTCGTACTCCACGACGATGTCCTCGAGGGCATCGACGGCGCTCTGCGGATCGGTGGCGAGTACCACGGCCACGCAGTCGCCGACTTGGCGCACGGTGTCCGGGGCGAGGGCTGGGAATGCCGGCATCACGATGTCGTCGGTGACCGGCCACACGCAGGGAATCGAGCCGTTGAGGTCGCCGAGTTCAGCAGCACCGAAGGCGTTGACCACATTGGCGTGATTCTTCGCCGGACTTACGTCCAGCTTGGTGATCTTCGCGTGCGCATAAGGACTGCGCAGGATCGCCATGTGCACGGTGCCGGGGAGTTGGATGTTGTCTGTCCAGTTGGTCTGGCCGTGCAGGAGTCGCGCATCCTCCTTGCGCTTTATCGGTCGACCTAGCGCAGAGGGTGTTTCAGTAGTTGCGGTCACTTTGCACCTCCCATGAGTTCGGCGGCCATCTCGACCGACCGGACGATGTTGTGATACCCGGTACAGCGGCAGAGGTTGCCTTCAAGTCCTTCGCGGATCTCCGCTTCGCTGGGGTTCGGGTTCTCGGACAGCAGATCGACGGCGGACATGACCATGCCCGGAGTGCAGTACCCGCACTGGAGGCCGTGGCACTCTTTGAAAGCGGTCTGCACGGGGTGCCATTCGTTCCCGTCGGAGAGCCCCTGGATGGTCGTGATCGATGTGCCATCCGCCTGGACGGCAAGCACACTGCACGACTTCACGCTTCGGCCGTTGAGTAGAACGGTGCAGGCCCCGCAATTCGAGGTGTCGCAACCGATGACTGTCCCAACGCGGCCGAGATCGTTGCGTAGGAAGTGGACCAGCAGTGCGCGCGGTTCCACCTCGCGCTCATATGTCATTCCGTCGACAGTGACGGTGATGGGAATGTGGTGCATGTGTTGCCTCCCGCAACCCTGGCGGGGACGGGTGAGCCCCCGCGCGATGTCTTCACGCTAGGTGGAACGGCCCCACCTGTGGGCGGTTTTCCGGAACTTGCGTCTAGGGTGCCCTGGTGATCGGTGTGCGGGTGCCGTGGATCCCATGCCTGATCGGGGCGGCCCTGTTCTTCCTCCCCACCGGGGCAGTAGCCCTCGTCTACTGCTGGTTGGCCATGCGCGCAGGGGAGTCGGGTGACGTCGAGACCGCCGCCCGCCGGGCCAGGGCTGCGCGGATCTGGGCGTGGGTGACATTCATCCTGGGGATCCTCGCGTACAGCGTGATCATCGGCGCCCTCCTGCTGCTGGGTGCCTTCTCGTAGTCGCATGGCCGGTCGAACTAGATTTGACCGGTGTCCGGACCCGTGCTCGTCATCGACTTCGGGGCCCAGTACGCCCAACTCATCGCGCGACGGGTGCGTGAGGCCCATGTCTATTCCGAGATCGTCCCGCACACCATCACCGCAGCGGAGGTTCTCGCGCGCGAACCCTCCGCGATCATCCTGAGCGGCGGCCCCGCCAGTGTGTACGCGGACGGTGCCCCGCACCTCGATCCCGCGATCCTCACCACGGGCGTTCCAGTCTTCGGCATTTGTTACGGCTTCCAAGCGATGGCTGCCGCCCTCGGCGGGAAGGTCGCTCGCACCGGTCTGAGTGAGTTCGGTCGCACCCCGCTCGCCGTTCGTGACCCGGGTGCCCTCTTCCGCGGGCTTCCCGCCTCTTATCCGGTGTGGATGTCGCACGGCGACTCCGTCTCCGAGGCTCCGCACGGATGCACGGTGCTCGCGAGCACCGACGGGGCACCGATCGCGGCGTTCGAAGATGTGAGCCGACGTCTTGCGGGCGTGCAGTTCCATCCGGAGGTTCTCCACTCCGAGCACGGACAGGCGGTGCTCGAGCATTTCCTCTTCGACATCGCAGCTTGTGTGCCCACGTGGACGATGGGCAACGTCATCGACGAGCAGGTCGCCGCGATCCGCGCGCAGGTCGGTGGAGGTCGCGTGATCTGTGGGCTGTCCGGTGGTGTGGACTCTGCGGTGGCGGCAGCTCTCGTTCATCGTGCGGTGGGTCGGCAACTCACCTGCGTCTTCGTCGATCACGGGCTCTTGCGGAAGGGGGAGGCTGAGCAGGTCGAGCGCGACTTCGTCGCCGCTACGGGCGTCCAACTTGTGACCGTCGATGCCCGGGCTCGGTTCCTTGCGGCTCTTGAGGGTGTCGAGGATCCCGAGTCCAAGCGCAAGATCATCGGGCGTGAGTTCATTCGTGTCTTCGAGGATGCTGCACGTCAGATCGTCGCCGTGAACGAGCACGTGGAATTCCTAGTGCAGGGGACTCTCTATCCCGACGTCGTGGAGTCGGGAGGCGGGTCGGGCACCGCCAACATCAAGAGTCATCACAACGTGGGGGGTCTCCCCGACGACCTGCAGTTCACCCTCGTCGAACCACTGCGAACGCTTTTTAAGGATGAGGTGCGACAGATCGGTCTCGACCTTGGTCTGCCATCCGAGATCGTGTGGCGGCATCCCTTCCCAGGTCCCGGACTCGCCATTCGCATCATCGGTGCGGTTGATGAGGAGCGATTGGCGATCCTGCGTGAGGCCGATGCGATCGCACGCGAAGAACTCAGCGCCGCGGGACTCGACCGACAGGTTTGGCAGTTTCCGGTGGTGCTGCTCGCCGACGTCCGCAGCGTGGGCGGGCAGGGTGACGGCCGCACGTACGGACAGCCCATCGTGCTGCGCCCAGTGTCGAGTGAGGACGCGATGACGGCGGACTGGTCGCGCCTGCCCGAGGATGTTATCGCCCGTATCTCCACGCGGATCACGAACGAGGTGCGCGAGGTGAACCGGGTCGTGCTGGATGTAACGAGCAAGCCGCCGGGGACGATCGAGTGGGAGTAGTCCCCACGAGGGATGAGTTCGAGTGGGAGTAAAGGGTGTATGACATCGCGTTGAGCGTGGCGGCGTGCGTCAGGTCGGGGACCCGGGCGGACGTCGCGTGGATGGTTGCGCCGGTCGTGTCCGACGAGGCCCTCGCCTTCACCCCGGGTGGTGGTCGTATCGGGGATCTCGCCTCGGGGGCCTTCGATGGACTGATCGGCGATGTCGCTGCTCGCCAGTTGAACTGGGGGAGGCGGGTCCGTCACGTCGTGACCGAGGTGGAGTCGGCGCAGTCTGGCCTGGCGGTAGGGACGAAGGCCGAGTTCCTCGTCGTCCCCGCGGTGCAGTTTCCGGCCGAGACGTGGCAGTACCTGGTCGATCGGCTTTCGGTTGCCGTGACCACGGAGTTGGATGGCGACCATGTCCTCGCGGTAAGGGTCGAGTCGGGTGACGCGATCACCGGTCTCGGCGTGGAGATCACGCCCGACCACATCACGACGTCGCTGACGCCTGTCCCCCGTTTGGTGGTCGCCGGACAGGGTCCGATTGCCGAGGCGCTGGTCCGCCAGGGCCGACTGCTGGGGTGGAGGGTGGTCTGCGATCCACGGCCGGACACCGTGGCCGGCTTCACCGCCGCCCTGTCACCTCTCGACGCGGTTGTGGTGATGGGTCACGACGTCGAGATTTCGTCCCGGTGCCTGATGTCCGCCCTGGAGAGCGACGCCGGATACATCGGTGCCCTGGGGTCGATGGCGATGCAGCAATCGCGGGCGGACTGGTTGGCCTACCGGGACGTCACCGACCTGACCCGGGTGCACGGGCCGGCGGGGCTCGACATCGGCGCGCGAGGGGCCCGGGAGATCGCCGTCTCGATCGTGGCCGAGGTTATCGGGGTCCTTGCCCGGTCCTAGTTCACCCATTCGGGCTTGCCGGTCCCGCAAACTTGGGTACCTTTCACTAGGTCCCGGGTCGCGGGAGCCGGAAGGGAGTCCCCATGGCAGTCGAGTCCACCGGCAACGAGAGTGGCAGTCCGCGCCTCTACGCCCTGGTCGAGAACGCACCGAAGACGGGCAAGAGCCCCACGGTGTGGGCGTGGCCGCAGTTCATCGATTTCCTGAAGGTCGCCGGGCAACCCGTGCAGGGACCGTGGCCTCCCCACCAGGAGCCACGCCCGGATCCCGATGCCGATTCCATGCCCGTCGCGGTTCGCGACACCCAGCAGTAGAGCCTGAGAGGAACCCATGTACCCGTCCCGATTCGCCTATGACGCCCCGTCGTCACTTGAGGAGGCCATCGCCATCCTCGACGCGGGAGGTGGTGAAGCCAAGATCCTCGCCGGTGGCCAGAGCCTCATCCCGATGCTGAAGTTGCGCTTCGCCGCACCCGAGCGTCTCGTCGACATCAATTCCCTTCCCGGCCTTGACTATCACCGCGTGGATCCCGACGGCACCTTGCGCATCGGTGCGCTGTGTCGCCACGAGGATCTTGAGTTCTCCGACAAGCTAGACGCTTTCCCCACATTGGCGCAGGCGGCCGCCTTGGTAGCCGATCCGATCGTGCGTGCGCGTGGCACGTTCGTGGGTTCGGTGTGCCATGCGGACCCGCAGGGCGACTGGGCGGCGACGATGATCGCCCTCGACGGCTCGATTGTCGCGCAAGGCCCCAATGGCCGGCGCGAGATTCCGATGAGCGACTTTGTTCTCGGACCCTTCGTCAATGCTCTGGCCTACAACGAGATCGCGGTGGAAGCGGTCATCCCCGCCGCGAAGGGAACTGCGCGCGGTGGCTACCTCAAGCTTGAGCGTCGAGTCGGGGATTTCGCCACCGCATCCGTGGCCATCGCGCTGGACATGGACGGTGACACTGTGCGTCGCGCCGGTTGCGCGCTCGCTGGTGTTGGTGGCCGGACGATCGATGCCAATGACGCGATCTCCGTCCTCGTCGGGAAGACGCTGACCGACGAGAACATTGCGGCGGCGGCGCAGGCTGTCGCGGCTGCCGCCGAACCGCGCACGGATCACCGTGGCTCTGCGGACTACAAGCGCCACATCGTCGAGACCTTCGTGTCCCGCATCCTGACGAACATCTCCCGTTCCGAGCAGAAAGCAGCCTGACATGACCAGCCTCTATGACGAAGTCAGCCCGGCTCCCGCAGCCGACGTGCCCACCAAGCGCGTGACGATCAACGTGAACGGTGAAGCACGCACCGTCGATGTCGAGCCCCGCCTTCTCCTGGCTCACCTCCTCCGTCAGGGATTGAAGCTCACCGGGACGCACACCGGGTGCGACACCACCAACTGCGGCGCATGCACGGTGCTCTTTGATGGTCGCCCGGTAAAGAGCTGCACGATGCTCGCGGTGCAGGCCGACGGTCACGCGGTTGAGACCGTCGAGGGGATGTCATCCGCCAGCGAGCTGCACCCCGTCCAGGAGGGCTTCAAGCAGGAGCACGGGCTCCAGTGCGGGTACTGCACCCCGGGCATGATGCTTGCCGCCAAGGCACTTCTGGAACGGAATCCCGATCCGACGGAGGACGAAGTCCGCTGGGCGCTGTCCGGCAACCTCTGTCGCTGCACCGGTTATCAGAACATCGTCAAGTCCGTCCTCTGGGCAGCCCAGAAGATGCGCGGACAGAACCCGGAGGCGTGATGGCTCCCCTGGACGAACTCAAGATCGGTGGCATGGGCGCGAGCCGCCGCCGAGTAGAAGACAACCGCTTCATCCGCGGTAAGGGCCGGTACATCGACGACATCGTCCTCCCCGGCATGCTGCACATGGAAGTACTGCGCAGCCCGGTCGCACATGCGCGAATCAAGTCCATCGACACCAGTGCCGCATGGGAGATTCCGGGTGTCCGCTTGGTCCTCACGGGCGAGACCATGGCCGCGCGCAACCTGGCGTGGATGCCCACCCTGTCCTACGACACCCAGGCGGTGCTTGCGACAGACAAGGTGCGCTTCCAGGGCCAGGAGGTCGCCGCCGTGGTCGCCGATGATCCCTACATCGCGAAGGATGCCTGCTCGAAGATCGTGGTCGAGTACGAGCAGTTGCCGCCCATTGTGAATCCGGTCCAGGCCCAGGCTCCCGACGCTCCTCTGATCCGTGACGACAAGGAGAACCAGCCGACGAACAAGATCTTCGACTGGGAGATCGGTGACAAGGCCGCCACGGATCGTGCCTTCGCAGAAGCCGACGTGATCTCGAAGACCGAACTGCATTACCCACGTTCGCATCCTTCGCCTCTCGAGCCCTGCGGCTCGATTGCCGATTACGACCGCGCCACGGGCAAGCTGACCGTGTACATGACTACCCAGGCGCCGCACATCATCCGTGCCGCAGTCGCCATGGTGGCGGAACTCCCCGAGCACATGATCCGCATCGTCTCCCCAGACCTCGGCGGTGGATTCGGCAACAAGGTGCCCATCTATCCCGGGTACGTGGTCTCGATCCTGGCGTCGATTCTGACGGAACGTCCCGTGAAGTGGATTGAAGACAAGTCCGGCAACCTCATCTCCACAGGTTTTGGTCGCGATGTCTACCTGCAGGGCGAGATCGCCATGCGCAAGGACGGGAAGATCCTCGGGATGCGGATGCACACCATCTCGGATCACGGTGCCTTCTACGCCGATGCGCAGCCGACCAAGTTCAAGATCGGTCTCATGCACTCGGCATTCGCGTGCTACGACATTCCGGCCGCGCACCTGACGAGCGAGGGCTGGTACACCAACAAAGCTCCGGGCGGAGTCGCCTACCGGTGCTCCTTCCGAGTCACGGAGGCGATGTTCTTCCAGGAGCGCATGATCCACAACGCCGCCAACGACCTCGGTATGGATCAGGCGGAGTTCCGTCGAGTGAACCTGGTCAAGGACGATATGTTCCCGTACCGCACCGCTTTCGGTTTCCTCACCGACTCCGGTCAGTACAAGAAGTGCCTCGATATCGGCCTCGAGGCGATCGGATACCAGAACTTCAAGGCCGAGCAGGAGGAGGCGCGCAAGCGCGGCAAACTCCTCGGCATCGGCATCTCGACTATGACCGAGCCCCTCGGCGCAGGCAATAGCCGTGAGTACGACATCATCGGAATCAAGATGTTCGACTCCGCGGAGTTGCGCGTCCACATGACTGGCAAGGCGATTCTGCGCACTGGCGCGAAGACCCAGGGCCAGGGTCATGAGACCACGTGGGCGCAGATCGTCGCCCACGAGCTCGGTATCCCCGCCGACGACATCGTGGTTGAGGAGGGTGACACGGATACCGCCCCATTCGGCATGGGCACGTACGCGTCGCGTTCCACCCCGGTGGCCGGCGCGGCAGTCGCGATGGTGTCGCGCAAGATCCGGGCCAAGGCCCGCAAGATCGCGGCACACTTGCTGGAGGTGTCCGAGGAGGACATCGAGTGGGAGTTGGGTCGCTTCTACGTGCGCGGCAACCCCGAGCGCGGCGTGACCATCCAGGACTGCGCCCTCGCGGCGTACAGCAACGTCCCCGACGGGATGGAGCCCGGACTGGAGAACAACGCCTACTACGACCCGCCGAACCTCACCTGGCCGTTCGCCGCCTACATCTGCAAGGTGGAAGTGGATCCGGCCACCGGTGTGTGGGATGTGCTGAAGTTCGTTGCGGTCGACGACTGCGGCGTGCGGATCAACCCGATGGTGGTGGAGGGTCAGATCATGGGCGGTCTCACGGAGGCCTACGCCATGGCGAACATGCAGTACATAACCTTCGACGAGGAGGGGAACTGCATTGGCGCGAACTACATGGACTACCTGCTTCCGACCGCATGGGAGACACCCGGCTTCGAGCTCCACGAGGTCGTCACTCCGTGCCCGCATCACCCGATCGGTGCCAAGGGAATCGGCGAGTGCGCCACCGTGGGCGGCCCCGCGGCCTTCGTGAATGCGGTCATGAATGCGATCGAGCACACGGGTGTCCGCAACGTGGACATGCCGCTGATGCCGAACCGCGTCTATGAAGCACTGAAGACCGGCAGCGATATCTCGGGTATGCCTCCGGTGAAGGCCGGCTAGGTGTCTGCTTCCGACGGCATCGACGTCATGGAGCTCGCGGTGGACCTCGCGCGCTCCGGGCAGTCGTTCGCGATGGCCACCGTCGTGTGGCGCAAGCCGCCGTCGTCGGGTCAGCACGGGTCCCGCGCGGTCATCACCCCGGAGGGCACCCTGCACGGCTGGATCGGTGGCGCATGCGCCGAGCCAGTAGTCGTCCGCGAGGCCAAGCGGGTAATCGAGGCGGGTACGCCGTCCCTCATCTGGCTCGGGCAACCGGAAGACTTCGAAGGTATGCACGTTCCCGCGGGTGTCGTCACGGTGCCGATGTCCTGTCAGAGTGAAGGTGCTCTGCAGTTGTTCATCGAGCCGGTGCTTGTAGCACCCGAGGTGATCGTGGTCGGTCGATCTCCGATGGCGATGACCCTGCTCGACCTCGTGCGCGGAATCGGCTGGCGCGGAGAGATCGTTGATGGGTCGGACTTCACCGCCGCCTCCGTCAACCCCTCCAGCGTCGTCGTAGTCGCCACTCAGGGACATGGGGATGAGGAAGCGGTGGAGGCTGCGGTTGCGGGTGATCCGGTCTTCGTTGGGCTCGTCGCATCGCGAAAGCGCGGTGAGGTGGTGCTGGGTTTCCTCACCGATCGCGGTGTCCCTGCGGAGCGCATTGCGCGGGTGCGGGTCCCGGTGGGACTTGATCTCGGTCACACCACGCACCGGGAGATCGCGGTGGCCATCCTGGCGGAACTCGTGCAACTCCGTGCCTCGGGCGCGTTCGCGGGGCGCCGCACCCTTCTGCCAGTGGTGGAGCCGGCCCAGGTCACCGACCTGGTGTGCGGGATGACGGTCGCGGCAGTCCCCGCCAATCGTCCGTTTGAGTATCAGGGGACCACCTACTACTTCTGTGCCATGGGGTGCCGGGTCGCATTCGAGAAGGACCCCGAATCGTTCATCCACCAGGAGGTTCCATGCTGATCACCCAGACGTTCGACATCGACCAGCCGGTCGATCAAGTGTGGAAGTTCTTCGATGACATCCCACTCGTGGCGGCCTGCATCCCCGGTGCGGATTTGCGCGAACACGTCGGCGACGACGAGTACCGGGGTGACGTCACCATCTCCGCGGGTCCGGTGAAGCTGGAATTCACGGGCGCGGTCAAAATCACCAGCCGCGACGATGCGCGCAAGGCGATCGTCCTCGATGCGGCCGGCGCCGATAAGAAGGGCCGGGGGGCGGCCAATGCGCTCCTCAACGTCACCTTGCAGCCCCTCGGTGGCTCGACCCGCGTGAACATGTCGATGGAGTTGGCGATTTCGGGAGCAGCCGCGCAGTACGGTCGCGGTCTCGTCCAGGATTTCACCGCCGTCCTGATCGACCAGACCGCTGGCTCGATGAAGTTGCGCATGAACGCGATCGCCGAGGGACGCGACCCCATGGACGTCGGTGCGCCGAAGGCTGCGAGTGGCTTGGCCATCGGTTTCACCGCCTTCACGAAGGCTGCAAAGCGCATATTCGCCCGCTTCTTCCTGCCCTACACACCGGCCCCGAGTCGCTAGGAGGTATTGAGATGAGTCTGTGGGCAATCGGAAATCTGCTCCTGCTGATCGTGATCGTGCCGGTTCTTGTCGCGTTACTGAACCGGGTCCTCGCTGCGCTCGAGCGCATTCGAGGCGCGGCCTCCGACACCTTGGCCGGGGGCGTTGCATTGATCGGGGAACTCCACAACACGCCTGAGTTGTTGGTCAAGACAGATGTCGCAATCAAGGAAGTTGCCAATGGAGCGGTGCGCTACGCCGGTCCCGTCTCGAAGTTGCTGGGCTAGGAGGAGACATGCCAGTAGATGCAGTCATCACACTCATTCTCGGTGCGCTGATCATCGGGGCGGCGGCCCTTGGGCTGATCCGGGTGAGCGGCCACCTCAAGGCGACGAGCGACACGCTCGAAACCCTCGATGGCGGTGTCCAGGTCATCGTCGCGCAGACCTCGACCGTCGTACCGACGGTGGCATCCGTGAACGCCAGCCTGGCACCCGTCCGTGCCTTCGCCGAATCGATCTAGGGAGAGAGATGGACTTCACTGGACACGAGGGGTGGCTCCTCGGGTACGTCATCGGACTGGTGGTCGTACTCGTGGTTGTCGCCCTGGTCGTACCCATCCTGGTGCTCGCATGGCGCATCGGGACCCAGGCCGGAAGCATCCTCGGCGGTCTGCAGCAGGCGGAGCGGAATACCGCGGGGCTTGCTGGACTCAACGAGACGATCGCCTCGGCGTTGGCCATTATCGCTGGACTCAAGCGCGGACGCGCACGGTTGGGAGGCTGAGATGGATCCCCAGGTCGAACAGTTGTGGACGATGGCCAACATCCTCGGCCTCGTCGTCGTGGTTGCGGTGGCGGCATTGCTCACCCTCTTGGTGATCTTCGTCCACCGGATCCGCGTTCGGGTCGCCGCGATCAAGGCAACGCTGATCGCTACAAAGAACAACACGGCTGACACCGCCTTGATCACGACAACCGCGGGCGGCGTCGAAGCGGTGCTCGCCGAAGGGTTGGAACACCATCTGTTCCTCGGACGCGTATTGGACAAGGTGCGGTCATGAGCTCACTTCAACTGTGGTCTGTCATTGATGTGGTCCTGCTGATCGCGGGCCTGGCCATCTACCTGTTCATCGTCGGCTCGCAATTGAAGAAGATTGCTGCCGACCTTGAGGAGTCCGCCGATCTCGTCTGGCAGATCAAGAAGGATGCGGAAGCAATCGAGCCGGGGCTCACGGCCATCAACACGACCGGTGGGGTCGTCGCGGGCGCCCTGCCTCTGCTCTACGGAATGGGCGAGGGCATCGTTGCGGGTGCGACGTTCAACCATGAGGCTGCTGAGGCCGATGGAGTGAACCGTCCTGCGATGGGTACCCGCCGCTCGCGGTTGCTGGAAGGCGTCGGAGTCAACGACTAGTCGGGTTCGCGCCCAGTGGTGAGGGCGTCTGTGACCGGCGCGTCATAGGCCCCGATCCACTCCTCTTTCCACGCCTTGTCGAACTTCTCGACGTTGCAACTGGGGTCGTAGATGGCGATCAACTCGCGGGTGATCTGTTCCCGGTGCGATCGTGTCCCACCAGGCACGTCGAGCCAGCAGACGTGCACGTTGAACGTCCCCCCGGCCCGGTTCACCCAGGCGGCGGCACGCGGGTGGCGGAAGGGGAATCCTTCGGTCGAGAGGTCGTCGGAATGTCCGACGAAGATCACCGGGAACTCCTGCGGCTTCTTGGGGTCCTTGGCCAGGATCGCGTAGACGGCGGGCTCGGCGGGCGGCGTCCAGCCGGCGAGGGCCCGAGGCCCCTCGAAGGAGTAGCCCGCGAGGCTGCCGAGTCGGATCACTGCGGTTCATCCTCGAGGTCGGCATAGTCCTCGTCCTCACCGATGGTCTCCGCCTGGGTGACCGGCCATTGGGGCAGGGAGGTGGTTGCCACTGCGGCGGTGAACTGCTCGAGCGCGAGGTCGACGGCGGCGTCGGATGTGTCCGCCTCCACCACGATCTGGGCGCCATAGCCCATGGTGCCGAAGCCGGAGGCGATGCCGTTGAGAGTGGCGACGGCGTCGGCGAGCTCGACGACCTCCTCGAGGGTGACCTCCCGGTCGCCCTCGGCACGCAGGGACACGCTGAAGCGCATATCAGCCCACCTTCGAGAGTCGCGCGGCAAGTCGCTCGAGGCTAGCGAGGTTGTGACCGGAGTGCACCTCGTCGATGAAGGGGTCGGCCACGATCATCCCCATCGACGCGGGGACGTAGTCCACGGCGTCGCCCTTGTGCGGGTTCACCCAGATGACCCGGTGGGCGATGCGGGCCAAGGTCTCCATGGATTCGGCGAGCGTGGCCGGGTCACCGCGATCAAGGCCGTCGGAGCACACCACCACGATCGCTCCGCGGCCCAGGCGGGACCGGCGCGCCTCGCGGGTGAACTGGCGCAGCGCGTCGCCGATGCGCGTGCCGCCATCCCAGTCGAGAACGGACTCACCCGCCAACCGCATGGCGTCGTCAGGCTCGCGTCGATCCAAGTTCTTGGTGATGCGGGTCAGTCGCGTGCCGAAGCAGAAGACGTCGACCTTGGCGTTCGCCCGACGCGCACAGTAGGCGAACTGGAGCAGATTGCGAGAGTAATCGGCCATCGATCCGGAGACATCCAGAATGAGTACGAGCGGACGTAGCTTGTAGCGGCGTTGCTTGTAGGCGAGAGTCCGAGGTTCACCGAGGTGTCGCATCGCGTCACGCACCATCCGGCGCATATCGAGGCTCGCGCTGCGTCGCGTTTTCTCCATCCGATGGGTCCGTCTGCGCGGGGGAGTCACCTTGAGTCGAGAGATCAGCCGGCGAACCTGCCGCAGTTCCTGATCCGAGCACTCGCCGAATGCCTTATGACGGTAGACCTCGGATGTGCTCGCCAGATACCCGAGCTTCACCTCGTCCGGGCTGACCTGCCCGGGCAGCCCGGTCTCGGTGTTGGGGATCTCGAGTGTCGCCCCCGCATTCGCCGAGGAGCGCATCGTCTTCTTGCGTTCGTCGGCGGAAGCCGGGTCGATGTCCAGGAAGAACTTCTGAAAGACCATGTTGTAGATCGGCACATGATCGCGACGACGCACCATGGTGGAGCGACCGGCCCAGTAGACGTCCATGAGATCCGTGACGTTGAGAGTTGCGACCCCGGATGTGAAGGTCAGGATGTCGTCGGTTCCGATCGGCAACCCGGCCGCGCGCAGCGCGTGGCCGAATTCCACGAGCAGCTCGTCGTACCCGCTAGGCGATGACATCCTGGATGCTTCGAGAGGCGTAGTCGAGATCGTCGCGGTCCTTCACCACGGCACCGAGGGTGTCGAGCGCGGCATCCGCGGTGAGTGACTGCGCGCCGAGTGCGGTGAGGCTCTCCGACCAATCCAGGGTCTCGGCGACCCCGGGGAGTTTCTCAAGGTCCATCTCGCGAAGCTTGTTGACCGCTCCGACGACCTGCGCGGCGAGTGCCCCACCTATGTACGGGAGACGGCTGCGAACGATCGCGATCTCGCGTTCGGCATCAGGGAAGCCGAGCCAGGTGTAGAGACATCGACGCTTGAGGGCGTCGTGCAGTTCGCGGGTGCGGTTGGAGGTGAGTATCACGATCGGACGTGACTCGGCGCGGATCGTGCCCACCTCCGGGATGGTCACTTGGAAGTCACCGAGCAATTCGAGCAGGAATGCCTCGAATTCGTCGTCCGCGCGATCAACTTCGTCGATCAGGAGCACGCACCGATCACCGGCGCGTACAGCGTGGAGGAGTGGGCGCTCGAGCAGGAAGCGCGGACCGAAGAGATCCTCGTCGGAGTTCTCGGCGTCCTGGAGTGACCGGACGAACAGCATCTGACGTGCGTAGTCCCACTCGTAGAGCGCATGATGGATGTCAATGCCCTCGTAACACTGAAGGCGAATGAGATCACGGTCGAGCATCGTGGCCACGGTACGGGCGAGCTCGGTCTTGCCGACCCCGACCTCGCCCTCGAGCAGGAGAGGCTTGCCCAGTTGCAGTGCCAGGAAGAGCGACGTGGCCAAACCTCGATCGGCGATGTAGCCGCGGGCGCGCAGATCTTCGGTGAGGGAGGCGACGTCCACGTCAGTTGCCGAGCACGAGATCTGCAAGTGAACTACCCCCGAGCTTGCCCTCCCGGGCAAGACGATTGCGCCAGGCGGTCGCGACGTCGACGCCTTCGTCACCGAAGCCATCGAAACCGACGTCCTTCATGTTCCGGCACACCTTGGTGGGGCTGCACTCGGCGTCGAGTTCGGGCTGGCTGTCCCCCTGCTGCCAGATGGCGCGCAGCACCTCACCGGCGTTATCGCTTTCCTCGGACATGGCACCTCCTCGACGCGACTTGAGGGTAGCAACGCCCGGGGATCGGCGCATACGGACGCTAGCCTGGAGGCCCCCGACTAGGAGCCTTGATGACCTTCGTCTACAACCTGCTCGTCGTCCTCCACTTCATCGGCCTCGCCAGCGTCGTGGGCGGCTTCCTGGTCCAAATGCGCTCGGCAGAAAAGGGTGTCAACCCGGCGATGCTCCACGGGGCCCTGACGCAGTTGGTCACCGGCCTGCTCATGGTCGGCCTGATCGAGATGGGGATGGTCGAGGAGACACTCGACATGGCCAAGATCTCGGTCAAGCTCGCGATCACCCTGGTCATCACGGTGTTGGCTTTCGTCGGACGGAAGACGACGCTGCCGCAGACCGGCCTCTGGGGCGCCATCGGCGGACTGGCGATCGTGAACATCGTGATCGCCGTCTTCTGGGCCTAGGGGGCGGTCACCACCTGGAAGGCCTCGGCCAGCCGGCCGGATGGCAATCCGCCCTGCTCTGCCGCCATTTCCAACCACTGCCGCACCCGAGCCTCGATCTCCTCCGGCGCTGGCAGTTGCGATGCGTGGGCCCCGATCGCGGCCATCTTCGCGGGAAACGTGTCGGTGACATCGACGTAGTGGTCGGGGTGGGGTGAGCCCATCAGCCAGACCTCGGGGACCGACCAGGCTTCGAGTCCCTCGTCGAGCAACAGGGACGGATGGGCGAAGGGATTCTGGGCATCCGGATAGACGGAGCAGATAGCCGCCTCACCGGCGGCAAGGTGGTCCGGGTGGGAGGCAGGAATCCGGTTCCAGTTCCGGTCGGGGGACTGGATCAGCATGCGTTGGGGCCGAATCTGGCGGATCAGTCGGGAGATATCCCGGCGTAACTCATGGCTGACAGACAGCTCGCCGTCGCGGTAGCCGAGGAACCGAATATCGGTCACTCCTACGGCTTCGCCGGCCGCCCGTTGCTCGGCCTGCCGGATGGCCGGGATCTCGCCCCGGGCGACCGCCGGATCGAAGCCCCCTGCGTCGCCATTGGTGACGATCCCGTAGGCCACCTCGATGCCCTGGCGGGTCCACTGCGCCACGGTTCCGGCGGCGCCGAAATCCACATCGTCGGGGTGGGCGGTGACCACCAGGATCCGGGAAACCTCGGAATCGGGCATGGGGAGCGCCATAGCGGCGCAACCTAGCGGAGGTGAATTCCCGGGGGGTGGCCGTGTGCCGCGTTCGTCACATCCGTCACTCCCATGTCACAGTAGGGGGATGCTTCCCCCTGGCCGCCGCCTGCCCGCGATCGGGATCGCGGCAGCCCTCGCCCTCGTGAGCGTGGCGTCCGGCGCCCAGGGGTTTACCGGGACCACCTGGGTTCCGACCAACTGGACCGGCGTGGTCGCCGGGGCCCCGGTGCCCGGTGAGGGCCTGCCGCCGGCACCCGTGCCCGCGCCACTCATTCCCATGGCACCGGGTATTACCCCGGTCATCACCTACGAACCCCAGAACACCTGCGATCCGAGTCCGAAGCCGGGTGCCCTGCGGATCGATCAGATCATCAAGACCACCTACGGCACGAACCAGTACACCTGGATCCCGCGCGGCTGCGATGTGGGCGGAACCAGCGAACACAAGGAAGGCCGCGCCATCGATTGGATGGTGTCCGTCCGCGATCCGCAACAGCGTGCGAACGCGGAAGCATTCCTGAACTGGCTTCTCGGTCCCGATCAGACGGGACGGATCCATGGTCACGCACTGCAACTCGGTGTGATGTACATCGGGTGGCACGACCGGATGTGGCGTGGCTACGGGATCGAGCGTGGCTGGCAGGAACTCAAGGGCTGCTTCGGCAAGGTGGAACCGAAGTACGACAACTACTGCCATCGCAATCACATCCACATCTCCCTCACCCGCCAGGGCGCGACGGGTCTCGACCCGACCGGAGTCCCGATCCCGGGGACGCCGACCGCACCGCCGGCACCTGAGGCGCCACTGGTCGAACCGGAACTGCCCGCGCGACCGCCGGCCCCGGCGCCGCCGGGTCCGGATGAGGACCTGTTTATGGCGATCGGTGCGCAACTCGGCTACCAGACCGACGAGCAGGGTCCACTCCAACCGGGTGAGGTGCGGACCATCGAACTGCCGCCTATTCCGGTGAATGCCACGTCGGCGCTCGTGACCGTCACGACTCGGGAAGCGGATTCCAAGACCGGCCTGCGGGTGGGTGTCATCGGCAAGAAGAGCAACGCTGTGACACTCCGCGTCCCGAAAGCCAAGGTGCGTACGTCATTGCTCGCCGTACCCGTATCGAATGGAACCCTGCAGATCGGCGCGATGAAATCGCCCGTGCAGGTGCGGATCGATGTGCTCGGTTACTCGGTGGACAACGGTGTCTACCCCGCTGTGGGCTCCGTTGCGACGAAACTCCATCGTGGCCGATACGAACCGAATCAGGTCGTCGTCGTGAAGGCCCGCGGTGTCGGGGACGTACCCCGGAAGAAGAAGAAGGTCACCGCCGTGATCCTGCGTGTCACTGCCAAGGGACGTGGGCAGGAGGGCCGTTTCGCCGCCTATCCGGTGGGCGGCGCGGATCTCGGCACGACGTCGGCTGTGATTCCGGCGACGGGGCGGAAGACCAGTGTCGTCGTCGCGGACATCGGTGATGAAGGTCAGATCGCCCTGGCGTCCTCCGTGAAGGCCAAGGTCAGGGTCGAGGTCGTCGGATACGTGAAACGTTGAGCCCCTAGGGTTTTCGCATGCAGTACGTCGAGTCCGTGGTGGACCTCATCGGAAACACCCCTCTCGTCCGCCTATCCCACGTGACGAAGGGCATCGTCCCGGAACCGGGACCGCTCGTGCTGGCCAAGGTCGAGTACGTGAACCCCGGTGGCTCGGTGAAGGACCGCATCGCTACCCGCATGATCGAGGCTGCCGAACGCGACGGGCTCCTGAAGCCCGGGGGCACCATCGTCGAGCCCACGAGCGGCAACACCGGCGTGGGTCTCGCGCTCGTTGCCCAACAGCGGGGATATCGATGTGTGTTCGTCTGCCCGGACAAGGTGAGTGAAGACAAGCGCAATGTGTTGAAGGCCTACGGCGCCGAAGTCGTGGTCTGTCCCACGGCGGTCGATCCGGAGGATCCGCGTTCCTATTACTCGGTCAGCGACAGACTCGCCCGCGAGATCCCCGGCGGATGGAAGCCGGACCAGTACAGCAACCCGAATAATCCGCTCTCGCACTACGAGCAGACGGGTCCGGAACTGTGGCGCCAGACCGATGGTCGCATCACGCACTTCGTGGCCGGGGTCGGAACCGGTGGCACCATCTCGGGCACGGGCCGTTTCCTCAAGGAGGCGAGCGAGGGGCGGGTGCGGATCATCGGCGCGGACCCC
>JBJTBD010000072.1:0-11750 GCA_046091195.1 Actinomycetota bacterium
GACCGATGAAGAAGGTCGGTCAAGGCCTGCTGAAACCCGTCTCTCTCGTGGCGAAGGGACTCGGCTACGCCACCCTCGCGATTCCGCTATACAAATACTTCCAAAATAAGAAGCGCAAGAAGGCAATCGAAGCGGCGACCAACCGGGTGAATAACCGCCTCGCCGGCCGACCAAACGATCAAGTTGAAGATGGTTTCGTACTTGCGAACCATCTGGATGAAAATCAAGCACCAGCCGTACCGCAGTACGCCGGAGAGGAAGCGCAGGATGGTGTCCTCCGGGCCCTCGAAGGGCGCAAAGAGACGGCGGAGCTGAATCGAATCCATCTTCGCGAGGTGCTTGGCAAAGCGAACGAGAGTTATGAGAAATCGACAAAGAGTCGGGCAGTAGGTGCGGCACTGAAGTTCGAGGGCCGGGACCTCAGAAAAGAGAATGTTTCTGCCTGGCAAGACTTTGAGCGAAAACACAATGAGCAGCAACTGGACCAGCAGATCGCTGATCGCAAGCGGGAACGCGCCAAGAATCCTGAAACCGGGGAAAGCTTCCTAGAGAAACAGAAACGCAAGTACCTCGAGTGGTTCGACAAGAATAAGCGATTTGACTACGCCGACGCGAACATGGGCAGTGTCATGCAGCGATTCGCGGCGAACGGCCCCCGCGCCGATCCACCGGCTCCAGGTGAAGCCGGGGAGCCTGGCGACAATGAGGCCGGCAGTTTGGACGGCTTCCAGTCGGGGAGCGAAGGCGAAGGCGACGTCGACAGAGTGGATGGCGAGAGATCAAGTCGCCGCTCAGTTGACCTCGACGCCAGTCGTTGGGCCGGCGGCTTGGACCCGGACGCCGAGAAGGTCGCCGCAGATGCCAACACCAGCGAGATGAAGGACGCAGCCGCGTCGCAGGGTCCAGACGAGGAAGAGATCAAACAGCCGGAGACGCCGCAATCGTCGGCGGCTGCTGAGTGGTTCAAGAAGGTTCCGGGTCTTGGACCTATCCAGAACGACGCACCCCAGGAGGAAAAGATCCCGCTTGGCTATACCCCGGAAGGCTGGGCCGAGGAGAAGCGCGTCTGGGAGAAGTTGCGCAAGCAGAAGCAGGATCAACGCAGCTGACCCCACACCAGACCCCCCCATTCGGAGGGGTAGGAGGGGTAGGAGGGGGTGCGTTAGTTTCTCGAGGTGTCCGCTCGCCCGGTCCCCCGTGGGGAGCACCGTGGATAGCGCTCTGATTGCAGGCGTCGTGCACTTCAGTGTGCGTCGGCCCATCACTGATCCGGAGACGGCAACCGCCTACGACGGCCCACTCGGGACGCACCTGGTGCCCTCTATGCCGGTTGCCCGAGCAGACTTCGTGCCGCGATGAGCAGCGCCGTGCCCACCCTGTCGCACTCCACAAGGGTCCTCCTGACGGACATGACAACCGCGGGGCTCGACGAGCTCGTCACCGGTATCGCCGAGCTCCTGGTCAGGAACGATGCTGCAATCGACCCGGACCTGATCGTGGTGGAGCGCGAAGGACACCTGGCGCTCGCGACCTCCGAGGTGAAGCACGGTGAGCCCTTCATCAGCCTGCCAACGCAGGTTCTGGTGCCAATCGACGGCCTGGTCTGGGATGACGAATCCGACCAAGTGCGGCTCACGGAGTCGACTGAACCCCTGACTTCGGTGCAATCGGATCTACTGGACCTGCACATTGCGCTGTGGAACACCTCGGACAAGCTCGCGACTTTTCGCGCAACGCATCCTCGGGCGGCGACTCTCGAGGAGACGGGGCTTCGTCGCGCGATCGCTCGGATCCGCCCATCCTTCACGCCGGGGGACACCCCGCGCGACATGCTGCGCACGCGGACGTTTACCTTGCGAGCAGGTGACTCCTCTTCATCCGTCATCATGCCCCTCCTGGAACTTGCGAACCACCATCCGCACGGAGCGCCGTACCGCGTGGAAAACGGGCGACTCGGGGCGAACTACAGTTTCATCGATGACACTGGGCTGACGTACGTGCACTATGGCCCACATCGTGATGCCTTCGATCTTGCGTGTCTCTATGGATATGCAACCGACTTCACCACGTTCTTCGTCAGTGCGCCGATGTCGATAGATCTGCAAGACTTCGGCGCCCTGACCATAGAACGCTCAGTGCAAAGGCGCGGACCAGCCATCTGGCGAATCGACGAAGGTGACCTGCGGGTGAGTTACTTGCTGCTCGACGCTCGCAACGGGCTCTTCGAGGCCTTGCATCGACCGGTGCGTGACTTCCTCCTCGCGCGCGGGGCGTCGAAAGCCCAAGCGCTGTCGGTTGCCATCGCTGCTGCGGAGACGATCCTCCAGGTCAACCTGCAGTGCTACATGAATGTGATCACCGAAGCCGAACGCGTGTCTCATCCAGGTGCGGCGACAATCTCGATTGCGGCTGCCCATCAGCGTCACGTTATCGACGTGATCGGCGAGCTAGCATGAAAGCTCGACGCAAGGATGCCGCCATGACCGATGCCGAGCGCTGGGATTATGCACTCGAGATTCTCGCCGCACGCGTCGCCGAACTCATCGAAGCCGAGCACATTGAGGGTGACGTACCGGACTCGCGGCGTGGTAAGTCCTTTCCCATCCCCGTGATCCTGCGTGAAGCGGAAAGAGGCCGAGCAACGGTCGAGACTGGCGTGATCCCCTGGAATGCTCTGCCCGAATCGCTAACTCTGCTCTCTGAGTACCTGCCGCTCACCGATCTCGACCTTGGCCTGTTGCTTTGCGCCGCAGCACCTTCACTCGATCCGCGCTTCGAGCGCTTCTACATCATCCTCAACAACGACGTTGATGCGCGAGGCCCTCTGGTGTCAACGGCGCTCAGGCTGGCTGGGTCCTCGCTCCTCGACAGTGAAGCCCGTGGACGACTGAGATCGGATGCTCCACTCCTCGCGCTCGGTCTGGTCGACGTCGGTCCCGCGCAGCGACCGCTAGGGTCGCGCGTCATCACCGTGCCGGAGCGGGTCATCGCCTACCTCGTGGGTGACGCTCTCCCCGATGCGCTGGTTCTCCGTGGTGTGGTGATCCCCGAACACGAGCCACTCGGAACCGACATGCTGCCGGGATTGCCGTCACCGGTGGAGCTTCCGGCAATCTTCCGGGGGCGGGCCGGGGCGGCAACTCTCGAGCACGCTCGACGCTTCGTCATCGACTCGATCGGAATGGAACCGATCATCGTCGACCTCTCGCATATCGAGTTCGATCATCAGGCCCCCCGCTCTCTGGCGCGCGCGCTGGCTCGCGAGGTCGCGCTCTCGGGCCTCCCGCTCGTGCTTGATTGCCGGTACTGCACGAGCGACGTCCCGATCGTCCCGCTTGTGGGCGAGTTCGTCGACATCGATGCCCCGATCATCACCGTTGTTGATACCCGTCGAGACCTCGGTGCTTGGTCACGCCAGGCCGTGACCGTGCCACTTCCATCGGCAGCCCAGAGGAAGTCGTGGTGGAAGACCCTTGCACCGAAAGCCGACCCGGCACTGGCCCTGATCGCGACGCATATCGATCCAGAAGAGTTGCAGCGCTTGGCGACGAGCGAAACGTCCACGGTCCTCGCTCCAGCGCGTTCGGGGCAGCGAAAGTCTCGGATCACGACGGTGACTCCCGCGGTTTCACTCGACGACGTCGTATTGGATGAACGTTCGGAGGCACAGGTTCGCGAGTTGGTCGACCGGGTCCGGCACCGCTGGACGGTGCTTGACGAGTGGAATATGCGCCCGGGTGGTGCGCGAGGCAGGGGTGTGACTGCACTCTTCGCGGGTGAATCGGGTACCGGTAAGTCGATGGCCGCCGAAGCAATCGCGGGTGAACTCGGGGTTCCGCTGTTCTCCGTAGACCTGGCCAGCATCATCGACAAGTACATCGGCGAAACTGAGAAGAACCTCGAAGAGGTCTTCCGTGCAGTGGAAAACGATGATGGCGTGTTGCTTTTCGATGAAGCCGATGCGCTCTTCGGCAAGCGGTCTGATGTATCCGATGCGCGAGATCGCTACGCCAACATCGAAGTCGCCTACCTCTTGCAGCGCATCGAATCCTTTGATGGCCTTGCGATCTTGACTACTAATCTGCGGGCGAACCTCGATGAAGCATTTCAACGCCGTCTAGATGCGATCATCGACTTCCCCGAGCCCGATGCGGCCGCGCGCGAACTCATCTGGCGTCGGGCCTTCGCCGGCTTCCCCGATGCACTCACCGAATCCGACTACGCGGCGCTCGCAATCCTCGATATGACCGGCGGCTACATTCGAGCCGCCGCAATTAGCGCCGCCTACAAGGCGGCTGCGGAGGGCCGTACCATTCAGCGGCGCCATATCTTGGCGGGTGCCAAAGACGAGTGGCGAAAGTCCGGCCGACTCAATTTTCCGGATCGATCCTTTGAGGGCTGGCGTGAGGGCTCGTAGTCCCAGTTCCGTCTCCCGTGTTCCACGGGATCCGATAACCTCGCACGCATGGCGCACACCCCTGACGTGAGTTCGACCATAGGCGAGGTGGTTCGCCAAGGCATGGATCACCCGGCGCGCACCGGCCTCATCGGAGCGGGGATCGCCCTGGGTCGCAGTTTCCAGCCGAACCTGCTGACGCGAGGGACTCGGGACCAAGCGATCATCAGCGGGGCCACCACCGCTTTCGCTTACGGAATCTTCTCCACCGCCGACGCGGTGGTGGATGCCCTCGCCTCGCGAATAAGTAGGGATAGCGACCCGGGGGCAGGAGCACGAGTTGCCGTGGCCGCGGGCCTCGGAGCGCTCGGAGCAGCCACGTTCCGTAAGTTCGCCTGGCAGGAGCACGAGCCGCGCTCACGGGCCGCGATCCGTCTGGCCGGCCGCACCGCGTTGGTTGGCGCCACAGCCAGCGCGATCGCATCGGGGGCGGGCTCCCGGTCCACCGGTCGTCGACTCGGGTTCGCGGTTGCCGGTCTTGCTGCTGCTGCGTCGTGGGCGAGTGTGTCCCCGTGGCGCGCGGCTCCCGGATCCCTCATCGGCGGGCGCGGCAAAGTTCAGGCCGACGTGCCGGAGCAGTTCGATGAGGACTCGGTGCGCGAAGTCGCACCTCTCCAGATGGCCGCGATCGGAACCGGTATCGCGCTCGGCATGTTCGGTTTGGCGCGCGCCGAGTCACTACTGACCAACTCGCTGGCGCATGGCGCGAGCAAGGCTTTCGGGGGTGAACCCCAGGATCACCGAGCGTTGGGACGCATCACGTCCCTCGCGTTGAGCGCAGGGTTCGCGTACGTCGCGCTGCAGCAGGTGTCAGCGCTGCTCACCAAGGGCGGCGGTGCTGTCGAGCCCGGCATGGAGATACCCCCGACGATTCCCGAAGTCACCGGCTCACCCGCATCCGGCCTGGACTGGATGAAGCAAACTCGCGAGGGTGCGCGCTGGTTGGCCGCAGTATTGGAACCCGCGTCGATCAACTCCGTCATGGGTCGCACGGACGCGATACAGCCGATCCGGGTCTATGCCAGTCTCGACATCGTGGAAGACCCGCACGAGCGGGCCGAGATCCTGCTTCAGGAGATCGATCGCACCAAGGCCCTCCAGCGTGAACACTTCGCCCTGTTCTCCCCAACGGGCTCGGGGTACGTCAATTACGTCGCGACCGAGACCTTCGAGTTCCTGACCGGTGGCAAGTGCGCATCGGCCGCGATTCAGTACTCGGTCCTGCCGTCGAGTTTCTCCCTAGGCGATGTCTCGAAGGGCATCGACCAGACCCGCATGGTGATCGACGGGATCACGACGCGTCTTCTCGACATACCGAAGAAGAAGCGGCCGAAGTTCTACCTGTTCGGCGAGAGCCTGGGCTCCCAGGTGAGCGAGGGCATGTTCCAGGGGACGTGGACCTACGGTCTGCCCGGGGCAAATGTCGACTACGCATTGTGGATCGGCACCCCGTCGGCCACCACGTGGCGTAAGGAACTCTGGGGAGACCGCACGATCGCCGAACCACCCGAGGTCGGGCCCGACGACATCTACCTACCTCGCAACCTCGAGGACTGGCGGGCTCTGGATCCCGAGAAGCGGGCACAGGTGCGCTACCTACTGCTGCAGAACGGAGACGACCCCATCCCGAAGTTCGGCAGCCAACTGATGTGGCGCAAGCCCGACTGGCTGGGACCCGACCGCCCGTCCGGTGCACCGCAGAACACCTACTGGGTTCCTGGTGCCACATTCCTGATGACCTTCATCGACATGCTCAACGCCTTGACCCCCACGCCCGGAACATTCGCCGAAGGTGGTCACGACTACCGCGAGGTACTGCCCGACGCCATCAGCCAGACCTGGCGACTTCCCGCCACCGACAAGCAGATGGCCGCGATGAACACCTCCCTGCGGCAACGCGAATTAGCGTGGGAGTTGTACCGCGACTGGGCCGCAGCCTGCGCCAAGCCCGCGGCGCAGATGGGCAAAGCCAAGGAGGAGACGCTCGCCAAAGCGTCGAAGTACGTGGGACATGATGTTGACGCCCAGGGGCTGATCGACCTGGTGAAAGTGGCTTTACCCGCGCGGGCAGCACTCCTCAAGCCCTGACAGGCATACTCCCTCGACTGCTATCGATCCCAGTAGTGCGCGTCCTTCTCCTCCTCGATCAGCCCCGGATGCACGGCCTCAGCGCCGTCGCCCGAGTGGCGGAGAGAATCGTTATCCGGGAACTGCATCACAGGCTCCTGAGCGTGGCGTTCCCTGCCATGTGACTCGAATTCCTCCGCGTAGCCCGGGTTTGCGGCATGGAACTCCGCATAACGCTTACTGAGCGCGCTCTTGCGTTCAGCCCTTCCCGCAATATGCACGGCATCCTTCTTCGCGAATTTCCTATTTGGATCGCTCTTGTCCATCAGATCTTTAGCATCAGGCTCGCTGAACTGCACTCCCTTGCCGGTGCGAGCCCGTGACGTCGGCTTGGCGTTGGTCTGCTCGGCCCCCCAATACCCATTCCAGAAATTCGACCGCGCCGCGTATTTTTTTTTCTTGAAGAGCGGAGCAGCAAGGTCCCCTTGATCCGTGTGCGTCTGGATTGAGGCTGCCGCCTGTCGCTTCTGTTCAGCTTGGTTGGAGGACTCCATCGCCGATGCGTAGGTCTTCAATGCATCTTCACCCTCGACCGGTCCCGCAGGTACTGAGGCAGATGGCCCACCGAAGAGCAACTGTCCCGTCAGGAGCGGATTAGATGATTCAGGCAGTCCGAGCAATCTGGCCTTCTTGCCGTCATGTTTCGCGTCCAATTTCTTGTAATGCGCGCCGCCATGCGCGAATGGTGCGCCCGCTTCAGATTCGGTCTCGACTGCTTGCTCGACTTGCTCGTTCGCTTCGGCCGATTCCGGTAGAAGGGTTGCGCCAGTATGTTGCCGTCCACCCCGGACCTTCAGCGCCGATTTCTGTGGTACTGCCGTGCGATGGCTTGGCACTGGACCAATCGGAGCCCTACCAAGGTCGGGGGCTGGTGCTGGCGCGCCAAATTCGGCACCCAGCTGGGCACGCAGCTTTCGCTCCCGCATTCGACGGACCCAACCCCAATTCTTGAAGTTGAGGAATCCCCCGAAGTGACGCTTGCGGATGCTCGCGAACCTGCTGCGGTACTTTTCCGCAGCTTCACCTGCACCCATGCCCGCACGCAGTGCCCTGCTGGCGGTTTCCTTTTTCGAATCGATGAACTCGTTGTCTTTCGCGAAGTCGACCGGATCGGCTTCCTCGAGCTCACCTCGGTTTCCCCAGTAGCCCTGGAGATTACGCTCAAGCCGCGGTGTCGAGAGCAGGCTTCTACCGAGATCGTGGTCGACCGCGCCACCACCGCGATCAGCCATCCCCAGCCCACCACCCTCGCTTTCACCCAACATCGGTGACCTTCTGAGGAAGGAACTGTCGTCGCGATCTCGGTTACGAGCGTTAGCCGCTTGGTCGTCATCGAGAAGCCGTTCGAACATCGACCTGAGTACCCCCTTGCTAGATCCCCAAAACCCTATACCGCGCTCACATGCCCTCAGGGATCGTACTAGCCTTCAGGGCCGCGGCGGCGAGCTCCTGGACGAGCTTTGCGTCGACTTTCCAATTCGCGGGAACCTGGATGGTCTTCTTGTTGACCTTGTAGTCCGCAAGACGTGGCCTGAAATCATCAATCACATCCGCATTGAATGGCGCGATCAAGATGTGGTTGGTGGCGACCGAGACACCGAAGATGTACTTCCCTCGGTACTTCACCATGGGCTGGTTCCACGCGATGACCACCTCGGCCTCCGGGAACTTGGTCTGCACCGCTTTCAGGACCGCCTTGATGGTCTTCTGCTTCGTCGCATCCTGCTGGGCCAGGAACTCCGTCAGTGAACCGAACCGCTTCGAGGACGTGGATCCACGGCTATAGAGCACGAGGGCGTTGGCGTGGGCTCTGCTGAACCCGTGATTCTCCTGCAGGTAAGCCATCTGCTCGGGGTACTTCCGATCGGAGATCTCCTTCATGACGCCGAACCAGAACGACATCGGCTGTCTATAGCGCTTCTCGATCGCGGGAAAACAGTCCGAGCGATCACCGGACGTCGGCACGCCGCGAGCCTACGTCGTCGGTTGGTGGGGCATCACGCTTCGGCGCCATGCCCACAGGGCGACCACCGCGGACACCAGCAGGGTGCCGATGATCATTAGGACGAGCACCGTCCGGTCAAGACCCTGGGTATGTGTGGGCGCCGACGGGGGAACCTCAAGGCTCGCGAGGATCCCGACATGGTCGGTGGGGAAGCACACTGCATCGGCCTGGCTGATGTTCAAGGCCTTCGCGGCAGCTTCCGCATTCTGGATCTGGAGGGGATTCGAGCAGGGCCACACGTTTTCCCCATCGGGCCACTTCTCCCCCACCAGCGCTGCATCCCGCACAGTGACACCGTTGGCCACGAAGATGTAGTCGAGTCGGTCGGTGTGACCGTAGGGGTTGCCTGCCGCCTGCGACAGGCGCTGGATGTCGGGCCCTGCGAGCAAGGCGCTGGCACCCCATGTCGCGTTCGCGGGATCCAGCGCATCGGGACCCACGTCGGTGAAGCCGGTCTGAATCATCGACCAGTAGGCACTGCAGGACGCATCGGCAGTCGAGGACTCCGGCGAGTCCACCTGTTCGGAGCATCCCGTGGTGACATCGGGTTGCAGACTCGGGTTGAGCTCGCCTGCACCACGCGGGTCTCGCGGATCGGAGTTGAAGTCACCGATGACCACGAGTGGCATGGTCCAGTCCTTCGTGGCACGTATCAGTTCCTGGGCTTGGAGGGAACTCGAGGGCGCCGCCCCTGGGCTCCACGCGTACTCCAGGTGGGTGGTGACGAAACGTGCACTGCCCTGCGGCAGCGCGATATCGGCCCACGAGTATCCGCGCGGGATCTCGAAGATCACCGGAACCACCGCGTACTTCGCCTCGTAGTCGACGGTGCCCACCGCCGTCACTGAATCGGCTAGGTCAGCGCGCACGAGCAGTGCATCGCCGATGGTGAATCCGCAGGCGGCTTCGTCGGCACCGAAGATCGGCTGGAAAGTCGCCGGGTCCTTGACGGTCGTGAGTCCCGGTATCGCCGGGATCGAGTAGCCGGGATTCATCGCCTGAACCCCCTCGTGCGAAGCAATGACATACGGGGTGCCGGCCGCTTCTGTGGCCTCGAGAAGCTGGGCGAGGAAGTCGTAGACCACCGTGCTGGATCCCAGCCACGACGGTCGACACGTCCACGTCGTGGCCTCCTGGACACCCACGACATCCGGCTGGTTCTGCACCAACTCCGCCGCGAGGGAATCGACGCGAGCGTCGAAATCGGTGGCGGCCACCTGCTCCCACATGAACTGCGCCGCCGCGGGCATATCGGGGAGCAACTCCAGCGCGATGGCCACATCCGCGCCCAGGTAGAGGTTGCGACTCATCACGGTCAGCGTGCCGTCCTCAGCCTGCGCCGGGGAGACCCCCACGGGGGCCACAAGGAGGGAGAAAAGCAGTACGGATGCTGCACGCCGCATGGCCGCAGTATGTCGGGTGTCATCCCCCCGACCCGGGAACTGCCGACCTCATGCTCCCCCAGGGTGCCCGCTGCGGACGGGTGGCCCCTCCCTGCGCTCACTAATGTCACGCTCATGGCACGCGCGGACGTCGACATGACAGATGACCTGACAGCACTGCCTCAGACGTCGGTTTTCCAACAACTGCGGGCCACCCCGCGGATCTTCGCGTTCATGGGTCTCCTCATCGGATCCGCGATGAGTCTGGGGGCGAGGGAGGTAGCCCGATGGCAGTATCTCGACGAGGCATTCTCCGATGAGTGGGGCCTCGGTGAGACAGCTGCGGTCGCCGCCGTCACCGTCGCAGTGACGAGCCTGACTTTGGGCCGCGTCATGGATCGCCGAGACCCACGGCCGTTTGTGTTGGTGGCTTTCGCCCTAGCAATCCTGCCCAACGGGCTCATTGGATTCCTTCTCCTCCAGGGTCCTCTGCCGATCTGGATTGCCCTCGTTGCCGCAGCCTTCGATGGGGCAGGCCTCGGCCTGGCGGGCGTCTCCCTGCTGAAGACGCAGGCTGCGTTCGTGAATCCTGGAGCCGAGGGTGCAGCCGAGATTCTCAATGTGCTCAGGCTCGGGATCGGCGGAGTGCTCGGCGCACTCCTCGCGGGGTTGAGTCCGGACCCCGCATGGACACTCCTGGCCACGGTGCCGCTCCTCGCTGTCTCGAGTTTCCTCGTGTGGATCGTGATGCGTCCGATTACGCCTCGCACACCACCTGCAGGACTGGCGAGGATTGGGCTCTCCGTGGTGGCGTATCTGCGCGCGACTCCACGTCTAGCGCGGATCGTCGGCGTGGACTTGACGCTCTCCCTGGTAATTCCGACTCAATTGGTCAACCTCGTGCTGACCAACCTCGATGCGCCGAACATCGCCGCCGCCAGCATCGCCTCGGGGATGGTGGGCGTGCTCCTCGGGCGCCTCGCACTAACACTCATCGGATTCCGAGGTAACCCGCGCCTCATACTCCTGATCACCGTGGGGAGCCTTTCGTGCCTGCAATTCCTCGGTGCCGTGTCCCTGACGGATCGTTGGATCCTCTCGCAACCCCTCGCGCTCCCAGCCATCGTCATCCTGGGAACCATTGCGAGTACCTATGCGCAGGGATTGCTGGCCGCGATCATCCAACAGGAGGTCGCCGAGGAGTACCGAGGAAGACTGGGATCGATTCTCGTCGCCGGGCGCAACATCCTCATCTCGGTAGGCGCGCTCGCGGGCGCCCTGAGCGCAGTCACGCTCGGCGCCCAGTGGCTACTTGGACTCCTCGCGTGCAGTCTCCTTGTCGTGATCGGGGTCACGCGGGGTTTCTCCGTCCTTTCCAGCAAGAAAGTCGCAGGACCACCGCTGGCACTGTGAATGAAGATGTCGAAACGACGAATCGGCTGCTCACACACCCGTCATAAGACGTTGACCGTATGGGTGAGCAAGGACCTCGATAACCTCGCTCGCGCGAACGAATTCTTAACCTGGGGATCTCTCACCGCCCCTCGAGGGTGGTGGGATCACGTGGTATTCGTGGAATCACGGGCGCGCGACTGAACCCGATCGGATCTGAACTATCAGCACTTCCCTTGACCGATATTGGCGTACGCCTTGGACCATGCGTCGCGCTGGCCCGTCTTGCTTGTTCGCGCCAACGCCTCTAGGGCGTCCAACTTGACTTCGGTGTCGGAATTCCTCACCAGGCGCCGGACCTTTGCGAGGCCGCTCAGGACATACTTTC
>JBJTBD010000073.1:0-23720 GCA_046091195.1 Actinomycetota bacterium
CCCCATCCCCCACACCGCCACCGCAACGTCGGGGACTCAGCACGCGCCACCGCGGCCAACCGCCCGCAATCGCCGACTCCGGACCCGCCTCTCCCCGCTCTTCGACCCAGGCCAACGTCCCGGAAGCGAGCGGTCGGACACCTTCGACGCGATCGCGATCGGTGTCGGACACGCCAACCACGAACACACTTCCGGCCAGTGACTCCTCGACTCCGCAGGGAGCCGCACACGCAAGCCAAACACCGCCGCCGGCAATTGAGCCGCGTCCCTTCGCACTCGAGCCGGCCTCAACACCCACGAGTAAGCGGCAGGCGGAAATCCCGGTCGTGACACCCGTGCGATCGGCGCCCTCGCCGAGGTCATCGCAAGTGCGCCCAGCACCGGGCCCACCCGTCGTCACCCCCGAGCAACCAGCCAACCGCCAGACGCCGACATCCACGACGAGTACATCCACCACCGATTCCCCGCGGTCGCAACCGATCGCGCAGGCAACACCCTCGGCGTCAGCCGCACCCGTCGTCCAACGGCGCGCGACCGGCACGCCAACCCCATCCGAGGTACCGGTCGTCACGGCTACTCCGGCTCAACCGCGCGCCGTGCCCAGCGTCCCCGCTGTCGCCGCGCAGGTGACTCCCGTCGCGTCCACACGCGCTGGGAGTGCTTCGGTAGACACAGCCCGAGAATCGGCGACCTCGGTGTCAGCAGAGTCCGCGCCCGTCACCGTGGCCGGAACACCGCCCGCAACCCAACGTCGGCCGCAGAGCGGGCCAGCTGGCACCGGCGATCTCCCCCCCATCACCCCAGCGAAATCGACAACGCGAAGCACGACAGGCAGTCAGATTCCGATCGTGACCCCCACTCCCAGTGTGCTGGCGGCGCAGAGCACGCCCGGCCGGAGCGCAGTTGCCGCGGGTGCTCAGGCAACGGATCTTCCACGTGTCTCTGCAGCGCCC
Source organism: Actinomycetota bacterium (assembly GCA_046091195.1). GTDB lineage: Bacteria > Actinomycetota > Actinomycetes > S36-B12 > S36-B12 > VGCC01. Next base: position 954 of record JBJTBD010000073.1, read on the forward strand.
GCGGTGCCCGTCACGCAGCGACGCGCCACCGGATCGGTGGCAACGCCTGACACGCACGCGGTCACGGAGGGAGTAACCGAGGAATCCGTGCGCGTTCCACGTGATGTCCAGGAGGCAGTTGCGACGGTCACCGGCCAGCGACCCCAGGAGGTCACGGTGCGCCGTGGGCCTGAGGTGAATCGGACCGCCGCACGGATCGCCGCAGATTCCTACGCGACCGAAGGGGTGGTCCATCTCCCCGGGACCGCCCCGCTCACCACGGATCAGTCACGCAGACTCCTCGCGCACGAGTTGACACACGTCGTCCAGCAGCGCTCCGGCACCGCACCAACGCACGAGGCGTCCTCCGCGGGTCGAGACGCCGAACACCAGGCACTGCGCGCGGAATCGAGTGTGAGTTCGGGTTCGACCTTGGGCTTGAGCTCGCGCAGTGCGCTGCCCGCCACCCGCGTTGCCGACACGAACCACTCCGGCGATGCACCCGCAGGGCGCCCCGCAGTGCAGCGGTCCTCCTTGCCGGTCTCGCCAGGACGCGCCGCGTCGCTGCCTCGAGTGCGCGCGAACGCTCCGGTGCCCGCTCCGCGCCCGCCCCGCGAGACCGCGTCGAGCGCACCCGCGTCCTCGGCCACCGAGAATACGAGTGCACCGGTGGCCCCAGTCCGTCCGGTCGTGCCGCCGTCCATCACCACGCAACCGGCGCCGCTGAGTGCACCCGCGTCCCCGGCGCAACCCGTCCAACGCCGCGCATCCCAGCAGGGGCCGCCGCCCGTTCCCAGCCCACCACTCCAAAACAACGCGGATGCCGGTTCCGCAGGACGCCAGGGAGGGAGCAAGCCGGAAGCGCCCAGCTCGTCGGCCAATGCACCCTCGGCCTCGACGGATACGGCCACCGACGACGTCTGGTTGCAGCGCCACGCGCAGGCCCTCTATCCGCATATCCGCTACATGCTGCGCAATGAATTCCTCCTCGACCGGGAACGACGTGGACGACTGATGAGGGATGATTGATCGATGTCACAGTCTCCGGAACCCTTTGATCCGACGTATACGGCAACGAACTTCGTCGGGTTCTCCCTCAGCGTCGACCTGATCGCTGCAGACCGCACCCTGGGTGCGAACTGGCAGTCCATCGACATGGGATCGATGTCCCTGGGTTCCCAGGACCTCTATCCGGGTGGTTTCTCACGCTCCCGTTTCCAGATGATCGGCGACTTGACGTATGAGAACGTCACGCTCACCCGACCCTGGACCCCGAATCAGTCAGGATGGATCCCACAGTGGTTCGCGGCAGCGTCCGAACAGGGACCTTCCAGCGTCGCCATCTCGATCAACTACCTCGACGTGCGGGGCACTCTGCAGCAGGCGGTCTACAACTTCCGTGACGCATACCCGGTGTCGTGGAATCAACCGAACTTCTATGCCGGTGCCGGCTCCGAGTTCAGCACGGAGTCTTTGACCTTCAGCCACTCAGGTTTCGTGACGAGCGACAACCTCACCCCCGGGATCGACGAGCCGGAGGCAGTGGAGCCCTTCCGCTTAGTGGTCATGCCGGGCGGCGCCGACAATCCCATGTCGAGCGCGCTGTCGACCATGACAAGTTGGACCGTGGCAGGAGATGCAGCTGCCTACAGCGCCACGAGTCTCGTCGCATCCGCCGTCGACGTTCAGTCCCAGGGCATCACCAGCGTGGCCGGCGCACTTCCCGCGATCACGTTTTGGGTCCCTCCCTCCAGCATTTCGGTGAGTAAGCAGGGCGGCTGGGGACAGGCCGACCAGGTCCCCGATGCGATCGGTTCCGGACCCGTGCAATGGCTCGGCACGAATCCCCTCAACATCGAATTCGACTACATCCTGGACAGCACGCTCTCCGATGCGCGTCAAGGCGGGATCTCCCAGGCGAGTTCAGTGCTTCCCGACGTCGAGCGACTGCTCGCGCTCATGGAAGTGGACCCCCTCATGGCAGTCATGGGTGTCGGCACATCGCCGATGGTGATGGTGCTGTGGGGCGACTTCACATCGCCGGTGAGTTACGTGCAGAACGTCACCGCCGAGTTCACGCAGTTCGATCCCAGCGGTCGACCCACGCGCGCCACCGGACATATCCAAATCACCCAGTACCCACCCACGTCGCTTCCCACCAACCCCACCTCCGGTGGTGACCTCCCCCGTCGCAGTCAAGAGGTGTACTACGGCGACCAGCTGGCACACGTGTCCTTCCGCGCGTACAAGAACCCGGCGTATTGGCGTGACCTCGCGACATCGAACGGCATCACCGATCCGCTGCGGGTGAAAGCGGGACGGCGCCTGCTCGTGCCCGACCGCGCAGCCCTCCCACGTCGCGGGGAGTCCGGGCGTCCCGTGCGGCCGGCACCCACAGCCGACAATCCCCGGGGAACCCCGCGCAAGAGCGGATCATGAGCCTCGGGCCCGCCGGCGATCTCAGTCTTCGACTGTTCGTCGATGACCTTCCGGTGCTACCCACGGTGTCCAACCAGATTCGACGCATCCAAGTGGACGCCCAGGTCAACCTCCCGACGATGTGCGAGGTCGAGTTCGCCGACCCCTTCTTCCTCCTCGTCGAGGAGGCAGGGCTGGCCATCGGCAACTTCATGGAGATCCGGGCTGTCGTCGGTGATAACCCGGTCGGCGAGGTCGTCTTCTCTGGCCAAGTCGAAAGCGTCGAGGTGGGATTCGAGAAGGTAACCGGGCGGGTGAGCCGAGTCCGTGGATACGACGCCGGTCACCGCATGCTGCACGGGATGAGTACCAAGGGTTACCCGATGATGATGTATCCAGAGATCGCGGAGATGATCGGGCTCGAACACGAGATTCCCACCATCGCCACCCCCTACCCCACCGTCTACCCGATGACGGTCCAGTCCAACGAATCCGACTGGGACTTCCTCGTCCGTCTCTCCCGCGAGATCGGTTACGTGGTGTACGTGGCGATCGATCCGATCGCCGGCATCCCCACCCTCATGTTCGCTCCGCAGACACCCGCGGAGACCGCGCCACCACCCGTCCCGGGCGTGGAGATCTCACCCCTCTCCTTCGATGTCGGCGACGAGCGCATCCTGAATCTCAAAGCGTCCGTATCGGGTGCCGGGATCACTGCAGTGTCCTCAGCCCGAGGTTGGGATCAGACGCTAGGTGCGCCGGGACTCGGCGAAGGCCCGACCATCGGCGACAGTTCCTTGAATCTCGTGTTGCCGGAGGAACTCGGGGCCGAACTGGGCGGCGTCAACCAGAACGTGAACTTCACCCGCTTCGCCCAGAACGAGATGCAGGCGGAGGCCGCGAGCGAGGGTCTGGCGTTCCGGATGTCCGGTGCGTACGCCAACGTCGAGATCACCTTGCGGGGTAACCCCTACTGCATGCCCAGTCGCGCCCTCGGACTCAGCGAGGCAGGCGTCCTCACGGGCGAATACACGATAACCGCCGTCACACACACCTTCCTTCCCACGCAGTTCGGCTACCGCACCCATGTCGTCTGCAGTGGGATGGAGGACCGCACGCTCGCCGGACTGCAAGGAGCGGCGGAACCGCGCCAGACCAGCAAACTCCACGGTGTCTATCCCGCGATAGTCACGGACTCCGAAGATCCCGAGCAGCTCGGTCGCGTGCTCCTGAGTTTCCCGTGGCTTGATCCCCTCTACGTGAGCAACTGGGCCCGAGTCGTCCAAGCGGGAGCAGGCGAAGTCATGGGCATGCAGATCATCCCCGAGCCCCTCGACGAGGTCCTCGTCGCCTTCGGCAACGGTCAATTGGACTCCCCCTACGTCCTCGGAGGCCTGTACAACCTCGAGCGCCAGCCTGGCGTCCCGTGGGAGGAAGCAGTCGAGGGTGTGCCGATGATCCGCGGGTTCACCTCGCGACTGGGCAACCAGTTGCTGTTTATGGATGATCCGGAAACACCCGGCGTCGTGTTGAACACCACGATGGGTGCATCGACCATCATCCGCCTGTCCCCCGAGACAGGCATCGAGATCATCACGGTCGAAGGACAACCCATCTTGATCACCAGCGCAGCGGACGTCACGATCGAGTCTGAGGGGGCGGTGACCGTGAACTCCGCCGCGGTTGCCATCAACGGAGAAGGGGACGTATCGATCAGCGCCGAGGGCGCGATCGAGATCACCGCCGGCGGCGAGATCGCCATCTCCGCGGCATCCATCAATCTGGAGGCCGAAGCCGACGCCTCTATCGTTGCCCCCGCGGTCGACATCACCGGCGGCATCGTGAACCTGGGGGCCTAATCCATGGGACTCACCGACTTCATCGGCCAGGGGGTGGCCTATCCCCTGCGCTTCGACGAGCGCGGTCGGCTCAGCCTCGTCGGCGGGTCCGCGAACGTTGAGCGCGCCATCGCCCTCATCATCGGAACGGCCTACGGGGAACGCCCCATGCGGCCCGAATTCGGCTGCGGGATCCACGCCCTCGTGTTCGAGACCCCCTCACCGGAACTCTCCACGCAGATCCAGGCACAGGTGACCGCATCACTGAAGCGGTGGGAACCCCGCATCGACGTTGTGAAGGTCTCGGTGAACTTCGACAATGAGAACACCACCGCCAACATCATGGTCACGTACCGACTGAAGGACACCTACGACGTCCGGAATCTCCTCGTTCCGTTCTACTTGATTCCGAATGAGGACGACGCACTTCCCCCGCTACCCCAGGAGAAATCGTGAGCCTCCCCACCCCCAACCTGGACGATCGCGCATTCCAGGACTTCGTCGACGAAGGCAAGCGCCTCCTCCAACGCCGAGCCCCCGAATGGACCGACAACAACGTCGCCGATCCCGGCATCACCCTCATCGAAACTTTCGCCTACATGGTGGACCAATTGGTCTTCCGGCTCAACCAAGTGCCAGACCTCCACTACATAAAGTTCCTCGAACTTCTCGGCGAATCCCTGCGGCCACCTTCCGCCGCGTACACGACGCTCGAATTCACCCTCACCGTTCCGCAGGCGAACGACATCCTGGTTTCCGAAGGCGTTGAGGTTTCCACGGCACGCAAGGGAACAGCGGCTCCCATCGTCTTCACCACGAATGAGGATCTGTCGATCGTCTCCGTCGCAGTGAAGTCCCTCCTCTCCCAACCGAGCGGTGGCACCTTCAGCGTGGTCCAACCCAGCCTTGGCACCGGACCCGACCAGGCCGCCTTCTCGCAGACTCCCGCGGTTGGTGACGCCTTCTTCATCGGCTTGTCCAAGCCCGCCGCGCATTGCATCCTGGAGTTCGAGGTCGATTCGCGCATCGACGGCATCGGTGTCGATCCCCTCAGGCCACCCCGGGTTTTCGAGGCTTGGGATGGCCAGGCCTGGTATGGGGTGGAACTGATCTCGGACACCACGGGCGGCCTCAACCGCAAGGGCACCATCCGGCTCTACGTGGATGGCCATCAGCTCTCAAGTCTGGGCAGTATTGAGGCCGCATGGCTCCGGTGCCGGATCGTCGAGGCACAGGGCGATCAGCCGACGTACAAGGCGAGCCCGACCATCCATTCCATCTCCGTGGTGACGATCGGTGGTCGCGTACCCGCCTCACACTGCCAAATCGTGACCAACGAGACCCTCGGACGAACGTCCGGAACCCCCGGAGCAGCCATGCAGTTGAGCCGCTTCCCGCTCGTCTCCGAGCAGGATGACCTCACGATCGATGTGAGCAGTCCGGAGGGGTGGCAGACCTGGACTCGGGTGGAGACATTCGCAAACGAGGACCCGGATGCTCGCGTCTTCACCCTTGATTCCGTCAGCGGGACGCTGCGTTTCGGACCACTCATCCGAATGGAGGATGGCAGCGCTCAGACGTTCGGGGCAACGCCGGACTCTAACGCCACGGTGCGCGTGCCCCGCTATCGCGCGGGCGGCGGCGTGCACGGGAACCTGGAGGCCGGCGCACTGCGCCTGATGCGCACCAGCATTCCGTTCATCGCCCGAGTGCAGAACATCGTGCCCGCGATCGGTGGTGTCGACGCGGAAAGCCTCGACGATCTCAAGGCGCGGGCCGCTCTGCTCGTCCGCGCACGTGATCGCGCCGTGAGCACGGGTGACTTCGAACTCCTCGTTCACCGTGCAGCGCCATCGATTGCGCGTGCCAAGTGCCTACCGGGTTCGCACGTAGGTAGTCCGGGCACCGTCCTCGTGCTCGTCGTCCCCGACATCCCCGATGGGCGCGTTCCCTTCGAGGTGCTACGCCCAAGTCAAGAGGTGCTCGACAGCGTCCAGCACTACATCGACGACCGCAGACTCGTGGGCACCACCGTTCGCATTGAGCCCCCGCGCTACCTCGGCATGTCCGTGGCCGCTCGGATCGCCTTGGCGCCCGGCGTCGACGCCCCCCAGATCTTCCAGATCGCCGATGCCGCCGTTGCGAATTTCATCCATCCGCTGCGCGGGGGCTACGACGGAACCGGCTGGCCCTTCGGCCGGGATATCTCGGTCGGAGACATCTATGGCGTCCTTCAGAAGGTCCCTGGGATCGCCTACCTGGACGTCGTTCGCCTCATTCCCATTGATGCCGTCAGTGAGCAGCGGGCCGAACCCACCGATCGCATCGTCCTGCAAGCGCATGATCTGCTGTTCAGTTTCGCGAGTGACTTTCAGGTCCTGAAGACATGACGACCCAGGATGTAGCAGCCGCTATACCCGCGCACACCGAACGACGCCTTGTGCCGGGACTGAAGACACCTTTCCCGATGATCAACTACACGTCGTCCATGCTCATCGAAGATCAGGTGGCTCAGAAGATCTGCTCGAGCCTGGACGAGGTGCTCGCCCCGATCATCTCGGTACTCGACTGCTACGACTCCTACTTGGATGTCTTCCTCGCACCAATGGATTTCGTGGAGTACATGTGCTCGTGGATCCTGGTCAATCCGGAATTGGGATGGGACCAGCACACTGTGCGCAAATCACTCGCGCATGCGATCCGCTTCTACGAGTTCCGCGGGACCGCTCGGGGTATCCGAGACTTCTTGACGACCGTTTTCGAACTCGACGTCACGATAGAGGAAAGCGGTTCCGTCATCACAAGTCGTGATTCGACGGATCCGACCACCTGGACGATCCCACCGACGCCGACCGTGAAGGTCACTGTGCGTGCCCGTCAGGGTGGAACGGTGGACATGGGACTCGTCAGTCTCGTCATGGACTCCGCAGTCCCTGCGCACGTCGATTCGACACTCACCGAGGCCTCGTGAAGACACCCATCCGGTGCACACGATGCGGAACGGTCACGACCTGGACACCGTACTGCCCGAGTTGCGGCGCCTACCTCGAGTTCTCGGGCGATCCGCCGTGGATTCCGGAGCCACCGGAGGATATGGACGCGGCACCCACTCCCGCGGAGCAGGCGGAGACTGACGCCTTGAGCACCGGTGCCGCGACTGCGCCGGCAGAGGCTTCCGCAGACAAGCCGGCGACGGCACCCGCGCGCCCGATACCTGCCCCCGCAGTGCCGCCCCCAAAGCCCGAGAAGCCGGCGAGGCCCGACCGCCGATTCGGCGGGGTAGCACCGTGGTGGCGATTCTGGGGGCGCCGCAGCACCACCTCGACTGCGCCGGCTGGCGCACACACCTCACCCGGAGGGCCAACGAGCACCGATCAATCGGATGACGCCGCTTTCACCTACGTGGTGGAGGCCCCTGTCGTGCCCCAGACCGTTGCCGCCGAGGCACCGACGCGTCAGGAAGCGCAACAGCGGCGCACGATCCCGATCGGCCGCGCCGACGACCTCGGTGTCGCCGGTGGACTGCCCTGCCCCAACTGCAAATTCCGGAACTACGTTGACGCCTCGTACTGCGCTCGCTGCGGCTACACCCTTCGAGATTCGGTTCCCCACACCCAAGCGTTGACCAACGCACTGGCGCCATCCGAGAAGCCGCCGCGGCGCACGGACTGGACATCCGTTGCCCTCATGGCTCTCGTGGCTCTCGTGATCGGATGGATCTTACTAGCGCCTCCAAGCCAACCCATACGTCAATTCTTCGGAGACGGAGTGCGAGCCGTCGCGTACTGGGTCGATCCGGACCTGGGAACCCCGGTCATCATCACCAACGTCACCGCAAGTTCGACGGGCTACGGCTACCCGCCCACATCCGTCATCGGTGACGATGCGACGAGTTTCTGGGCATCGGCACCCGGACCGAGTTGGGGGGCGGGGAGCACCCTGACATTCACCCTCAGCGAACCCGTGCGCATCGACCGGATGGTCCTCCGTCCCGGAATACAGAACGGCCAGTTCGCGGTGCGCGCACTCGCCACCCCGGAGAACCTCACCCTCGTCTTCACCGAACTCGATTCCGACACCGTGCCCTCCGCGAGTCCGAGCCCCACATTCTCATCCGCATCTCCCTTCGCATCGCCTACGAGCTCGGCCAGTCCGAGTCCCTCCGGTTCGGGGACCGCATCGCCGTCACCCACCGCATCCGCACCCACCCCCACGGCGACGCCGTCGGTCCAGGCGTCATTGCCTGTCATCGTGGAGCCTCCCGACTGGGCAAGCGTGGTGACTTTTCCGGCCGTCTACACGAACAAGGTGATCCTGCGCATCGACTCCGTCTACCCGCCGGCCCTGCCGGACGTCTACGCACCCGGAGGCGGCGGACAGGTGGCGATCACGGGAATTCAGTTCCTCCCCATGTGGACCCTTGCCGATCTGTTCGACTTCGACTTCCGGGAACCGGCCACGAAGGTCCCATCACCGACTCCCAGCGCCGCGACGAGTGGGTCACCGAGTCCCGCACCGTCGCCGTCTCCGTCGGCGACCCCCTAGTCAGAGTGCCGTCAACGCAGACCTTCGATGATGATCGCGGCCGCGGGTGTGGGGCGTGCACCCGTCGGATCGAGCGCCGCGGCGGACGGAGTCGGCGTCGGACTGGGCGTGGGTGCGGGCGTAGTGGGAGCTGACGCGCTGAGGGTCTTCGCGCAAAATGTCCCGGAGTAGGCCGACGGGCTCGGCGCGGCTTGGCTGCGCATTCGGAAGCAGTACTTGGTGCTCGATTGGAGGCTCCCGACCTCCATCGCTGTGTCACTCGCGCTCGGCGCCGGTGTGATGGTCGCCCAGCCGTCCAGTATTTGACGTTGCAGCTCGAAACCCGTGACCGGCAACTGCGGGTTGCACGGAGGGGGGGCCGTCGTTGCGGTGCCGTCACTCGTGCCGCCACCGGCTTTGACTATGGAACGCAGTCCCCTATCGGCTGTGGTGAAGGGCCTCTTCTTCCACTTCTTGTACTTCTTCTTGCCCTTCTTGGACGTGCTAGACGCCTCGGATGCCTTGTACTCGGTCGGCGGAAGCCAGGTGATCGCAACCGAGGTGGACGTCAAGGCCGATGCCAGAGGCTGGGAGGGAGGGCACACTCCGGGAGTGGCTGACGTTCCCGAGGAGGACGTTCCCGTGGAGGACGTAGACGTCCCAGGTATCGGTGTTCCCTCGATGAAGACGCACTCGTCGGGGGTGTAGAGGGACGTGGAGGATCCCGCGGTAGCGATGATGCGATAGCAGTTGTCCTGCCCGGGCATCGTCTTGGTGACGATGTAGCGAGTCGTGCCGCTGGGTACGTCCGCGACATGGGTGCAGTCACCGCAGGAGGGTGACTCGATGTCCGTCTCGGCGAGATCCACGTCGCCCGATGGCGCAGGGGAGCCACTCGATGCGCTCGGACTCGGCGTCACGGTGCCCTCTGCGGGCACGAACACCATGGCAGCGCGCATGGACCCGAGGCCCATTCCGCTCGCCGAGAACGACGCGGTGGTCGATGTCGGGGTCGGAGTGGCCGCAGCAGAGGGGGTCGGCGTGGCGCTCAACGTCGGCACCGGACTCGGCACGGGAGTCGGACTCGCCATGGGTGCAGCGGAACCCGATGCGCTCGGACTCGCGCTGGGCGATGGACTCGCGCTGGGCGATGGACTCGCGGCCATCAATGCGTTGCCGGTACTGCCCACCGCGTAGATCGAGTAACCCTGGGCGCCAGGTGATGCCTGCCACGTCAGCAGCACCTGCGAGCCCTCGTAGGCCTGAGCCGCAAGGCTCTGGGGAGGAGCGGGTGGCCCCACCTTGACGTCGGGTGACCCGGTGAGACTCTTGCGACTGAGTACGAATGCGATCACGAGGGCGGCAATGAGGAGAAGCAACAGGATCCGGCCGAGGATTCCCAGTCGAAAACGGATGGTCGGGCGTTGCACGAGCGTCACACGCTGGATGATGGGCCGGATTTCCTCCAAGGCAACGCCCTGCGTGTGATCGCGAACCGCCGTAAGCGACGCGACCATGCTCAACGTTCGAGACGAACCGAACAAGTGCAGCGGGGCAGAGACGGTGACCTTCTTCCACACGGTGTCACCGGGTGCGAGTGTGAAGTCCGGTTGCTCAACCCGGAACCGCAGGTACCCGTCAGGGTCGGCGACGTCGAGTCGGTAGTCCACGAACGCATTGCCGTTGTTCGAGATCTGGGCGAACGTCGTAGCGCGGCGTCGGATGTCGATCGTTGTTCGGCTCAGGTTCAGGCTCGAGTCGTAGAAAGGCGTCACCGAGATAGTGACTTCAGCCACCGTGCTCTCGTGCGGATCGACCTCGGAGCGCGCCATGACGCCGATCACGTAGTCGCCCGATGGGAGCTTCGACGTGCGTCCGGGTTTGATGATGAGCGCCGCTGACCCTTCGGCACCGGGGAAGAGCGATACCTCACTCGGCACGACGGACAGCCATGATCCCTCGGGGCCGACGACACTGAGCGAGTAGGTCTCAACGACCGAACCCACGTTGCGCACGGTGATCTTCAAGCGCACCGGTTGACCGGGTGCTGCCTCAACGTGCGATTGGCTCAATGACACGATCGGGCGTGGCAGTACCGAGCGCTCGACGGTGGAGTCATCACCCGCGAACCAGCCCGCAGTGTCCATCACGAGAGTGGTTTCCCCGGACGACGCAGTGACGGTTGCATCAGTCGATGCGGCCGTCGTCGGCTCGGGCGTCCGGGGTCGACCCGTGCGCATGGTCGACTTCATGTGTTCGACCCAGCGTCGGTACTGGTCTTCACCGGATTCGGGTGTGGGTGGCGAGGGGAAGTTGTCGGCCACTTCGGCTATCCCCCTCCCCGATCCGGTGGCGCTGAGGCATCCAGCGCCGACTGAAGCGGGAACGCAAGAAGTCCGAGTTTGACCCATTCCCGCTTGGCGCCGCGGACGGCGTGGAGGAAGGTCAGGGGCTGATCGGCGCCCGCAGCCATGAAGGCAGCCGACACAGACGATGACCGGATCGCCCCACCCGCCATGTCGAGGGTGGCCAGGCGCCGGTACTCCTCATCAGTGAGTTGCGCCCCCGCCTCACCCAGGCAGGCACGCCAGATTGATGCCCGCAGATCCGCGTCGGGAGCAGGGAAGTCGAGGATGCAATCGAGCCGCCGGGCGAATGCGGGGTCGAGGTTGGACCGCAGGTTCGTCGTCAGGATGGCGAGCCCGTCAAACGCTTCGATGCGCTGCAGGAGGTACGCGACTTCAAGGTTGGCATAGCGATCACGTGCGTCAGAGACATCCGAGCGCTTCCCGAAGACCGCGTCAGCCTCATCGAAGAGGAGCACGCCATCGAGATTCTCCGCCTCGGAGAAGACCCGCTCGAGATTCTTCTCGGTCTCACCGATGTACTTGTCGACGACGCTGGCGAGATTGACATGGAAGAGCGGAGTTCCGAGCTCACCGGCGAGGGCTTCCGCTGCCATGGTCTTACCGGTACCCGACTCTCCGGCGAACAAGGCAGTGATGCCGCGGCCGCGCAGGCCGCCCGGGCGCATCCCCCAGTCGTCGATCACCGTGGGCCGCAGGCGCACGCGGTCGAGCAGGTGATCGAGCTCGGCGCGCACGTGCGCGGGGAGGATGACATCGTCCAAGAGGAACATCGGTTGCGTCTGCCGCGCATAGCCACCCGTAATGCGTCCCATGCGGGCAGAGTCACCTTCGGCAAGTCGGGTTCGGATTTGCTCCGGCTCCAGACGCTGGAGCAGGTTCTTCAGTCCGGGGGACCCGGGTGCGCCGAGTGCCGACCACCACTGAGTCCGCAGCCGCTCGGGGGCGGGAGAAAGCTCGACTTCCGTGCACCGAGTGTCCGCAATCGTTACCTTCCCGGGGGCGAGCAGCACGGTGGGAACCTGGAACGTCTGGCCCAGGGCCACGTCGGCCTTAACCGCCTCCGCGGTCACTGCGCGGTCATCGATGATCAACGGACGGGCAGCGAGGGCGGCCTCGGTGAAGGCTGCGCGCACGATCGCGCGTCGAGCATCCGCCTCGGTGGGTAGGTGCGCGCCATCAAGGATGAGCACGTCTCGACCTCCGGAGGCGAGAAGCGCCACCGCACGGCTGAGCGCTCCGGATCCCGGGTGGGCCTTCACAACTGGGAGCGACCCCGCCGTGTCGGCGAACCCGGCGGGTTCGGGACTGGCGGGTTCACGTGGCAGCAACTCGTGACCCACGTCCGGCGCATCCATACGTCGCAGAAACGGGTCAACCTCGGGCCCGAAGCGGTCATCACCGAGCATGTGGCGCACCACACGTTCGGACACGTGCAGTGTCCGAGCAGGGAACGGATGATTCTCCCGTTTGACTTCGATCAGACCCAGGGAGCACAGCCGGGAATCCGCATCGAACATCGCCCTGTTGTCGGGATCCGCTGGATCGAGCCCCAGCAGCCGGAGTGCCGTGGTGATGGAGGGTCCCGAGGTTCCACTTTCGTTGTTCAAGACGATGAAGAAGTGTTCGAAGCGCGGATCGAGTGAAGGTGACGCGGCCAAAAGGATCGCCCCGAGTTCCCGATCGGTGAGTCCGATCGTGGCTGCCCACGACACGAGGTACTCGGGCAGATCAGATGGTGACAACGTGACGTCTTCCGCGCCGGGCGGAGCAGATCGAGCATCGCGGATGATCAAGTCGTGCGGGAAGAACGATCCCCGGTGCTCATCGGGAACATCGCCCTCAAGGCGAGTGGCTTCCACCGTCCGCGCAACGCGCTCGCCGAGAATGGCGAGAGTCATCATGATCGAATCGAAGGGGGCGAGTTCGGCTCGCGACAGAGTCCAGATCATTGCGTGGCCCTCGTGCGCGTGCGGAGACCCGCATCGGGATCCTTCGGGTCCCGGCCGAGAATCTCATCGGTGGAGGGGCCCCGCGTATCGGTGACACCGATCCTCGGCGGCTGGGTCTGCGGCGGACCCGCAGGTTCGCGCACCCCGGCCGGTACTGGAAGCGTGATCACCACGGAGACGATCGCGTGGTAATCGGTTCCCATGGCCGAGAACAACTCAGTTGCGAACCGATCGGAGAAGATCTTGCCGCCCACGCGCATGTTGAGCACGTGTCCCTCATCGAGGAACGCCTGTAGCTCGTCGCTGCAGAACGATGGAGGGACGTAGTCGTAGCGATTCAGACAAATGAGCGCGAGCCCCAGCAGTGCGTAGTCATCCTCGGGCCGATTCGTCCACGCCGTCAACGTGAAGGTGAGGTCGTAGAAGCGGAATGGCTGGCGGTAGTACTCCGCGACACCGTCCGCGTTCTTCTCCTTGACGAGAGTGGTCGTTCGCCTCGTCAGATCCTCGCGGATGTCCGCGAGGAAGAGATTCAGCGTGGGAGACGTGCGCGCAGCGGCCCAATCCTTCTTCGGAGCTTCGAAGGCCACGGTCGGATGGACGCCCGCCACCTGTTCGGCGGCGAGCATGGCTGCAATAGCCCTCACCACATCGCCAATCACAGGTCCTCCTGGGGGAAGCAGGATGCCTCCACTCTGCCAGTCTGCGGTGCGAATCCCCGGGTGCCACACAGACGTCGAAAATGGGCGATAAGTACCTTTTGAGTATTTTATGACGTGCGTACTGCTCAGCCGGGATGCCCGGGCCCCAATCGACCCCGCTGGCCGAGTTCCCCCTGGCCGGCCAGGCGGGCGCGGCCGGCGGCCGCCCGGCCCTGCTCACCCGCGGTTCCCGAAGGCCGGGCGCCCCCGGAGTACCCACCCCAGCGGCCGCGTGCCGACGACGTACGGCGGTGGTAGTCCCGCACCTGACGCTCCGCGTCGCGCAGGACAAGCTCCCCCGCGCCCCCCGCGGTCGCCCGATCGCTTTCCACGATGCCTTCCCGGCGTGCCTCCTGCAGCCGCTCGCCGATGCGCTCGACATAGGCGCGGTAGAAGGCCGCGCGGGCCGTCTGGGCGGTGAAGGGCTTCCTGGTGTGGCGGGTCCCCCGCTGCACATAGGTCTCCCCGCGCCAGGCACCGCCGGTGATGTACGTGCCGGCCGCGGCCACCATCTGCACGGAAATCGCAGCGAAGAGGGCCTCGACGACATCGAGGTCACGCGGCATGCCGTAACCGATCACGTAGGTGGAGTCCGACGCCACATCGACGTGGGCGGAGTTTGTGTGGGCGACGACTACGAACAGTCCGATGAGGTGCTGATTCGCCCTCCGGCCCTTCTCGCCGATGATGACCGTGCGCGTCACAGGTTCCTGCTGTTCGGGTGCCCGCACGCGGGCAGCGGCGAGATCGATGCTCGCCATCGTCGCCAGCGCCTGGGCCTTCAGCACATAGGCCTCGGCTTCGAAGGGATTGTCGGTGCGGTCCGCCTTATCCAGGAGGGCGGTGATCCGACGCGTCAGATCAGCCACGAACCGCTCCGTCATACCCCGCTCGCAAGAGCAGTGCCGCCTGATCGCCCAGGGTTTCCGACACGACGGTCAGCATGGCGGACCGGAAGTCACGGCCATGGGTCAGTGAGCCGCAGGTAAGGAACGTCCAATGATGGGCGATCTCGTGCAGCACGACGGATTCCCGCCCCGCCCACGCACCCGTGGACTCCATATCGGGGATCGCGATCGTCGCCGTGGAGCTTTCGTAATGGGCGCGCGTGTGTCCCCGACGGGCGCGCACGACGGGCGCCTCGACCCCGATCATCGCGCACACGCCCTGCACGTAGTCACGAGCGGCCTGGAGATCCCCGAACCTCCGCTGGGTGGGGACGACCAGCGTGGACCCGAAGAAATCGACGATCCCGCCCCTGTCGAGGATCGCCGACCACTGATCCTCCGCCGCGTAGACGGCTGAGCGCTGCGAGTCGGTCCCCGCCATAAGGCTTCACCCTCCCCGAGCCCGCGGCAATGTCACACCACCCTGCGCCGCCACGGATAGGCTCGAGGCCTCATCCCATCATGGTTTCGCCTAGGGAGCGGCATGACTGACATCACACCGCGGATGAACCGCCTATTCGATCCATCCTCAGGCAGGTGCTTCGACGTTGCCGTGGATCACGGTTTCTTCGGGGAAGGCGCCTTCCTCGCCGGAATCGAGAACCTCCGTACGGCCGTCGCCACTCTCGTGGCGGCCAACCCGGACGCCATCCAACTCACCCAGGGGCAGGCGAGCCTCCTGCAACATGAGAACGGTGGCCGGGCGAGACCAGCGCTCGTGATGCGGACGGACGTGGCCAATGTGTACGGGTCACCACTTCCCGAGCACATGTTCAGCCTGATGATCCCGGATCCCGCCCTGCGAGGCGTCCAACTGGACGCGGCCTGCATCGTGGTCAATCTCTTCGACCTACCAGGGCGCCCCGATGTGAAGGAGGCGTGCATCGGCAACGTGCTGCGCGCCCGCCAGGATTGCGATCGGTACGGAATGCCCCTGATGGTCGAGCCACTCGTCATGAAGGAGGGCTCGAGTGGTGGCTACTCGGTCAACGGTGACGTCGACACGATCGTGCCGCTGGTCAGGCAAGCCGTCGAGTTGGGTGCGGACATCATCAAGGCGGATCCCACCGACAATGCAAGCGACTACCACCACGTTGTGCGCACGGCAACGGGCATTCCCGTACTTGTGCGCGGTGGAGGTCGAGTCAGCGACCGTGAACTCTTCGAGCGAACCAAGTCGGTACTCGACCAGGGAGCCGCTGGAATCGTCTACGGGCGCAACATCATCCAACACCCGAATCCTGGAGCGATGACCCGAGCACTGATGGCGATGCTCCATCAGAACGCCACGGTCGAGCAGGCTGAACAAATCCTCGCCGCAGGATGAGCAGCACGGTCCGAATAGGGGTCATCGGAGGCGGCCTGATGGGCCGCGAACTCGTTGCGCTCAGCGGGCGGTGGATGCACCTCGTCGACCATCCAGCCCAGCCGCGCGTGACTGCGATCGCGGATCCGAATCCTGCTGCCCGTGCCTGGTTCGAGGCGAACGCCGACATAGCCCTCAGCACCCCGCACTGGCAGGACCTGATCGCCAGCGATGACGTGGACGTCCTCTACATCGCAGTTCCGCACAACCTCCATGAGGAGATCTACATCGCTGCCGCTCATGCCGGACGTGACTTCCTCGGCGAGAAGCCATTCGGTATCGACCTCGCCTCCGCGGAACGAATCGTCGCGGCCATCGACGCCTCACCCGGATTCGTCCGGGTGAGTAGTGAGCTTCCTTTCTTCCCCGGTGCCCAGCGCGCATTTGCTGCCTGCGGCGATCTCGGTGAACTCATTGAGGTGCGTGCCGCCTTCCACCACTCATCCGACATCGATCGGAACAAGCCGATCAACTGGAAGCGGCGCGCCGAGACCTGCGGCGAGATCGGTGTGATGGGTGATCTCGGGATGCATGTAGCCCATGTCCCCTTGCGACTCGGCTATGAACCCACGCAGGTCTTCGCGGTACTCGACTCGATCGTCACCGAGCGTCCGGCGAGCGCGGGAAGCAGCGAGACCGTTGCATGTGATACCTGGGACAACGCGATGCTCCTCCTGCGCGCACGGGAAGCGAGCCATCCGGGTCGCTCATTCCCGATGATCTGGGAAACGCGTCGTATCTCGCCTGGCAACACGAACACCTGGGTGTTCGAAGCACTCGGGATGGATGCCGGAGTCCGCTTCAGCACACGCAACCCCACGGTCTTCCATCGCTTTGTGCGGCGTGGGTCCGAGCAGGTCTGGGAGGAAGTCCAACCAGGGAATGTGTCCGCCTGGCCGATGATCTCCGCCGCGATCTTCGAGTTCGGTTTCTCGGATGCACTCCTGCAGATGTGGGCGAGTTACCTTGCGGAACGCGCTGGCGCCCTCGGCGACCGATTCGGGTGCGCCACACCCGACGAGGCTTTGATGTCCCATCGGGTCTTCGCGGCGGCACTCGAGTCGCAGAAGCTCTCCGCCGCCGTGTCTTTGTGAAGCGGATCGCCCGTGCGATCCGTCGCACACCCCTCTTGGCTGGTCTCCCCAAGGAAGTAGCGGTCCTCACCGCGATCGCCTTCTGTGTCGCACTCGGCTTTGGAATCCTCGCTCCGTCGCTGCCCATCTTCGCCAGGACGTTCGATGTCTCGGCACTCCAGGTGAGTGCCGTGATCTCGGTGTTCGCGCTCATGCGTTTCGTCAGCGCTCCCGGTGCCGGTGCCCTCACGGATCGCTTCGGCGAGCGCGTAATCATGTCGTCCGGTCTCGCGATCGTCGGACTCTCCAGCCTCGCTGCAGGCTTCTCCCAGAGCCTGCTCCAACTCATCCTGCTCCGTGGTGTCGGCGGCATCGGCTCATCAATGTTCACGGTCTCCGCGATGGCTCTCCTGCTTCGCGTTGTCGATACCGAGCAGCGTGGTCGTGCAGCCGCCGCCTTCCAAGGCGGTTTCCTCTTCGGCGGCGTGGCGGGACCCGCGGTGGGCGGACTCGTCGTGGCGTGGTCGATCCGCGCACCCTTCTTCGTCTATGCGGCAGCGCTTCTTCTGGCGACAGTCGTGGCCGTGGTGTACCTATCGAGTGCACATCTGCGGGAACGCGAACACGAGGTTGCCCACGGCAACGAAAACAGGTTGAGCGAATTGCGCGAGGCTCTCCGGAATCGCGCCTACCAGGCGGCGCTGGGCAGCAACCTCACCACCGGATTCGTGACCTTCGGCCTCCGATCCTCGGTCGTGCCCCTCTTCGTGGTGGAGGGCCTGGCCCGCGGCGCGTCCATGTCCGGCTTCGGATTCCTCGCCGCAGCCGGGTTCCAGGCGGTCATGCTGCTTCCCGCGGGCCGCATGGCCGATATCCAGGGTCGACGTAAGGCACTGCTCATCGGCTCCGTCGCCACCCTAATCAGCATGATCCTGCTCACGGCCTCCGACTTCGCCGCGAACACCCTCGGCACAGCCGGAATGGTGGGAGTCCTGCTGTTCCTCGCATCGATGGCCGTGCAGGGCTACGGAGCGGCGTTCCTCGGCTCAGCTCCGTCCGCCGTCGTGGGTGACATCATGGGTGGCCGCAAGGGAGGGATTGTGGTCGCCACGTATCAGATGATGTCCGACCTCGGTGCGGTCGTCGGCCCACTGATCGCCGGACTACTCGTGGACGCCTTCGACTTCGATTGGGCGTTCGCCGCCGGTGTGGTCCTCACGATCCTGCCGATCATCCTGGTACTCCGCATGCCCGAGACGCTTCGACGGAGTGCCGCGTGACACGACGACGTCTCACCGTCGCGATTGTCGCCTGCGCGACCGTTCTCGGATCCGTGGCGGGACTGACCGGCCTCTCCCTCCTCTCACCGGTGACGACCGCGGTGCAAGCAGACACGATCGTGGAACCCACGAGCACTCCCACGGCGCCGGATCCCAGCCCAAGCCCGACCCAGGCGCCAGCGAAGATCGAGAACGTCGTGTTCATCATCGCCGACGATCTGGATTGGGAACTCTTCCGTCAGATCCCACGCCTGGCGGAACTCCAGGATCAGGGCATGACCTTCACCAATCACACGGTGGTCGACTCCCTCTGCTGCCCCTCGCGCGTTTCGATTCTGCGCTCGCAGTACATCCACAACCACCTGGTCATCTCCAACCTCGAGGAAACCGGTGGTGGCTGGGCAACGTTCACGAAGCGCAATGAGCAGGCGAGCAACCTGCCCGTCTGGTTGTCCAATGCCGGCGTGCGCACCGGGATGTTCGGCAAGTACCTCAACGGGTACCCCGATCGGGATGCGCTCACCTACATCCCCCCGGGCTGGGATGAGTGGGCCGTCCCCACCACTCGCGGTGAGAGTTACTCGGGCTACAACTACACACTCAACGTGAACGGAAAACTCGAGGACTTCGGCCGACGTCCGGCAGACTTCCTCAACGACGTCATCACCCGTAAGGCGACAGCGTTCATCCGGGAATCCTCCGGGCCCTTCTTCGCCATGCTGTCGACCTACAGTCCGCACAAGCCGTCACCTGTTGCGAATCGCAACAAGGAAACCCATGGCGTCACCGGTGCACCCCGCACACCGACCTACAACGCCTTCGGGGTGAACGAGCCACCCTGGTTGCAGAGATTCCGGGCACGTACCGATGAGCAACAGGCCGGTGACGATCGGATCTGGCGCCGCCGTGCGCAGTCGGCAGAGTCTGTTGCCGATTCCGTCGGGGCCGTGCTGTTCGCTCTGCGGGATTCCGGCAAAGCCGAGAACACCTTGGTCGTCATCAGCGCTGATAACGGATACCACCTGGGACACTTCCGGCTACCCAAGGGCAAGCGTACGCCGTACGCATTCGACACGGTGGTGCCACTTGTGATGGTCGGGCCCGGCGTGATTCCCGGCACGCGGATCAGCGCTATGACAAGTGCCATTGATCTCGCGCCCACGTTCACCGAGATCTTCGGTCGTCAGGCGCCCGCGTGGGTTGATGGGCGCTCGCTGAAGCCCTTCGTGGACACCGGGCAGGCACCTGTGCCCTGGCGCACCGGAGTGCTCTCGGAGAGCCTCGGCGAGTCCGGACCGGGTGACCCGGACTATCAACGCGGCAACCCACCCCAGTTCGATGCCCTCCGCACAGAGAAGTGGCTGTATGTGGAGTACAAGGACGGCTCGCGGGCCCTCTACGATCGCGAGTCAGATCCGTACGAACTCGTCAACCTGATGCCGGTCGCGGACCCTGCCCTCGTCGCGCAATTAGCGGCTCAAAAACGAGCCCTCGCAGCCTGTGCCGGACCCCAGTGTCGAGTTGCGGACATGATGCCCGTGGTCGGCGAGACACCCGCACTTCCCACTGCAACGCCGACCCCGACAGAGTCACCGGCGGTGACGCCCGCGCCCAGCCCGTCCCCGACGAGTTAGGCGAGAGCCCGGTCGAGGTCAGCGAGTAGATCCTCGGCGTCCTCGATCCCGACACTGAGCCGCACGAGATCTGCGGGAACTTCGAGCGGACTTCCCGCCGCAGACGCATGCGTCATGCGCCCGGGATGCTCGATCAAGCTCTCAACTCCCCCGAGTGACTCACCCAGCGTGAACACTCGCGTGCGCGCACACACGTCCAGCGCAGCGCTCTCTCCTCCACGGACGCGGAACGAGACCATGCCGCCGAAATCCTTCATCTGCTTCGCGGCGACCGCGTGGCCCGGATGGTCCATCAAACCGGGCCAGTGCACTGCAGAGACTTTCGGGTGACTGACAAGGAACTCTGAGACCTGCGCCGCATTCGAGCAGTGGCGATCCATGCGCACGCCGAGGGTCTTGATGCCGCGCAGAACGAGCCACGAATCGAAGGGCCCGGGCACAGCCCCCATCGCGTTCTGGTGGTAGGCCAGACGTTGCCCAAGTTCCGCATCCATCGTGACCAGTGCGCCGCCGATCACATCGCTATGTCCACCGAGGTACTTGGTCGTGGAGTGCACGACCACATCGGCGCCGAGCAGCAACGGCTGCTGCAGGTACGGAGACGCGAAGGTGTTGTCGACAACAAGAAGTGCTCCCGCGCTATGCGCCGCATCCGCGATGGCAGCGATGTCCGCGATGTTGAGCAGCGGATTGGTCGGGGTCTCGATCCAGACAAGTGCCGTACGCCCCGGGATGATCGCCGCGGAGATCGCAGCCGGATCGGTCACGTCCGCCGGTGTGTGATCGACACCCCATGGCTGCGCCACGCGGGCGAAGAGTCGATAGGTGCCTCCGTAGGCGTCGTCGGGGATCACCGCGTGGCGCCCGGGCGCCAGCACCGTCCGCAGCAGGGTGTCCTCCGCGGCGAGACCGGAGGCGAAGGCGAGACCCACTGCGGGTTCCACCGGTGACTCGAGCGAGGCAAGGCATTCCTGGAGCGCAGTGCGCGTGGGATTGCCACTGCGTGAGTACTCGTAGCCACCGCGCAGGCCGCCCACGCCGTCCTGCGCATACGTGGACACCTGGTAGATCGGCGGGACCACGGCACCGGTCAGCGGGTCCGGTTCCTGCCCGGCGTGAATCGCCCGCGTGTTGAAGCCCTCCATACGCCGTACCCTAGTGAAATGTTCGGTTTCCGTTCCTCCTCGATGGTCTCGTCCGATGCCGCACTTCCCGGCCGTGCACAGCCGGTGTTCGAAGTGGGAGACACGCACGCCGTCCTCGGGAGCTCACTGCGGGGACCGTGGTCACCGTCAACCGAGGTCATCTACCTCGCATCCGGATGTTTCTGGGGCGCCGAGGAACTGATGTGGGCAATCCGGGGGGTGGTGAGCACCTCGGTTGGCTACATGGGCGGTTTCTCCGGCAACCCCACCTACGAAGAGGTCTGCACGGGAATGACCGGACATACCGAGACCGTGATGGTCGCCTACGAACCCAACATTGTCACGCTGTTCGACATCCTCAAGGTGTTCTGGGAGAACCACGATCCGACGCAGGGTTTCCGTCAGGGCAACGACATCGGCACTCAGTACCGCAGCGCGATCTTCTTCACGACGCCGGAGCAGCAGACGCTGGCCGAGGCCACCCGAGATGCGTATCAGCGTGTGATCTCCGACCGCGGCTACGGCCCGATCACCACCGAGATCGCGCCGGCAGCGGGGCACACCTACTACCTGGCCGAGGATCACCACCAGCAGTACTTGTACAAGGTTCCCCACGGGTACCGGTGCCATGCGAACACCGGACTCGCCCTCCCCGCACTCGTCTAGCGCGCGAGGTACCCCAGCAGGTCCTGCCGGGTGATGATCCCGATCGGCTTGCCATCCTCGATGACGACGGCGGCGTCCGCGGACGTCAGCACACCGACGGCATTCGATACCGATTCACCTGCACCGATGATCGGCAGTGCAGGGGACATATGTTCGTCCACACGATCAGACAGTTTCGCCTTCTGGGTGAAGAGTGCATCGAGAAGATCGCGCTCCACGACAGCCCCGACGACCTCCGCAGCCATCACCGGAGGTTCAGCGCGCACCACCGGGACCTGGGAGACACCGAACTCCTCGAGGATCGCGATGGCATCCGCGACCGTCTCCGCGGGGTGCGTATGCACGAGCGGCGGGAGTCCACCTACCTTGCCCGCGAGCACCTCGCCGACAGTCCGCTGATTGTCCGAGCTGAGGAATCCGTAGGAGCTCAACCACGTGTCGTTGAAGACCTTGGAGAGATACCCACGTCCGCTGTCGGGGAGTAGCACGACGATGACGTCGTCGGGAGTAGCGCGGGAGGCAACATCGAGTGCGGCCACGACCGCCATACCGCAGGAGCCACCCACACGGAGCCCCTCTTCGCGCGCTAAACGCCGGGTCATCTCGAAGGAGGCGGCGTCCGAAACCGCGATGATCTCGTCACAGATTCCGGTGTCGTAGGTGGTCGGCCAGAAGTCCTCCCCCACACCCTCGACGAGGTACGGGCGCCCGGTGCCACCGGAGTACACCGAGCCCTCGGGGTCCGCGCCGATGATCCGCACCCGCCCCTCGCTCGCCTCCTTGAGGAAACGGCCCGTGCCCGAGATGGTGCCACCGGTTCCGACCCCGGCCACGAAGTGCGTGATGCGACCATCGGTCTGGCGCCACAGTTCCGGACC
>JBJTBD010000074.1:0-15572 GCA_046091195.1 Actinomycetota bacterium
CGACCCTGCGACTCAACGGAGCCGGGACGACCACCCGGCCGCGGATCCTCCCCGGAGTGCATCCGTCGTATACGGGGAGCTTGTATCAAGGGAACGGCGCTGTCGTCGGCTACTACGCCCAGGAACACGAGACCCTCGACCCGAGCGCGACGGTTCACGAGACCCTGGCGTCGGCGGCCCCCGACTTGGACGAGACGTCGCGGCGCACCGTGCTCGGCTCGTTCCTGTTCCAGGGCTCAGCGGTTGACAAGCCCACGCATGTTCTCTCGGGCGGGGAGAAGACACGGCTCGCCCTCGCCTGCCTGGTGGTGTCCGGGGCGAACGTTCTCCTCCTGGACGAGCCGACGAACAATCTTGACCCGGCGAGCCGCACGGAGGTGCTCACCGCGCTGGCGTCCTACCGGGGGGCGGTGGTGCTGGTGAGCCACGATCCGGGCGCCGTGGCAGCCTTGTCACCCGAGCGGGTCGTCCTCCTGCCTGATGGTGACGAGGACCTGTGGAGCGACGAATACGCGGGATTGGTGGAACTGGCATGAACACACCCGGTGGCGTGCGCGTGTGGCAGGAGGAGTTGGACGTCCTGCGGGTGCGCCTGGACCGCCCGGAGAGCCGTAATGCACAGACGCCGCAGACGTGGGCGGAGCTGGTATCCGTCGCGGAGCAGGTCACACCCGCAACCCGGTTCGTCATCCTGGACGGCGCCGCTCCCGACTTCAGCGCCGGACTGGATCGAGCGCTATTCGTGCCGGGGGGCTCCGACGTCTCCCTGCTCAGCCTCGCCCAGGGCACCGACGCCGAGTTGGATGCCTTCATCCAGGCCGCTCAGGCTGCCTTCCGGGTGTGGCGTTCGCTTGATGCGCACGTGGTCGCCGTGGTCCAGGGCAATGCGATCGGTGCGGGATTCCAGTTGGCGCTCGCGGCGGACCTGATGGTGGTGCACCCGGATGCGAACCTCGTCTTGCGTGAGACCGCGCTGGGGATCATCCCCGACCTCGGCGCTGCCGCACACCTGTATCCGGCCCTCGGGTACTCGCGGGCACTGGCCCTGACCAGCGGCGTGCCGATCAGCGGGAGAACCGCCTACGAGTGGGGGCTCGCCGCAGTGCTCTCCGAGACTCCGGAGGAGTCCACCCAGGCGCTGATTGCCCAGGTGCGCGCGGGCAATCCGGGTGCCCTGAGGGCGGCGAAACGGGTGATGGCGGATGTCTCCGCCGGTGCGGAGCCGTGGGTGACCGAGCGTCGAACGCAGATGCAGCGGATGCGGGATCTGATCCGCGAGTTCACGCGATGAGCAACTACAACATCTGGCAGACCTACCAGTCCTTCACCCGCGACCGGTCCGTGTCCCGGACCCGGTTGCAGCGCTCGGTCGAGCGCCGGATCCTGTCCTACGCCCTTCCGTACCGATCTCTGATCGTGCTGTTCCTCATCACGGTGACCGTCGCGTCCGTCCTGGCGGTAGCGCAGCCACTTCTGTTTCGCCGGATCGTGGACGAGGGGATCAGCGTCGGCGATGCCGGTCTCGTCACGTGGACCGCGATCCTCATCACTGCGTTGGCAATTGCGGATGCAGGGCTGGGGCTTGTGGGCCGTTGGTACTCCGCACGCATCGGTGAGGGTCTGATCTTCGACCTGCGCACTGAGGTGTACGACCACGTGCAGCGGCAGTCGGTGGCATTCTTCACGCGCGCCCAGACGGGTGCCCTCGTATCGCGGCTCAACAGCGACGTCATCGGTGCCCAGCAGGCTTTCACCTCCACCCTTGGCGGAGTCGTCGGGAACATCATCACCCTGGTGATCGTGCTGGTTGCGATGTTCGCACTGTCCTGGCAGATCACCCTCTTGGCCCTCGTGCTGCTCCCGCTCTTCCTGATTCCAGCGCGCTACATGGGGAGGACCCTTCAAGCCCTCACTCGGGAGCAGATGCAGACGAACGCCTCGATGAGCTCGCAGATGACAGAGCGATTCAATGTTGCGGGCGCACTGCTGGTGAAATTCTTCGGTGACCCGGGGCGCGAGGCTGCGTTGTTCGCTGGCAAGGCGGCACGGGTAAGGGACACCGGTGTACGGATAGCCATGGCGAACCGCTACTTCTTCACCGCCCTTACGCTTGTCGCTGCGCTCGCCACGGCGCTCACCTACGGGGTCGGCGGCAATCTCGTTATCGCAGGAACGATCAGCTTGGGCACCTTGATCGCCCTGGTCGCGCTCCTCGCTCAGATGTACGGACCGCTGACCGCGTTGTCCAACGTTCGCGTCGACGTGATGACCGCCTTGGTGTCATTCGAGCGTGTCTTCGAGGTACTCGATCTCCCGCCGCTAGTGGCCCCCCCGACGCGCCCACGTCCGCTTCCGAACGGACCACTCGGCGTGGAGTTCGACGACGTCTCCTTCCGGTACCCGGCAGCGCGCGACGTGAGCCTGGCCAGTCTGGAGTCCATCGCCGTGGCCGAGGTGGACCGCCCGTCAGCGGACGTACTCGATCACATGAACTTCAGCGTTCCCGCGGGCACGATGACGGCGCTCGTTGGCACGAGTGGTGCGGGAAAGACGACCATCACCGCCCTTGTCGCACGGCTCTACGACCCGACGTCGGGGGTCGTTCGCATCGGCGGAGTCGACGTCGCCGACGTGGAATCTCGGGAACTCCGCGAGGCGATCGGTGCCGTGACCCAGGACTCGCACCTCTTCCACGACACAATTCGGGCGAACCTGTCTTTCGCGCGGCCCGACGCAAGCGAGGAGGACATGGTTGCTGCGTGTCAGGCGGCGCATATCTGGCATGTCATCGACACCCTGCCCGACGGCCTGGACACGGTGGTGGGAGACCGCGGATATCGACTCTCGGGCGGGGAGAAGCAGCGGATCGCCATCGCACGTGTCCTGCTCAAGGCCCCTCGGATCGTGATCCTCGATGAGGCGACCGCCCACCTCGATAGTGAGAGCGAAGTCCTGGTGCAACAGGCCCTGGATACAGCCCTCGCCAACCGGACCTCCCTCGTGATCGCGCACCGTCTCTCGACGATCCTGCGTGCCGATCAGATCCTGGTCGTGGCAGGTGGCCGCATCGTCGAACGCGGAACACACCGAGAACTCATCGGCCGCGGCGGGATGTACGCGGACCTGTACACGACTCAGTTCGCCGGTTCTGCTTCCTGAGCATCCTCGCGGGCTTCACGCCGGAGGAATACGAACCACCCGCTGATTGCGACGGCGGCGAAGAGGATCCACTGCACGGCGTAGGAGATATTCCGGCTCTCATCGATGTCGGGGAGGTCCAGCACGTCCAGTCCGATCTCCTCCTGAGACGACTGGATCCACTGGGGATATGCATCACCGTCGAGTCGAGGGAGTTGCGCCATGCTCATTGCGGTGATCTGTCCACTGGGCAGATCTGCGGGTGTCGGTCCGGTGTCTTCGAAGGCTCGGAGGTATCCGGCGATGGCTTGTGGGCCTGATGGCGATGGGGGCACCGGGATCGACGTCGTGGCGGCCGTCTGGGAGGGCATCCACCCGCGGACGACCCACACGTGCGTGCCGGGAGCGTTGCCCGGTTCCAAGGCCGATGCCACCCAGAAGCCGTTGCCGCCTCCCTGGGGGCGCGAGCGGACCAACCGATCGCTCCCTTCGATGAAGGCGCCCTCCACGAGGACTCGTGAGTACTCGGGAGCTGCACCGACCGGAGAATCGAGCGGCTGGGCCTCGGCGGTGAGGCGGGTCGTCAACTCGACGCGTTCGACGCGACGTTCCTCCGCACGGCTCCACTGCCAGGCACTCAGGAAACCGAATGCGACGATCGCCGCAACGACGGCCGCTGTGAATCCGATCCATCGGCCGGTTCGAAGGAGGGTCCACACACCTGCAGGATAAGCCGCTAGGTTCCCGACCGATCGGGCTCGACGATGACGCCCTCGATCGCGGTGCCGGATGCAGGGAGACTCGCCTGGGGCTGGGGGACCACCCCGAGATCACCGGAACGGTCCCGTGACTTACCCGCATTTGCGATCACAACCGCGAAGTACGGCAGCACCACGGCCCCCGCGATCAGGACCCACCGTGGCCACCCCGGAACGACGATTGCACCGAGCACGCATGCGGTGCGGATACCCATCGACAGCAGGTACTTCCGGGTGCGCGACGTTTGCTCGTCGGACAGCGCGCGCTGTGCACCCGTGATGGTGTGCACGTTCTCCGGAGATGTCGCCACGCCTCCACGGTACGGGGGAAAGCGACATGCCGCCAGGTGAGCCCTAGGCTGCGCGCGAGGAGAGGAGCGAAACGTGGCGGATCGGGCGTACGGCATCACCGAGATCGTGGGAACCTCCCGGGAGTCCATTGAGGCCGCGGTGCGTAATGCCGTGGCGAGGGCCGGGGACCAGCGTCGGCATGTGGACTGGTTCGAGGTCGAGCAGATCCGCGGCTACGTTCGAGAGAACACGGTCGACCACTTCCAGGTGACGGTGAAGGTGGGCTACCGCCTCGAGGATTCCTGAGATGTGGGACAAGCGGTCATTCGACCGGTTGGTGAGTTTCACCGACTCGGTGACCGCGGTCGCGATCACCCTCCTGATCCTGTCCGTCATCGACATTCGGGCAACCTCGGGCGAGGGCTCGGTCTGGGACGTCATCTCCGATAACTCGAGTGAGTTGATCACCTTCGGTTTCACGTTCGTAGTGGTGGCTGTGATGTGGCAGGCACACCTCCGGGTGTTCCATCGACTCACCGCCTTCGACGCGACGATTTTTTGGCTCAACGTGCTGTGGTTGAT
The DNA here is from genome assembly GCA_046091195.1 of Actinomycetota bacterium. GTDB lineage: Bacteria > Actinomycetota > Actinomycetes > S36-B12 > S36-B12 > VGCC01. The sequence goes on from JBJTBD010000074.1 coordinate 4,770, forward strand.
CGGCATCGTGCTCCTGCCATGGACGAGTTCGATGTACGGCGAAGGGATGGGCGTTGCGGCGAGCGCGACGGCTCGAGACGAAGGTATGGGGGGAGCCGGGCTGCTCTACTGGTGCAACCTCGCGGTCATCTCCTGGAGTGCGGCATTGATCGGGTGGCACGCGCTGCGTCATCCGGAACTCTGCGATCCGCATTTAAAGGCGGTCACCCGTCCCCGCAGGGGATTCATCTTCGGATTCGCGTTCCTCATCGTGGGAATTGCCAGCGTCTTCGCGCCCGTGCTCGGGTCGTGGCTGGCCTTGATCTTCATCCCGCTGGGAATCATCCTGTCCCGCATCGACGATCGGAGGGCACGGAGTGCGACCTGAGGGAGTAGTGCTGGTTACGGGGGGTAACCGCGGTATCGGGCTCGCCTGTGCGCGCAGGTTGCGCGATGCCGGATGGTCAGTCGTGGTGGGATCCCGTTCGGGGTTGGCACCCGATGGTCTCGCGGCAGTTTCGCTGGATCTTGCCGACCCCGCCTCGATCGAGCGGGCCTTCGACCATGTGACCCAGGCACATGGACCGGTGATCGCCTTGGTGAACAACGCTGGCATCACTGCGGACGCACTGCTGATGCGCATGTCCGATGCAGACATCGATACCGTGCTCGAGACGAACCTCGCGGGGCCGATCCGATTGACGCGGGCAGCGGTTCGCGGGATGGTTCGGGCGCGATGGGGCCGGATCGTGTTCGTGTCGTCGGTTGTCGCGACCATGGGCGGGCCCGGGCAGGTCAACTATGCGGCGTCGAAATCCGGGATGATCGGTGTCGCCCGATCACTCGCGCGAGAACTGGGTCCCCGTGGAATCACAGCCAACGTAGTGGCTCCCGGGTTCGTGGATACGGATATGACTGCGGAACTCGATGATTCGCGGCGGGACCAGATCCTGACGTCGATACCGTTGGGGCGCTACGCATCACCGGACGAGATTGCCGGGGTCGTGACGTTCCTGTGTTCGGACGACGCCGGCTACGTCACCGGTGCCGTGGTGCCGGTCGACGGCGGTCTCGGCATGGGCCACTGAAGGGAGAGGCGTGGGAATCCTGGATGGTCGCTCCGTGCTCGTCACGGGCGTGTTGACGGATCAATCGATCGCTTTTCACATTGCGCGCCTGTGCCAGCAGGAGGGTGCCTCCGTGATCCTGACCTCCTTCGGGCGTGCACTGTCGCTGACGACGCGTGTGGCCACGCGTCTGCCGAATCCCGTCGAGACGGTCGAGTTGGACGTGACCGATCAGGAGCACCTCGCGACCTTGGCAGATCGGCTCCGGCCACATACCGATCGCATCGACGGCGTGGTGCACTCGATTGGGTTCGCGCCGGAAGCAGCGCTCGGTGGCAACTTCCTCCACACCGAGTGGACTGATGTCGCGACCGCTGTCGAGGTGAGTGCGTACTCACTCAAGTCCCTGACGATGGCCTGCCTTCCTCTCATGGACCGCGGGGGTTCCGTCGTGGGGCTCGACTTCGACGCCACCGTCGCGTGGCCGACATACGACTGGATGGGTGTGGCCAAGGCGGCTCTGGAGAGCACGTCGCGCTACCTGGCCCGGGATCTCGGCTCGCGGGGCATTCGGGTGAATCTCGTCGCCGCGGGGCCGATCAGGACCATGGCGGCGAAAAGCATTCCGGGGTTTGCGGAGTTCGAGGAGGTGTGGAAGGAGCGTGCCCCTCTCGGCTGGGATCTCTCGGACCCGGAGCCCGCCGCACGGGCCTGCGTGGCGCTCCTGTCGGACTGGTTTCCGGCCACCACGGGGGAGATCGTCCACGTTGACGGCGGTGTCCACTCGCAGGGGGCGTGATGGGTCTCCTCATTTTGATGCGTCATGCCAAATCGGACTACCCGCCCGGGGTTCCAGACCACGAGCGCCCGTTGGCGCAGCGGGGACGCCGGGAAGCGCCCCTGATGGCACCACTCCTCGGACGGGAGCTCGCGGATACGCCGTGGGTTCTCGCATTGGTCTCTGACGCCGTGCGTGCACAGCAGACGTGGGAGTGCGTTGCCGCTGCGTGGAATGGCCGCGTGCGGGTCGAGACTGCACCGGACATCTACGAAGCCGACGTGGACGCGATCGCTGCTCGCGTGCGTCGGGTCGAGTCTGCGGACGCCGTCATCGTCGTCGGGCACAACCCGGGCCTTGAGGATTCGGTTCGTGCCTGGGTAGGGGCTGATGCGCCGGACACATTCCCGACATCGGCGTTTGCGGTGTTGGAGTGCGACGAATCATGGCCATCGGTTGACCGTGGCACTGTGCGACTCCGGTCCTTTCACATCGCGCGCTAGGGGCGTGGCGTGGGAGTTCCTTCTCGTGCGTCCGCCTCTTCGATCTCCGCCCGCGTGACGCCCAGGAGGAAAAGCACCGAGTCCAGGTAGGGAACATTCACGGAGGCGTCGGCAACCTCGCGTGTGATGGGTTTGGCATTGAAGGCGATCCCGAGGCCCGCCGCTGCGAGCATGTCCACATCATTCGCACCATCGCCGATCGCCACTGTGCGTCGCCGGGGAATCTGGTAGGTGGACGCGAGATTCTCGAGCACCTCCCGTTTGGCGACGCGATCGATGATGGGCCCGATCACCCCGCCGGTGAGATGTCCGTCCACGATCTCCAGCTCATTCGCGCGCAGAACATCGACACCCAGTTCGTCCGCAATCGGTGCGATCACCGACGTGAAGCCACCTGACACCAGTGCGATCCGGTAGCCCAATCGCTTCAAGGTGCGGCAGAGCGTTCGAGCACCGGGGGTAAGCGTGATCGCCTCGCGCACGTCGTCGAGAGCGGTGGCGGGGAGTCCGGCGAGAAGTGACACCCGCTGACGCAGCGCCTCCGGAAAGTCGAGGCCCCCCTCCATCGCCGACTTCGTGATGGCCGCGACTTCGGGAAGGCGCCCCGCGCGCTCGGCGAGAAGGTCGATGACCTCGTCCTGGATCACAGTGGAATCGACATCCAAGACCACCAGGTACTGACCGCGCGCTTCCAGGGACTGATCCTGAATAGCGATATCGACCCCACTCGAACTGGAAATCTCCGCGAGCGGGCGTCGAATCTGATCGGGGTCAACGCCGGACCCATCGAATGCGATCGCGGTAACGGGGTAGTCGGCGATGCGATGGATGCGGTCGATATTGCCTCCGTGCGAGGCGACCTCGGTCGCAATCTTGGAGATTGCATCGGGGAGGAGTGGTGCACCGAGGATGGTCACCCGGAATTTTCGGTTCATCGCGGCGACCTTCTCGGGCTCCCCGAGTGCGACATCGATATCCATGCCGAGCGTGGAGGCGATCTCTCGGATGTGCTCGGCGCACGCTCCGAGGTCCGCGTCGTCGTTCACGCCTTCGAGGAGTACCGCGAGTACCAGGCGGCCTCGTATCACCAGTTGCTCGGTATCAAGGACGCGGACGGGGTGCGCGCCACAGGCACGGAAGATCTCGCTGGAGACTCCCGGCCTGTCGGAGCCGCTGACGGTGAGCAGAAGGGTGCGACGCACGCGCTCACGGTAGTGGGCGACGGAACCCTAGGCTGCTCCGGTGAGGTGGGTGAGCCGGATATGAGGCACCTGTGGATCCTCGGTGATCAGCTCGGACCGCACTTCGGTGATGAGTCGATGCCGACCGTGCTGATCGAGTCACGGTCCATGTTTCGACGACGCCGGTATCACCGGCAGAAGGCCCACCTCATGCTGACTGCAATGCGCATGCGAGCAACCGAAGCCAACACGACACTCGTGCGCGCCGAGACTTTCGCTGATGGACTTGCGGAGATCGGGACCCCGGTGGAGGTCTGGCATCCGCACAGCCGCGCGGCGGTATCGATGGCCCGGAGGCTCGGTGCGGTCGTCCGCGATGGCACCCCGGGCTTCCTCACTCCGTGGGAGGAGTTCGACGCATGGGCTCGGGGACGTGGAAAGACCCGGCTGCTCCTGGAGGACTGGTATCGCACCGTTCGACGTGACCACCGGATCCTGATGGACGGCAGTGACCCGACGGGTGGGCGGTGGAACTTCGACGAGATGAACCGTGAACCACCACCGCGGGGACGGGATCGGCTGCTCGATCGCACCCCCGTGCGCCCGGCGGAGACCGATATCGATCAGGAGGTCCGTGCGCTGCTCGATCGTTGGGAGGCCGAGGGGATCGAGTTCCTCGGCCGCGACGGGCCCCGTCAATTCGCCGCGTCACGCAGCGAGGCTCTCGCAGTCCTCGACGATTTCGTCGCATATCGACTTGCGGAGTTTGGACCCTATGAGGACGCGATGATGTCGGGCGACCCGTTCCTCGCGCATTCGCTTCTGTCGGCGCCGCTGAATCTCGGTCTCCTTGCACCCGGCGAGGTCGTGGATGCAGCTGTGCGCGCGTACCACGCGGGAACGGTCCCTCTCCCGAGCGTCGAGGGTTTCGTTCGTCAGGTCGTCGGGTGGCGGGAATACGTATGGCACCTCTACTGGCACCTCGGCGAGGACTACGCCGACATGAACTTTCTCGACGCACGGACACCGCAGCCTGAATGGTTCGAGAGGCTCGAATCAACGGAGATCACGGCCGCGTGCCTCTCCGATGTGATGGCGGGTGTGGCCGAACGCGGCTGGGTACACCACATTCCCCGACTCATGGTCCTTGCCAATTGGGCCCTGCAGCGTGGATACGAGCCGCGTGCGCTCAACGACTGGTTCCAACGCGCATTCGTGGACGGCTACCCGTGGGTGATGGCGGCCAATGTTGTGGGCATGGGACTTTTCGCGGATGGAGGCATTGTGGCGACCAAGCCCTACGCCTCGGGTGGGGCGTACATCAACCGGATGAGTAATTACTGCGGAGGGTGTCGGTACTCGCCGACGGTCCGTGTCGGTGAGGACGCATGTCCGTTCACCGCGGGGTACTGGTGGTTCCTGGACCGCCACCGCGAGCGGCTCGCCGGAAACCATCGCATGTCTCGGGCCCTGGCGGGGCTCCGCTCTCGTCCGGACATGGGGGACATCCGAGCGCAAGAGGAGTCGCGCTCCGGAGACGCACCGTGAGCGGCACCGGTGCCATGCTGGTGGCTGTGGCGTCGGAGGCCGAGAGGACGCGGAGGACTCCATGAGAGGGAGTCTCACGATCCCCAATGCGATCAGCGTGGCGCGCCTGCTCGGCGTGCCCCTGTTCCTGTGGCTCCTTCTCGTCGCGGAGGCGGACGTCTGGGCGTTCGTTGTTCTGGTCCTGGGAGGAGCCTCGGATTGGCTCGACGGGTACCTGGCCCGCCGACTGAATCAGTTCTCCCGCGTGGGGGAGATCCTCGACCCGCTCATCGACCGGCTCTACATCGCGGCGACACTCCTGGGGCTCGCCCTCCGCGGGTTCATTCCGTGGTGGTTACTCGGGATCCTCGTTCTACGCGATGTGCTGCTGCTTGCCCTCCTCCCGGTCCTTCGGAGGCGCGGCAGAATCACCCTCCCGGTCACCTACGTCGGCAAGACGGGAACATTCGCGCTCCTCTGGGGTTTCCCCCTGCTCCTTCTCGGAGGACTGCCGTTCCCGCTCGGTTCCGCGATCGTCTCCATCGGATGGGCCTTCGCGTTGTGGGGCACCTTCTTCTACTGGTGGGCGGGAGTGCGCTACGCCCAGACCGCACTTCGAGTGGACTACGCTGCAGGAGTCGAGAGGAGCCCAGGGCATGAACTCCGGTGAGCTGCGCTACACGTCCAGCCATGAATGGATTCGCGATGAAGCGGATGGCACGGTGACGTTCGGCATCACGGAGTATGCCCAGCATGCTCTCGGTGACATCGTGTTCGTTGCACTGCCCAGCGTGGGCACCACGGTGGCTGCGGGAGATTCGTGCGGCGAAGTCGAGTCGACGAAGAGCGTGAGCGAGATCTACGCGCCCGTGGGTGGCGAGATCATCGCTGTCAACGCAGAGCTGGAGACACGGCCCGAGCGCGTCAATGCCGAACCCTATGGGGGTGGCTGGTTTGCGCGGCTACGCATGGCCGACTCGGATCAGTGGGCACACCTGCTCTCCGCCGCGGACTACGAAGCCCTGATCGCGAGCGCCTGAGGCCCCGACCATGACATGCGCATCCTGTGGCGAGCCGCTAGAACCGGGTGATCGGTTCTGTTCCGCGTGCGGGCATGCGGTGCCGGAGGCGGATGACACAGGGGTGCTTTCCTCCGTCGCCGACAGCGGATCGCAACCGTCGGTGGGATCCGGCAGGGGAACAGACATCCCGACGGGTGGTGCTCTCCTCGTCGTCCATCGTGGGCCCGGGCAGGGCACGGAGTTCCTGTTGCCCGCACACGCCGACGTCATCGGCGTCGGTCGTGCACCTGAGTCCGATGTCTTCCTCGACGACGTCACCGTCAGCCGCCGCCACGCAGAGTTCCGCCGCGGCGCGGAAGGGTGGAGTGTGCGCGACGTCGGGAGCCTGAACGGAACGTATGTGAATCGCGTGCGCGTGGATGACCAGAGGTTGCGTGGGGGAGACGAGGTCCAGATCGGGAAGTTCCGGTTCGTGTTCCTGGTCGGCGTCGACCCGGCAGGGTGAGTTGATGGCGGGAGCACAGCGGCGCGAGAGCGCCACGACGACCCTGAGTATCGGCGAGGTGCTGGGAATTCTGAAGAAGGAATTCCCGGACGTGTCGATCAGCAAGATTCGATTCCTGGAGACCGAGGGATTGGTGACTCCCGCACGGACACCATCGGGCTACCGTCGTTTCTCCACGAACGATGTCGATCGACTGCGGTCAGTTCTCACGATGCAGCGCGATCACTATTTGCCCTTGAAAGTGATCCGCGAGAACCTCGATGGATCCGAGGCTGTCAGCTCGGATCTCACCGCGATCGCCCCGCAGGACTTTCGAGCAGGTGGTGGCAGGGTTCGTCTGAACCGGGCCGAGCTCGCCGAACAGGGAGCCATCGACGAGAGTGCCATTGCAGAACTCGAGGCCATCGGACTCGTCTGGCGCAACTCCGCGGGGCATTACGACGAAGAGGCCCTTGCGATCTGCACGATCGCATCGCGGCTGCGCTCGTTCGGAATGGAGTCCCGACACCTGCGCAGTTTCCGTGTGGTGACGGATCGTGAGGCCGGGCTCATCGAACAGATGGTCACCCCCTACACACGGGATCGCGACGGTCGTGCCCGAGCCCAGGAGGCGGTGCGCGAGATCGCCGCCCTTGTCATCCAACTGCATGCGGCCCTGCTCAGGGCAGAAATGGTGCGCGCGGGGCGGGCCTGATTCGCTCTGCACGAACACGAGTGCGTCCCGCTCCCACGCGTCGTACGCTGGTCGCATGATTCCGATGGACGTCGTGGGCGTACGCATGGAAATGCCGTCGAACACCCCGATCGTCTTGCTGCGTGAGGCGGAGGGTGTGCGCTATCTGCCGATTTGGGTGGGGGCTGCGGAAGCAACCGCGATCGCCTACGCCCACCAGGGGGTCGTTCCGCCCCGGCCGATGACCCACGACCTCATGAAGGACCTGCTCGAGGCGCTGGGCACGGAGGTCCGCGAGGTGCGGATCACGGACCTGAGCGACGGGGTGTTCTACGCGACGATCGTGCTGTCCAACGGCGTCGAGGTGAGTGCCCGTCCCTCCGACGCGATCGCCCTCGCCCTGCGGTCCGAGGCACCCATCGTGGGAGCGGCTGCCGTGCTCGAGCAGGCGGGCATCGAGATCGCCGACGAGGTGCCCGAGGAGGATCAGGTGGAGAAGTTCCGAGAATTCCTCGACCAGGTGACCCCCGAAGACTTCGGGTCCGCAGGATCCTGAGGCTCCAGCAGACCTTGAGACTTTGCCCCGACCCGGGGGCGTGTCGCACGTACAAGCGCTCCACCCGAGTTCGTAGATGCCTCCCACTTCCCCGCGTGACCAGGCGAGTACCGTGGGGACCCGACCACGGGAGGCGGTCAGATGTCCGAGGGGCAACGCGAGACCCAGGAGAGCCTGTTCGACGCCGGCAGCCTGCGCCCCATTCCCGATCACGTCGGGTACCGCGGGCCGGTGGCCTGTGCCGCGGCCGGGATTACGTACCGCCAACTGGACTACTGGGCGCGCACCGGTCTCGTCGAGCCCACCGTGCGGGGAGCGTCGGGCTCGGGGTCGCAGCGCCTCTACAGCTTCCGGGATGTCCTCACCCTGCGCATCGTCAAGCGCCTGATCGATACGGGTGTGTCCCTGCCGAATATCCGGTCGGCGATCGCCCATCTGGCGGAGCGTGACGGGAGTGACCTCGCCAGCCTGACGTTGATGAGTGATGGCGCGAGCGTGTACGAGTGTCGTAGCGCGGACGAGGTCATCGACCTGGTGCGTGGGGGACAGGGAGTGTTCGGGATCGCCGTCGGTTCGGTCTGGCGTGAGGTGGAAGGCACGTTGGCCACCCTCCCCGCCGAGGATCCGGCGGGCGAACCGGTGGTGCCCGTCTCGGTCACGGACGAATTGGCGCGCCGCAGGGCAAGCCGCGCTGCGGGCTGACCCAACTCGGCTAGGCTCGGATCGCTGCTTGAACCCGGGCGGGAGAGAACTGCACCAGCAGTCGCCGAAGGAGCAATCTCCCCGACAACCTCTCAGGCACAGGGACCGTCCGGGTAAGGCACCTCTGGAAGGCGAGACTTCGGTCTCCACCGACGGGGAAAGCCGCGTACGCGGTGAAACTCTCAGGTCGCGCGATGCGCGGGCAACAGAGGGGGAGTGGTTGGCCCCTGCCTGAGAGGTGATCATGGAGTTCGTCGGTCGGCACATCGGTCCGCGCGATGCGGACATCCTCGCCATGGCGCAGCAACTCGGTTTCGAGGATGCCGACGCGCTCATCGCCGCCGTGGTGCCGGAGGTCATCGCGTGGACGTCGGGTCTGGATCTCCCGGCACCCATGTCGGAGCCCGAGGTCACCCAGCGGCTTCGGGAGCTCGCCGCCGCCAACGCCGTCACGGTGCCGATGATCGGGCTGGGCTACTACGCCTGTCACACCCCGGCCGTCATTCGGCGGACCGTGTTGGAGAACCCCGCGTGGTACACGGCCTACACCCCGTATCAACCGGAGATCTCCCAGGGCCGTCTCGAGGCCCTCCTGAACTTCCAGACCCTCGTCGAGGATCTGACCGCGCTGCCCATCGCGGGCTCGAGCCTCCTCGATGAGCCCACGGCGGTTGCCGAGGCCATGGCACTCGCCGTGCGTTCCACCGGTCGTGATCGCCTCCTAGTCGACGCAGACACCCACCCACAGACTCTCGCCGTCCTCAGCACCCGTGCGGAGCCGATCGGGGTGGAGATCGTGGTCGCCGACCTTGCAGGGGAGTGGCCCGCAGGTGAGTTCGCCGGCGTGGTGGTGGGCTATCCGGGGAGTTCCGGGCGCATCCGTGACATCCGCGAGGTGATCGCCCTGGCCCGCGATGGCGGTGCGTTGGCCATCGTGACCACGGATCTCCTCGCCCTCACCCTGCTCACCCCACCGGGGGAGTGGGGGGCGGACATCGTGGTGGGTTCCGCCCAACGCCTCGGTGTGCCGATGGGCTTCGGGGGACCCCATGCGGGCTTCATCGCCGTGCGGGCCGGGCTCGAGCGAAGCCTGCCCGGGCGCCTGGTGGGGGTCAGCGTCGATGCCGACGGAGCACCGGCGTACCGCCTGGCCCTGCAGACCCGCGAGCAGCACATCCGCAGGGAGAAGGCCACGAGCAACATCTGCACGGCCCAGGTTCTCCTCGCCGTCATGGCGAGCATGTACGCGGTCTACCACGGGCCCGAGGGACTCACCGCGATCGCGCAACGAGTCGCTCAGTCCGCCAGCAGGCTGGGGGAGGCCCTGAGGTCGGCGGGATTCGCGCTCGTTCACGATGACTACTTCGACACGCTTCATGTGCACGCGCCGGGCCGGACGCGCGACTTGTGGGAAGCATGCCGGTCGAGGGGAATCACGTTGCGGCTGGTCGACGCTGACACCATCGGAATCAGCGTCGATGAGACCACCACGGCGGAGCACGTGGCCTCGGTTGCGGACGTGTTCGGTGCGCAGATCGGCGCTGCCGAGCACACAGCGATTCCCATCGAGCTGATGCGTACGTCGCCGTTCCTGACGCATCCTGTTTTCCATCAGCACCGTAGTGAGACATCCATGTTGCGCTACATCCGTCGTCTCTCCGATCGCGATGTGGCCCTCGACCGGTCGATGATCCCGTTGGGCTCCTGCACTATGAAGCTGAATGCGGCGACGGAGATGGAGCCGGTGACCTGGGCGGAGTTCGCACACATCCACCCATTCGCCCCGGCGGAAGACTCGGCCGGGTACCGAGAGATGATCCGGGAACTCGAGGCCTGGCTCTGCGAGGTCACGGGGTATGACGCGATTTCACTGCAACCGAATGCGGGTTCGCAGGGCGAGTTTGCAGGTTTGCTTGCGATCCGCGGATATCACCGTTCACGTGGTGATGATCAGCGGGATGTCTGTCTGATTCCCAGCAGCGCACACGGCACGAATGCTGCAAGTGCGGTCATGGTGGGGATGACGGTTGTGGTCGTGCAGTGCGACGAGCAGGGGAATGTCGATGTCGTCGATCTGCAGGCCAAGATCGATGCGCACGCTGATCGGCTCGCTGCGCTGATGATCACCTATCCATCGACTCACGGGGTCTTCGAAGAGGCTGTCGCGGACATCTGTGCGCGCGTCCACGCTGCGGGCGGGCAGGTGTACGTCGATGGTGCCAACCTCAACGCACTCGTCGGACTTGCGAAGCCCGGCGCATTCGGCGCGGACGTCTCGCACCTGAACCTGCACAAGACGTTCTGCATCCC
>JBJTBD010000075.1:0-18851 GCA_046091195.1 Actinomycetota bacterium
AGGCGAGAACCTGTTGCTGCGCGTCGTCGAGAGCAATGCCGTGCGGGATCTCGTCGATAAGCCCTGAGGCGGTGTGCATCTCGACGACCACGGGCTGCATCCCAGCGAGCGAAGCGTCACCAGGCTTCACAACCAGCGAGATTCCCTCGTCTACCTCGGTCAGGTCCGCTTCGGTGACGATGCAGGCGATCTCGACGATCTCGTCCTTGACCGGATCGAGCCCGGTCATCTCCAGGTCGATCCAGATCAACCGATCCTCTGCTGCCACGCGATCACACTAGGGGATTGCGGCATCCGGCATCCCTGTGCGCAGCGTTCGCTCACGAATCAGGCTGCTGTGCCCACCCACCGCACCACGTCGGATTCGGTGAGGATCCCCACGAGCTTTCCGCCCTCCTCGGTCATTGGCAGCGCCTCCACCGCACGGTGGCTCATCTCGTGCGCGGCTTGCTGCGCCGTGCTGTCGGGACGGTTCGAGCCACGCGGGACCCGGGCGAGGGCATCGCGGACCAGGAGATTTCCCCAGTGATCGATGGTGGACGGGGAATCTGCGAGCACTGCGCGGTCGCTGAGTACGCCGAACGGGATCCCGTCGTCGTCGAGAACCACGAGATGGCGCAGCCCGGAGACGAACATCAACTGCCAGGCATCTTCGAGCGTCTCACCGGTCTCAACCGTGAGGACGGGTCGGGACATGATGTCCGCGACGCGGGCAGATGTTCCCGTGCTCACGCGGCATCTCCGTCGGGTTCCTCGTAGGGAATAACGGCGACCGGAACGTGGGCCTTGTGCAGGACCGCGTTGCTCACCGAGCCGAGAACTGCCGCAGCAGTGGGGCCGCGGCCGCGTGTGCCGACGACGATCATCGCCGCGTCCTTGCCTTCGACGAGGAGCGCATCGGCAGGTGCGGCGCGCACGAGGCGCTCGTGCACAGGCACATCTGGGAAATCGGCACGGAAGCCGGACAGCACTTCGGCCGCAAGGCGGACCTCATCGTCGGCGACATCGGCGAACGGGACGGGCACCGGACCACTGGGCACCACGATGAGGTCGTAGGCGGGCACCTCCCATGCGTGCACCGCGATCAACTCCCACCCGTGCCTGCCGGCCATCTCGAAACCGAAACCGAGTGCCACCTCCGAGTTCGGTGAACCATCGATGCCCACCACCAGGTGATGCGACGCAGGAACGTGCGCGTCACGGAAGATCACGGTCGGGCACGCGGCGTGCGCAGCCACCTGGCTCCCGACGGAGCCGAGGAGCAGGCCACGGAAACCACCGTGCCCCCGGGAACCGAGCACGAGCAGGTGCGCGCTCTGCGAGGCGTCGAGGAGGAGACCGCTGGGGGACCCGATCTCGACGCACACCTCTATATCCGTGCCCGGCAGCGCATCGGCTTCGCGGAGGAGCTCGATCCGCGCCTTCTCCTGGAGGCTGGTGACCAAATCGAGCTGGGGCGGAATTGTGGCGCCGAATCCGGCGCCCGAGACGGGTGGGAGCACCGCGTGGGCGAGTGTCAGTCCGCGGCCCATCAAGTTCGCCTCGTCTGCTGCCCACCGGGCGGCGACCCTCGCTGTGTCGGAGCCGTCGAAGCCCACCACCACACGCCCATGCCACACCGCTGACGTCACGTGCTCACTATTCCCGTGCAGGAGGCTTCCATGCAAGGCGGTTCGGTGTTACCGGGACTTTGGTCCCATCACAGCCCGTCAAAAAGTACCCCGATGAGGGTCGGCCCCACGATGATCAGCCAGAGGATCAGGAAGCCCAGGGTCACGAACCGGACGATGTTCCAGATTTTCCGGGCCTGCGGTGTCGACGCGTGAGTGGTGAGGTGCCACCCGAACATGAGCAGGACCCCCGCGATCATGGCGCCGAGATTCAGCCACAGGTTGTCAGCGTTCACGATTCCCCGTCATATCGATGCTTCACAGGTGCGACCGCACGAAGGCGATCCGCTTGTCCCACGCCGTACGCGACAACGCGATCCGCGGTGCGATGTAGTCGAATCCATGCAGGGCACCATTCCAGATGTGCGCCTCGACGGGAACACCGTCATCGATCAGTCGTCTGGCGTAGGCGACATCCTCGTCGAGAAAGATGTCCATCGAACCGGTGTCGATGTAGGTGGGTGGCAGCCCAGCGAGGGAGTCGGCACGCGCAGGGGCTGCGTAGGCGGAGATTCCTGGTGCTCCGGCCTGACCCTGGAGATAGGCATTCCAGCCGATCGAGTTGTCTTCGAACGTCCACGGAACGAGGCGGGATGCGAATCTCTCATCGGCGTGAGTGTTGCGGTCGTCGAGCATCGGGTAGATGAGCACCTGGCAGGCGAGATCGACGTGGGTGATATCGCGATTACGCAGCGCTGTCGCTGCTGCAAGTCCGCCACCCGCGCTGTCACCGGCCACGCCGAGGGTCGTGGCGTCGAAATCCGATAGATGCTCGTGCGTCCAGATAAGCCCAGTCATGCAGTCGTCGATCGCTGCCGGGAAGGGGTTCTCGGGCGCCAATCGGTAGTCCACTGAGACGACGGTGCAGCCGGTGTGCGAGGCCCAGTAGGCGCAGCGCGCGTCGTAGGCATCGATGTGGGACAGGATGAGGCCCCCGCCGTGGATGTAGTAGAGAACGCCGCGACTCGGCATCGGTGCCGGCGTGTAGACCCGCAGGCGAAGCCGTCCGTCATCGATCCACTCGTCGCGGTGTGTCACACCGGGGGAGGGATAGAACCGTTCCGCTAGGAACGCATCGATCGGTCCCGACGTGTCCCGGCGGGCGACGATGTCATCCTTCGGGATCCCGGCGAGCTTCAGACTCTCGGGCAGCAGGCGCAGGCTGGCGCCGATGACGCCGGCGTCGATTCCTCCCACGAGCATGGCCCATCGTGGCATGCGCGCGCCTTGGCCATCGGAAAAGTAGTGATCGGCTATACAGGGGAGGTGTTTCGACTTCCGGTCATCGCCCTGGTGACGCTCGCTTTCCTCGTACCCGCCTCGGCGCGAGCCGATACCCCTCCGCCGGACGTCGCATCGGCCCTCGCCGGGTTCCCGACGGATCCGGCGGCTGCGATGGCGGCGTGGACGGGCTGGGCGGCGATGACCCCGATGACCTACCGCACGACCACCTCGGCACCCAAGGGCCGGGTCACCTGTCGGATCGATGCCGCCCGCGTCTCCCGATGTCTCTACGCGGCGGAGGTGATCGGCCGCGGCGGGAGGAACATGGGGATCCGCCCGATCTCCGACGTGGTCACGACTCCCTCGGGCAGGCAGTACTTCCGGGACCCACCGATCAAGAAGTGGACGTCGAACACATTCGGTGCGAACGAGAATCCGATCACGAACACGTCGCGCTTCTACTCGTACAACCCATGGCAGCCCTGGCTGACGCCCGGGATCCGATACGCAACTTCCGTCGATGCCCGCGGCTGGTTCACGATCACGTCGTCGAACCCCTCGCCGCGTGACGATGAGCCGCCCACCATCGTGACCGCGGTCGCACCGGATGGGGGACGAGCATCGCTGGTTCAGCGGAACGCTCAGGGTCGCGCGCTGGAGCGCACGCGGATCGACTTCACCAGCGTGCCCCCCATCCAGGTCCCGCCTCGCCGCTAACCTCCCCGCATGACGCGTCGAGGGCTCGTGCTGGGAGTTCTCTCCGCCGCACTCGCCCTCGTGTCCCTGGACAACACGATCGTCAACGTGGCCCTGCCACGGCTGCAGGAAGACCTCGGTGCCACCACCGCGCAGCTGCAGTGGGTGGTGGATGCCTATTCCGTCGTCTTCGCCGGCTCACTTCTGCTCGCGGGAGCTCTCGGCGATCGGTTCGGACGTCGACTGCTGCTGGTTATCGGACTCGTCATTTTCATCATTGCGTCACTGGGTGCAGTCTTCGCCGACACCGCGCTCGCGCTGACACTCTGCCGAGCGCTCATGGGACTCGGTGGGGCGTGCATCATGCCCTCGACGCTGAGCATCCTGGTCCAGGTGTTCCCAAGTCCGCACGAGCGGGCGCAGGCGATCGGGATCTGGGCCGCCGTGGCGGGTGTTGGAGTCGCCATGGGCCCGATCATCGGGGGATTCCTGCTCGAGCACTTCAGTTGGCATGCGATCTTCTGGGTCAACCCGCCCCTGTCGCTGCTCATGCTCCTCGCCACCGTTGCATTCGTCCCGGAGTCCTCGGACCCGGCCAAGCCTCGCCTCGACGTGCGCGGTGCTCTGCTCTGCGGGGCGGGACTTATCGCCCTCGTCATCACGATCATCGAAATCCCCGAGTCGGGGATCGACGCGTTCACCATCACGACGGCGGTGCTGACTGTCGTGTTCCTCGTGTCCTTCGTGTGGTGGGAACGTCGGGCGCCGCGGCCGCTCCTCCCCATGGGTCTCTTCGGTGTTCCGCTCTTCCGCGCAGCGGTCATCACCGTCGGTCTCGTCTACTTCGCGCTGATGGGCGCGATGTTCTTCCTGCCCCAGTTCCTCCAACTGGTGCAAGGAATGACCCCGCTGCAGTCCGGGCTCGCCGTCGTGCCGGGGGCGGGGGGTCTGCTTATCGCGTCCCTGTTCAGTCCGAGGATCGCCGCTCGCATCGGCACCCGATTCACCGTCGTGCTGGGACTCGGTGTCGTGACTGTGGGCCTTGCCTCCTTCAGCACACTCACGGCCGCCGCGCCCTACGCATTGGTGGGTGTCACGTTCTTCTGCGTCGGCCTGGGTCTCGGACTGACACTGCCGCAAGCCACCAACGGGGTCCTGGCAAGCGTTCCCCCCGAACGCGCGGGCATGGGCTCGGCGGTCAACGATGCGATGTCGGAACTGGGTGGGGCATTCGGGGTCGCGATCCTCGGTGCCGCGATGTCGATCACCTACCGGCAGAACATCGAGCAGGCCATCACGGACGCCGGCGATGCCGTGAACGTCCTGCCCCCCGGCGCCCTCGACGCGGCACGGGAATCACTCGCGGCGGCCTCGATCGCGGCGCAGCAGCTGCCTGCCGAGATCGCGACGATCTTCCGAACTGTTGCGGGCGACGCATTCGTCGGTGGCATGAACTGGGCACTGTTCGTCGGTGCCGGAATCGCGGCGCTCGGCGCCGTCTTCGCGTGGTTCAGTTTCCCGGCTCGCGTGGATCGAGTGGCGGAGTAGCTAGAGCCCAGAAGACCACCGCGGATGCTGCTGCCACGTTGAGGGAGTCGACACCTGCCTGCATCGGGATGCTGACGGAGACATCGGCGGCCTCCAGAGCTGGCGACGTCAGACCATCGCCTTCCGTTCCCAGGACGAGCGCGACTCGCTCAGGGGCGTGCGCGGCGAACTCCGACAATGGGATCGCGCCGGGCCCGCGAGGTGTCACCGCGGCGATCGTGAATCCACGTTCCCGCAGAACCGCGAGTCCTCCCGGCCAGGGATCGATGCGCGTCCACGGAACCGCAAACACCGCCCCCATCGATACGCGCACGCTCCTGCGGTAGAGGGGATCGGCGCAGCGGGGTGTCACGAGAACGGCATCCATGCCCAACCCGGCTGCAGAGCGGAAGATCGCACCCACATTTGTGTGATCCACGAGGTCCTCAAGGATCACCACTCTGCGCGCGTGGGCGACGACGGCGTCGATGCACGGCAACTCCGGACGGTGCATGGCCGCGAGTGCCCCGCGATGGACGCGAAATCCGGTCAGGCCTTCCAGGACGTCGCGGGATCCGACGAAGACGTCCACATCGGTGCTGTCGATCAGATCCGTGAGCCGGTCCACCCACGTGTCCTGCATGAGGAGGGAGCGTGGTCTGTGACCCGCCTCGACCGCGCGCCGAATAACTTCGGCACTCTCGGCGATGTAGATGCCGGAGGTGGGTTCGTGCCGGGACCGCAGGGCAACGTCGGTGAGGGAGACGTAGTCACGCAGACGCGGATCCGCGGGATCGGTGATTCGAACGATCCCCATGTGGAGGCTAGAGCCCGCAGTCGTCGATGATCGTGGTCAGGAGTGCGCCGAACATCTCCGGATCCATGGCGCCGTCCTGCAACCAGGTCTCCTTCATCAAGGCGTAGTACTCATCCGGATTGGTGGCCAGACCGCCGCAGATCTCCGCCTTGACCTCCTCTGGTTGGCTGAACCACATCAACTCGGCCTCCGGGAGGTTCGCGATCACTTCGCCCTTGTCGATGGCGGGTGGTGCGGCCGAGTTGCTCGAGATGAAGTAGGCCAGGCTGCCTCCGGCCAAACCAAGGATGAGAAGGACGACGAGGGTGATGATGAGACCGCGACTACGGAAGAAACCCACGCCCCCAACTTACGGGAGGTCCGCATGCCTTCAGGGGCCGCCCGACTCGTACGAACGAGTGACTGAGGCGACCACGACGCTGTACTCGCTGTAGAAGCGCTCGCGACCGAGGCGCTGCGCCTCCAGGTGTTCGGCCACCTGCTTCCACGCGACGGCCGATGCCTCGTCGACCCAGTACGACACGGTTACCCCGCACCGCGTGACTGGATCGCGCACCGACTCGACTGAGAGGAAACCGGGCTGTCGCCGCACCATGTCATCCATGGATGCCGCAACAGCCCGGTACTCGTCGTCGTAGTCGGTTGTCCTCGTACTTGTGAAGATCACGGCGATGGCCGGGACACCGAACGCGAGATCAGTGGACATTTGGATCAGATCCCCGTGGTGCTTCGCGGATAGGCGACGTTCGGATCCGTTCGAACGTCGACCACGCTGGGAACTCCGGACGCGAATGCACGGTCAAGGGCGGGCCCGATGTCTGCCGCTGACGTCACTGTTTCGCCACTGCCACCGAGGTCGATCATGAGTCGGGCGTAATCGGTGGTCGGCAGATCCGCAATCACGTCGTAGCCGTAGAGCATGCGCATCGGATGGCGTTCCAGTGCCCATCCGGAGTTGTTGCCGACCACGATCACGACCGGCAGGCGGTGGGTGACGAGGGACTGCAGGTCCATGAACGAGAACCCTAATGCGCCGTCACCCGCGAGCAGCACAACGGGTGACTGTGGGTGCACGAGCTTCGCTGCCATCGCGTAGCCGGGGCCGGTTCCCAAACAACCATAGGGTCCCGGATCGAGCCACCTCCCCGGTTCCGCGGGTTCGATGAACTTCCCTGCGAAGGAGACGAAGTCGCCACCATCACCGATCACCACGGTGTCATCGGTGAGCCGGGGGATGAGTGCTCCGTAGATCGCCGCGGGATGGATCGGCGCGGCAGTAGACGTGAAAACCTCCGTGTCGGCCTCCCGGGCACGCGCGGTGTCGGAGGCGAGGGTCGCAGCCCACTCGCGCCACACAGTCCTCCGCTGTCCACCACGTCCGATGACGGCGCTCGTTGAGGCCTCGAGAGTGACGGGCAGATCTCCCGCGAGACTCGTCGCCTGCAGGTGTCCGGCCACCTGCGAGACATCGTCGACGATGTGCACCACCTGCGCGTGCTTGAAGTCGCCGTAGTTCAACCGGAAGTCCAAGGGTGTCCCGATCACGATGACGACGTCAGCGCCCTTAAACGCGGCCGATCGCGCACGGGTGACGAGTAGCGGATCACTCGGGGGCAGGATGCCCCGTCCCATTCCGTTGGCGATGGCGGGAATGCCGAGTTCGTGGATGAGTGCGCGCATCTGTTCGACGGCGCCCGCCTGCCACGTGTCGCTGCCCATCACGATCACCGGGTGGTGGGCCTCGGCGATCACGCGAGCGGCGGCTTCGACCGCGTCGCCATCCACCCCGATCGGAACGTGCTCGTTCGTGCCGGGGGAATTCGCCACGGACGGCGTGAACAACACGTCCATCGGGATGTCCACGAACACCGGACCCCGGTGCGCGCTATTGGCGAGCGAGAAGGCCCGGGTCATGTCGGCATGGATCTGCGCGGAGTCGTGCACGGTCCAGGACGCTTTGGTGATCGACTCCAGGATTGGTGGCTGATCGAGTTCCTGCAGTGCCCCCGAGCCCCAGCGGTAATCCGGTGCGCGGCCGCCGAGGACGACCAGCGGCGAGCCGTTGAACCATGCGCCCGCGATGGCACTGACGCCGTTGGTGACGCCTGGGCCCGCGGTGAGGGCGGCGATTCCCGCCGTGCGGGTCAACTTGCCCGTCGCCTCCGCGGCGAACACCGCGGTCTGCTCGTGTCGGACGTCGATCAAGCGCACGGGCCCGGCGTGCTGCGCATCGCGCGGAGAACCGGATTGCTGCACCGTCTCCTTGCCGCCCACGGCAGCGTCGTAGAGCGGGAATATGTGCGCACCGCTTAGCGTGAACAACGTCGATGCGCCTGCGTCACGGGCCGCGTCCATCACGTGCGCACCACCGTGGACAGCACCAGGCGGCGGCGGTTCACCGAACATGGGACTCCCTCACCGCAGTCAGCACAGCACGGGGATCATCGCATGTGGATGATCCGGGGGAGCGAGGTTCAGGTGCGAAAACGTGCCCTAGGGAGCCACGGTCCGCACGGCGACGACTCGATCTTTCTTATTCGCGACTCCGAGGAGTCCCGGATCGGCGTTCCCGCATTCATCCTGGGAGGAACGACAGGGACCCATCTCCACCCCATAGAAGTGGAGTCCCTGCTTCCCCAACTCCACGGTGAGTCCGAAGGTGCCGTTCTTGTTCACCGTGGTGCATGCCTGATCGAGGGTCTGCGACCCCCAGCCGTCGCTCGAGGGCGTGGGTGCGAACCGGATCAAACACACGGCTTTCTAACCTGGTGTCCAAGACGCCACGGCCTTCATCGCCCGCGGGCTGAGCGTCCCGGTGAAACTCACGGGCTCGCCCGCCACCTCGCGGCGTGCGCTTGCTTTGAGGCAAGCGTAGTCGGCGGGATCGGCGGTGCACGCGCTCTTACGAGGCGTGACCGTGGTGTCCGCCGATGCGGCGGGAAGCGCGAGAAGGGGGACGAGGGGTCCTAGGGCGAGCGAGGCAATGATTGTTCGGCGCATAGTTCGAGGGTATATCGACTCTCCGCGCGATGTCGGTATTCATGCCCCGCACCCGCGTACCCTGCACGGTGTCTCAAAAGGGGGTATACGAAAGGACCGAATTGAGCTGGTTTCGTGTGGGCAGAGGCCTTGAGGACTTGACCCGGGGTTATTAAACCGGACCCACCACCCCAGACGTATATAGACCCGTTCAGATTCTGCGCGATATTCCGAGGGCCGTGGAGGTTTGAGTGAGTGCTCCTGGGGCCATCACCTGAGTCTGAGGATTATAGGAACGGTCGATGGGGTGCCCCGAGTTTAGGACTTCGGTGACGATTCGGTGGAGTGGCCAGAAACGCATGATCCAGGAAGCCAACTAGCCCTCGAACTCCTGGGCATGCCGTTCCACGAAATCCCGCTTAAGTAGGGATGGGATTGCGTCCCTGCTGGATTCTTTGGCGAGTTCAAATGTGATCGAGATATCCGTACGCACCTTGGGGGGCCGATAGTTGACTCTGGGCTCAGGTACTGGCCGAATTCATACTCGTCCTCATACCTTGCCATCCAAGCCTCAATGTGATGTGAAAATCCTCATTTGCCTCTTGGATCTCCGAGTGCCAGGGTCACGGCGGAAGGGTACTGAGATAGTGGGTCAGCGTTCGGGTGCGCGGTGCCCTCGGGCGAGAAGGCACGGCACTCCGGAACTTATCCAGTTGCCGATGCGCTCCAGCGCTCTGCCAGGATCTGGGCGATTTTCTGCAACTGCATGCGCAATCCTCCACGCAGGTCGGTGGTGTCCGGGTAGTCGTACTCGACGCCCTGGATTGCGTTCCCATTGAGGAAGAAGACGTAGTAGCCACCTTCGTTGGCGGCGCCGTCAGTGACCGGACGCGCGAATCTTGACTGGATCCAGATTCCGGGTCGTCCGTCAACGAGGACCTGCGTGGTCCCATTGCTCAGGTACTGCACATTTGTCCGTTCCTCGGGATTGCGTTCGAGGTTTCGACCGGTGCAGCGCAGCGCACGTCGTTGCATGACCCTCCATGCCTTCTGGGCACTCTTGGCATCCGGGTACACGTAGACGTCGTGCTCGAGTGATGTTGGGTCGGTGACGTCGTCGGTTTCGCCCAGCTCGACCTGGTAGAGCAGGGTCGCTTTCGGTCCCTGGACTGATTGCTGATTCCTGGAACACAACTCGATGACCAGGGACGTGTCGTACTTCGTGGTGAACTCCCAGCCCGCGTCCACCTTCAATTTCGCCGGCGCGTCCTCCCAGACGAGCATCGATGATGCCGCGCGCTCCATGTCCTGCGGGGTTGGCTGACCCTCGGGGGTCTTGTTGGCCGACGCGGCCGGGGCCGGCGCGTCCTCCCAGACGAGCATCGATGATGCCACGCGCTCCATGTCCTGCGGGGTTGGCTGACCCTCGGGGGTCTTGTTGGCCGACGCGGCCGGGGCCGACGCGAGGACCGTGGCGAGCATCCCGATGGCAGTGACACCGCGCACGACACGTGGCACTCGCGCGGAGTTGCGCGTGCACGTCATGTCACGGGTAGACTCAGCCACAGGGTTACCGTTCCTTGGAGGGTTGCGGTGGGCTCTTCGGGGCCACCTGCTGAACGTAGCAAGGCATATCGCCGTCATGCAAGACCGTGTGGGAGGCCATGTTCGGTATCCGCACCACTCTGCGCATCGGGGCGCTCGTCTTCGGCCTGAGCGCCGTCCTGCTGCTCGTCGCCCCCGGGTTCTTCCTCGACCTACTCCTGCTCGACGGTGCATCGGAATCCCTGCGGTGGGCCATGCGCATGATCGGGCTGACCCTCATCGCCCTCGCAGCGAACATGGCTATCGTCGCTCGCTCATCGAGTGACTCCGCAGTGACGACCGCCGGGATCGTGATGGCCATCGTCGCCACCGCGCTCGGGGTCCTCACCCTCGCCCTCCCAGCGACCCTCGGCTGGTTCGCCATCCTGTACGCAGCCGTCGGGTTCGCCTTCGGACTCAACTACGCCGTATGCCTTATTCGGCAGGGCCGGACCCGCGCATAGGGTCGAATGTGCGCGTTACCGGATCACGTGGATGACGACTACTTGTCCAGTGAAATGGTCCACTGCGAGGCGAAATTCGGGAGCACCGTGACATCGATCTGCCCAGATGCGCCCCGGTACGCCCCGGTTCCGCCTGTTATCGCGAGTTGCTCAATGAGATCCTTGGGGCGCCCCTGGGGATCCGTGAAGTTGGTGAACTCGGTTTGCCCGACGCCGGTGATGATGCCGCGGGGCAACGTCAGAACGACAACCTTGACCGCGGTCCCGTCCGATGCTCCCTGACGCGTGAGCGTCTGGACGATCTCCGCCCTGCCAGCGGGCTGATTCCTGTTATTGGTCGGCGCAAGACTCAATGTACGGATGTCGCCTGGCGTCGGCCCGGGAGCATTCAGATCACTGATGCCGAGCGTGGCGTTGCTCCCGGTAAGGGTGATGACGTGGTCGGGCTTGTTAGATGCCTGAGCAGGCGCAACAGCTAAGGAGGATCCGATGAGTGCCATTGCACCAAGAAGTGTGGCGTGCGCAATCTTCATTTATGTAGAATACCTATACACGTGAAAGTTCTCTTCGTTCCTGATCTGGTGGATCCAGGTGCGTTTTCGTCGTTCGCGTCTTGCTTGCTGCCGAGTTGCCGCGTGTGCTGGGCTCTTCGATGGTGTTGAGTTCGCCGTGAGCGACCACGGAGGTGCGATGTCGTCGCGAGTGATGGGATTCGTTCGAGCGAGTCACGCCGCGCCCACCGCAGTTGTGACCCTGGTTGTCGTCCTCCTTGCTGCGGGGCTGGGATGGCGCGGATGGCCCCTCGCTGGGGTGTTTGTCGCAGTGGGGGTCGGTCAGCTCTCCGTGGGGTGGAGCAATGACGCGTTCGACGCTCCGCTCGATAAGCGATCCCATCGACTGGATAAGCCCACCGTGGCACTGGGAATCTCGTCACGCGCGCTATGGGCTGCTGCCGTCACCGCTCTGGTAATTGCCTGCGCGCTGAGTTGGCTCGTGGCGGGGGCGATCGGTGGCTCGTGGCATGTGTTCGCCCTGGCTATGGCGTGGCTTTACAACACCGTGCTGTCGCGCACCTGGTGGTCGTGGCTTCCCTACGCGTTGGCCTTCGGTTCGATTCCGGCCTTTCTGACCTACGGACTCGATGGCCAGCCGCCCCTGCTCTGGTTGACCGCTGTGTGCGCAATCGTGGGAGTCAGCGCCCACGTTGCGAATGCGCTCCCAGACATGGAGCTGGACCGGCAAGCAGACGTCAATGGTTTCGTCATGAGCATGGGGCGCACCCGTGCCACCTGGCTGTGTTGGATCCTCCTCGTTGCAGGATCCGTGATCCTGGCCGTTGAAACCTTCGCGGCGAGTGCCTGGATTCCAACCGGTCTTGGTGTTGCCCTGACGTCTGCGGCCCTGTACGCCCGATTGTCACGCAGTCGCACCGCAACCTTCCAGGCGATCTTGGCGCTTGTCGTGGTGCAAGTAGTCGTACTTCTTCTCGCCACTGCGGCGGAGTAGTGACGTTCCTGCGAGGTGTGAGATTCGTGAGGTTGGGCAAACAGCCCCCGGAGCGGGTGCGCCCGGAAAGAATCGAATCCTCAACCGACCGGGTGTGCCACTCGTGTATCCATGCGTTTCTGACTTCTTGCACCGAGCGCAGAGATACAGGCAGAACAGTACTGAAACAAGCTCAAACTGCTGTCAAGGCTGCTGTCAAAAGGGACTGCCCGCATGTTGCAGTCAAGTACTCGGCGCCTCCCCACAGACCTGTTCAATGGCCTCGGCCGTCGCGTCGCTCAACCGAGGCGGTACATGCGAATATAGATCCGCCGTTATGCGCGTCGACTTGTGGCGCGGGTGCTCGTGCTGTTAGCCGCCGTTGCCGCAGGGTAGGCGCCCGCTCACGCGGAGTATGACTTCAGGAACCTGATGGCACCTGGTACATGTTGAACGTCTTCATGGCGGGCGTGCCCAGGCCGGTCGTAACAATGGCGGCGATGCCCTGGGCACCGGCATGACCGAATGAGATCTCGATCACCGGCTGGGGAGTCAGCGTCGTCCCGGGGAGCGGGCCGGCCAGGATGTACATCAACGGCACGTAGTCATAGTTCGCGATGACCTGTCCGTCAAGCACCACCACACCATCAGCCGTGACCGTCATGACGTGTGTGCCGGTCGCATCGGTCAGGGTTCCGGCGAATGCCCCCACTGGAGTGTTGTTGAACAGCGATGAACCGCTCACGTCCTGGCCACGAATTGTTCCCGTCATGCGGTAAAGCGAGCGAGTCTCCGGGTCGTACTCGCGGGTGAACGCAAGAGTGATCCCCTGGCGTGGCATCCGAAGGGTCCTGCCGTCGAAGGTCATGCCCTTGGCGACGTCGAAGTAGTAACTCGAGACCGTCTTGCCATCCAGGGACACTGAGATTAGCGCGTTGTAGAACTGTCCGGGAGATGACCCCGCGATGGTCTCCGGCGTACCCGGTGCAAAGTTGAGGTTTTCGCCTTGAATGGCGACGAACGCTCCGTGGGCCTTCGCTGACTCGATGGGCCAGTAGCCGCTGAAGTCGGCGATCGTTGTGTATGTGCCGACTGAGAAACCTTCGCCGGACTGCGTGAGACTCAGCTCTGGGTACCACTTCATTGCTTTCGGTGCGGGAGCCTTGGGCATCGTCACGAGGCTGCGCTGTGATACGACCTGGCCGTTGTCGTAGACGATGTTGTTCATCGTTAGGCCTGCCTGGCCTGCCGTGCCCATGATGAACGTGGCGTTCCTACCGTCTTCCGTGTCAAAACTGAAGTAGTACTCGTCCATGTTGTACGTGTAGGAATTCACGGGGGTGAGCTTGCCTCGAGTTGAGCCAGGGTTGTAGAGCACATCGCCGTTCTTCTCGATTCGAACAAATGGCACCGGTGCAGCAGTCCCACTGCCCACTGAGTAGTAGGTATGGCCGCCCCAAAGCTCGGGAGTGATGGGATTGTCGTACGTGACTCCCGCGATGGTTGCCGCGGGCTGCCCGGGAAGCGTGACAGTCCCCGCAACACTGACCGTTGGCCCGAGTTTCCGCGGGTTCCGGGTGAACGTGAGATCGAAGGCGAGGCCACCTGGAGATGCCTGCCTTAGGCGACGGCCGTCGAAGCTTCCGCTGTACGTCGCCTGGTTCGATGACTTCCCGTCTAGGGAGACTCCAAGGGTGATGACGTAGCGAGGGGTGACTCGATCCGACGATACGAACATGTTGGTGTCCACTGAGAAGAATCCGTTGGCGGTATTGGAGAGCGCGTAGACCCCGTTGAAGCCGATGAGGGCGAGCTTCTGTTGCTCGGCCGTTGCGGCTTTCGCGGGAGTCATCGGCGCCGAAGCATTTGCCACGCCTGGTGCCAATTGTGCTGAAAGCGCTACCGCCGAGATGGCCATGAGAATCACACGAAATCGAGACATGCACAAAACTAGCATTTCCAGAAGCGCCCATGCGGGGATTCACGTGAAGCCTCGTCGTGTCCCGACCAACGGGAATTTTGTGCCTTGACCGGTGGCACACGCCGCAGGGGTCTACCCTAGCTGCAGGCGGATGACACGGGTCCGTCCTGACAACAGGGGGCACCATGGCTCGCTTCAGTCGCCAGGGAAGCTTTGTTCGCGGAGCAGTCACCGGAGTAGCCGTCAGTGCGCTTCTTGTTGCCGGGCTGGTCGCCCCCCCCAGTGCCGCAAACACCCAAACACCGAATGTCGGAGTGACGAACGTGTACCCGACGGTGTTTCCTGCGGCTCCCGGCACAAACGTCACTGTCACGGTCGTGAATCCATCAGGGACTCCCTCGTACCTGACACCGGACACCACGGCCCAGTTCACGAACTGCACCCCGGGTGTTAAAGATGGCAACCCGAGCGCATTTGGCGCCTTGGCTCCAACGGCCCCCTCCGCGTCGAATGGTAATCAGGAGGCAAATTCGATCGCCGTCTTCTCCGTCCCGAAGCCGGTGCTCGGCACTGCATTGCCCGTCGTGTGCAACCTCACGCTCACCAACGCGATCGGCAGCGGCCTCATCGGCCAGGGCACCGCGAAGAACACGGCCTTCACCTTCATGGCGAACGCCCCCTCACTGACATCGATCTCGCCGAGCAGCTTCGCTGCAACACCCCCGTCGACCCCCCTCGTCACGATCCAGGGCTCAAACCTCACCGGCATATTCTTCAACAACAGCAGCAGTGCCACGGCCGCGCCGATGAGCCTGCCGGCAGCGGCATCCGTCTTCATGACGAACTGCACCGTGAACACCGGGGCGTATGGCACCCCGGTCGTGAACCCCGTCGGCATCAGCGTCCCGCCGAACGCGAAAAAAACTGACGGCAAATACCAGGACTACGCCCACCTCAACGGCAACACCATAAGCACGCTGCTGAACAATGGCGTGATGGCGTCGACCTGCGATGTCGTCGTCCCGATCCCTGCGATCAGCGGAAACCTCGACGGGTACGACTACCTTTCCCTGAACCAGGCCTTTACCTGGCAGCCACCCACCCAGGCGCCCATCCAGATCAAGGTCACCAACCCGTATCACGCGAGCGGGAAGCCACGCTCAGGCATCACCGACGCGAACCTGTACCTGTCGATCCTCGGTACTCCTGGCCCCGCGGCCACCCCCAGCCAGGGCTGCACCACGGGTGGTGGCGCCTGGGCAGGACCTTGGCCAACCACCGCGGCCAAGGTCCTGCCGGTGAGTGCTGCTGGCTTGAACTCCGTGGCATTCACCAATCTGAGTGACTACAGCTCGACGAATCACACCGGGACTCTCACCATCTGCCCGTCCATCGCCTCCGGAAACCTCTATGTGTCTCACGGGTCCCTCACTGGGACGGCGCCGAGTCCGCAGAAGTCGACCCAGCGCTACGGGCTGGTGGAGTTCACCTACAACAACAACGGCCTCGACGCTGACCTCACACTCATCGACCAGATCGGCATGGCGATGAGCATGAGCATGAGTGATGATCGCACTCAGATCCAGGGCTCCTATCGTGACACTGGCTGTCTTGTCGACATTGTGAACGACCTGTCCAAGCAGAGCGTGGACATGTCGAATTGGAGCACGACGAGTATCTTGGGCGGCGTCTCGCTCTATTCATCGGCACCTCCCTCCATCCCCGCGGCCGGCGCGTGGACCGCGGCGAACCTCCAGGACAATCCATCATGGGTCCGCATCCTCGGCCCCTCGCAGAACCCTGCGGCCTATCCCTCGACGAAGACCTACGCGACATCGATCACCAGCCAGCTCACGATCAAGGACCACCTCGGCGACGCGACGTTCAACGGGCCGTTCGACTACACGGCGACTCTCAGTGATGGGACCTGGACGTTAACGGGAACCGTCACCTACCCGAAGGGCGTCTCAGTCGTCAACGGACCCACCCTTCAGGTGTAGCAGGCCGGGCTCTACGGGGCCGGCACGAAAGGTGGCACGGGTTACCAGGTGTTCGCCCAGAACGGCCCCTTCTTGGCGAACTGGTCTGGATCTCCGGGTAACAACTATGACTTCACCGGTAAGTGGGCCGCCGATGGTGGTGCATCCACGATCATGCAGAACACGGTCAAGACGATCTACCGCGACTTCATCACCGCGTTCTCGTACGGCTACTGGGGATCGAGTCTCGGCGGCGGCACGAACACCGGAACCCTCGCGGCGAACTTCACCGGCAACCCCCTCACCCAGGCGTACAAGAAGGCGCAGCCGAAATACCCACAGCAGAGCCCTGCCCAGGTTGGGTGGAACGTGTATGACCAGGTGATCCGCAGTAAGTCGAACTTCGGCAGTCCCGACACCCCGAAGCCGTCGGGGGCATACGGGATGCCCTACTCGGACACCTATGTTCCCAGTGAGCTCTCACCGAACCAGGACCAGACGAATGTCGTCACCTGGAACCTCACCCTGGGCGACCCTTCGACGTGCCCGACGAAGGCCGGCCCCACCCTGCTGCCCCCGAGCCAGACGGTCACGACCGCCCCGAACAAGCAGATCCTCGACCTCGCGCCCGGCTCGAGCCCGGTGAAAACCCGCGACATGGGCGAGTTCACGGCGACGGGCTTCACAGGGCCGGTGACGTACTCGCTCCTCAACGCCGCAGGCACCGCACCCGCAAAGCTTCCGCCGCCGTTGCTGTTCTCCTCGATCACCGGTGCAATCTCGGGAACCCCGACATCCACGATGGCGCAAACGACGTACACGGTCTCGGGCACCGACGGAACCAACACGGCGACCGCGAAGGTCTCCCTGACCGTGGCCGGTCGCACCCTGTATCCGCCGACCCAGTCTGTGTCCGGCACTGTGGGCACGAGTTTGGCGTCGAAGGCGCTCAAGCCCTACGGCTTCGGAACGGCGCCAAGGTTCTCCGCGGCCAGCTTGCCAAACTGGGCCACGATCGATCCGACGACGGGAGTTATCTCCGGCACCCCGACGGTGGCGCAGCCAGCGACGCCATATGTCGTGACCGGCCAGGGCGCCAAAGGGAGTGCCACGGCCACCGTGACGATCACCGTGACGAGCGATGCCTCCATCACGCCGGCCACCCAGAGCCTGCAAGGCACCGCGAACCGGGCACTCACCCCATCGACCGCGTACACCGCCACCGGTTTCGTCGGATCGCCGACATATTCGATCTCGCCCGCTCTTCCGCCCAACCTGCAGTTCAGTGCCTCCACCGGCGTGATCTCGGGCACCCCGGTTGCTGCGCAGCCGCCCGCCACCTACACGATCACCGCGCAGGATCAATCCAGCAACAGTGCGACCGCGCAGGTCTCCCTCACGGTCGGAACTAGTGGACGATCCATCGCACCGAACCAGCAGACGCTCGCGGGCAGTGTGAATACCTACCTCGCGTCGCAACAAATCACTGCAAGCGGCTTCAACAACGCCGTGACGTACTCCCTCTCCGACACTCCTCCACCAGGCATGACCTTCAACCCCTCGACCGGAGTGCTGTCTGGCACTCCGACACAGGCATTCGGCCAGACTTACGTGATAACAGCCACGGGCAAGACGAGCCAGGCGACCGCAACGCTCACGGTTCAGATCACGGGTGCCCCCGGGGCGCCCCGCACGCTCTCCCCGTTCCAGCAGAACGTGAACGGCACCGTGGGGACGTACCTGGCCTCCGGGCCCTGGACGCCGAACGGCTTCCAGAACACGGTCACATCCTCGCTCTCGGCTGCGCCACCGCCCGGGATGCAGTTCAGCACCGGCTCAGGTGTGCTCTCGGGCACGCCGACGCAACCCTGGAGCCAGACCTACGTCGTGACAGCCATGGGCGCCACGTCGAAAGCGACGGCAGCCCTCACCGTGGTCGTGGTGGCCAGTCCGAGCCCACCTGCCCAACGCGTCCTGTCACCCAATCAGCAGACGGTGACCGGCGTCACTGGTAACCCCGTGAGTTCCTCGCCGATGCTGGCGAGCGGTTTCAGCAATGCGGTCACGTACTCGCTCTCCGACTCCGCGCCTCCTGGGATGTCCTTCAATGAGTCCACCGGGGTGCTCTCCGGCACGCCGACTCAGACCTGGAGCCAGACCTACGTCATCACGGCCAAGGGCAGGACGACTCAGGCGACGGCGGCCCTCACCGTGATCATCGGGTCAACACCGACACCGACACCGACACCGACACCGACACCGACACCGACACCGACACCGACACCGACACAAGTACAACTGCCAGCGCAGGGATCTCCATGCGCCAAAGTCGGAGCAAAAATTGGGGAAAATATTGTTGGAGCTACAACTTACATGAGGTGTTCCTGGACAGGTCATGCCAACACAACCGAGCAAGCTGAATTGAGAAAAGCATGGGTAATAAAGCGAATCGTTAATTTATCGTCTTCGAAATCTAATTCCTATGGGACTCGTCCGATTGAGAAC
>JBJTBD010000076.1:0-11080 GCA_046091195.1 Actinomycetota bacterium
GCAGGGGAGATGCGCACGCGATTGCGTGGCCTCGGGATCGACGGGGTGCAGGCCCGCACCTTCCACTCCGCCGCAGTGCGCCAACTCCGTTTTTTCTGGCCGCGGCTGTCGGAGCGCGCTTTCCCAGGGATCGTGTCGAGCAAGATCGCGCTGGTCGCCGAGGCTCTGGGGATGCAGGCCGTCACGGCCGATCCGGCCCTGCTGCGCGATGTTGCCGCGGATCTCGAGTGGGCCAAAGTCAATTTCGTCCAGCCCTCGCGCATCGGCGAGGGCGACCAGGCGCGTTCCTGGAGTCTCGAGCCCCGCCAGATGGCCTCACTGCTGCGTGACTACGAGTCGATCAAGGGCGACCGCGGTCTGCTCGACTTCGAAGACATCCTGCTCGTGCTCCTCGGCGCCCTGCGTGAGAACACCGGAATGGCCCGCGAGGTCCGAGCGCAGTACCGCTGGTTCACCGTCGACGAGTTCCAGGACGTCAATGCCGTGCAGCGTGCGCTCTTGCAGGAGTGGCTGGGTGATCGGGATTCGCTCTGTGTCGTCGGGGATCCGAGCCAGACCATCTACACCTTCACCGGTGCGTCGGCGCGGTACCTGCAGGAGTTCCCCACCACCTATCCGCAGGCCACGGTCGTTCGGCTCGTGCGCTGTTATCGCTGCACCCCGCAGATCGTCGATGTCGCCAACTCGGTTATCCACGCCGGAACGGGTGCACCCATCACATTGACCTCGCAGTGCGCGCCAGGTCCCGCCCCGGTCATCACCTCCTTCGACGACGACGTCGCCGAGGCGCGGACCGTCGCGGATGCGATCGGAGCCGAGATCGGTGCGGGCGCATCGCCATCGGATATCGCGGTTCTCTATCGGATCAATGCGCAATCCGTGGAGATCGCCGCTGCCCTCGCCGAGCGTGGCATCCCATTCACCACCCGCGGGAGTGAACGATTCTTCGAACTGCCGGAGGTGCGCGAAGCCGTCACGCGCATCCGGGGTGCGGCCCGCGCGGGGGAGACGAGCCTCGACGCGGTCCCGGCCATCCTGGGTGCCATGGGCTGGTTGCCTGAAGTGCCCACCAGCACGGGTGCGGTGCGCGATCGCTGGGAGAACCTGAGCGCCATCGTCGCGTTGTCCCGTGAACAGACCACCGACCTCGCAGATTTCGTCACCGAACTCGATCGTCGTGCAGAGATGCAGCACTCACCGGAAGCCGTGGGCGTCACGCTCGCGTCCATCCACGCCGCGAAGGGCCTGGAGTGGGAGGCCGTGTTCGTCATCGGCTGCAGTGACGGATTGCTGCCGCTGCTGCATGCGGAATCCCCGGAGCAGATCGAGGAGGAGCGGCGTCTGCTCTATGTCGCCATCACCCGCGCCCAGCGTCGCCTGTCGCTCAGTTGGGCGCATGCCCGGGAGCCGGGATCGCGCGCCGTGCGTTCGGTCAGCCGGTTCCTGCAGGGGCTGCAGTCCGTTCCCGGATCGGAGACGCGTGGTCAGGTATCCCGCGGTGCACGCGCACCGCGGCGCACACGGCGTGGCCCAGCGTCCTGCCGCACCTGCGGTCGCGCGCTCGTCACGGCCACGGAGCGCACCGTCGGTCGGTGTCGGGTGTGCCCTGCGACCTACCGGGATGAGAATTTCGAGCAGTTGCGGGCCTGGCGTCTGGACCGTGCCACCACGGACGGCGTCCCCGCCTACGTCATATTCACCGACGCCACCTTGATCGCAATCTGCGAGACCCAGCCGAGTTCGCTGGAGGAGTTGGCAGGTATCCCCGGCATCGGCCCGGCGAAACTCGCGGCATTCGGCGACGACGTCCTGTCGCTGGTGAGTGGTTGGTGAGAATCAGGCGGAGGGGACGGGCTCGACGAAGTCCGGGACCCACTCGTCGATGACTTCGCGCACGGGGACCGTTGCGCTGAGCTGACAGAGGACGGCGATGCTGCCGATCCACACGCGGTGGATCAAGGCGTACGACGGCGGGAGGTTGATCTTCAGTCCGACCATGAAGTCGGGATTGCGGACGTCGTTGATCCGGGCGAATTGGCTTCGCAGCCAATCGCGGTTGAAATGGAAGGTCTCGTGGCGGGCGGGCTCCACGAACGGCTCGAGGTAGCTCAGCAACTGGTTCGGGTCGATGTCGACACTCGGACGCACAAATCCCTCGCGCCGCAGGCCCTCCATCACCTGTTCGGCATCACCGCTCATCGCGATCCGCAGCAGGGTTCCCATGGCGGGGGGAAGACCCTGGGGGAGTTCGGCGCACGCACCGAAGTCCAGCACTACGAACCGACCCTCGGCGGACAGCCGGAAGTTGCCGGGGTGCGGATCGGCGTGGAGCAGCCCGGCACGGGCAGGCCCGGAGAGAAGGAACCGCTCATACATCGATCCTGCGCGGTCCCGCTGCTCCTGCGTGCCTTCGCGGATGATGTGCGAGAGCGGCGTTCCCTCGATCCACTCACTGATCAGTACGTGCGGTGACGCGGCGACAACGTGGGGGATCAGGACTTCCGGATCACCCTCGAATGCGCGCGCGAATGCCCGCTGGTTATTCGATTCGCGCACGTAGTCGAGTTCTTCGATCGCGCGTGCGCGAAGTTCCTCGATCAGGGGCTTTATCTCCAGGCCGGGAATCCAGGAGGCGAAGAGCGTTCCCATCCGGGCCAACTGGTTCAGGTCCGCGATCAGTGCCTTGTCCGCACCCGGGTACTGCACTTTGACCGCAACCTCACGGCCGTCGTGCCACACGGCCTTGTGCACCTGGCCGATGGAGGCAGCCGCGGCGGGGACGTCATGGAAGGTCTGGAAACGGGTGCGCCACTCGGGGCCGAGCTCCTCGGCGAGCAGTGCGTGGATGCGCTCTGCGGGCATCGGAGGAGCCGAGTCCTGCAGTTTCGTCAACATCGCGCGGTAGGGACCCGCGACCTCCTCGGGTAGTGCGGCCTCGAAGATGCTCATGGCCTGCCCGAGCTTCATCGCGCCGCCCTTGAGCTCGCCGAGCACCTTGAACAGCTGCTCTGCGGTGCGCTGCTGGAGTTCCGCAGCGACGGCCTCCGCAGGCTTTCCGCCGACGCGCTTGCCCCAGCCCAACGCCGTCCTCCCCGCGTGACCCGCGGGCAGGGTGACGATCCGCATCGTGCGGGTCAGGGCGTTGGTGGGCAAGTCGGGCACATGCCATTGTCACCTGAATCGCGCGGGAGCGCTCACCCAGGGTTGCCCCACGAACACCCGCAGAGGGGATGGACCGGACGCTCCTCTCGGAGTGGCACGTCCGCGCCGCGTGAGAGGCGCAGGGCGATATTGCGCCACGTCGAGTCGGGACGGTGACCGAGTCGGGCGTCGCACCAGTCCGCGAGGAGTCGACTGGTGACGTATGTCACCCAGCCGACCAATTCACTCGATTCACGCAGGCAGGTGCGACGGTGGGCCCACTGCACCGAACGTACGGGCCACCGCGGATCCCGATCGCGGCGGTGCAGGTGTGCGCAACGCAGACACGAGGTGTCACCGGGCAGGACCAGGGGGCCGATCACCGCGGTCTGATGGCCCACCCCCACGTGCAGGTGGGGTGCGTCGAGGGATACCGGTCCGTCCTCGTCATGGGCAAGATCGGGGTGTGCGCACACCACGCGGACGTGCACCGTGCGCTCGGTGACACCTGCGCGGGGAGTCACCCGTAGACCGATGGCGAGGATTGACTCGGGAAGCCCAGGCAGGTGATCGTGCGGGTCATCAATGTCGACGTGGATCCGGCCACGCTCGTCGAGGATGCGATTCACCTGATCGATACCGAGCGCGCCACCCGAGGCACTCAGCAGAGTGCGGGTCAGTCGTTGGCACGTGTCGCGGTCCTCGTGATCGCCCCAGTACCAGCGAGTCGGGACTGCGGACGCGTCCGCGAGGTACCCGCATCGGTAGCCGGCGTCGAGCATCCTCTCGGCATGCGCGAGGGGCTCCGGTGCGCAGCGCAGAACCGCATCGAGGGTACGTGTTCCGTCAATGCCGCGTAGCCATCGGATCAACTCCGCGGTTACCTCGATCGACTCGGGGTCATCGCCCCAGTGCACGTGCTGGGAGTCGGCCCAGATGAGTGGTGGGTCGGCCAGAAGGTGGGGACGGACCAGTGACGGCCATCGGGCGGTGGAGTGCATCGCATCAGGGTGCAGCGCCCACCTGTGGATTGCCAGGTGCAATCCACAGGCCCGCGTGCTAGGGCGGCGCGCTCCTACGCCGGGTCCGCGCAGGAACGGATGATGACGTCGGCCAAGACCTCGGCGCAGGTCAGGACGTCGTCGATATCCACCCACTCGTCGGGTGCGTGTGCAGCAGCGCTATCGCCGGGCCCGTACTGGATCGTCGGGATTCCCCCGAGTCCGCTCATCAAGCGCAGATCCGAGCCGTACGGGGCGCCGTAGATGTCGACGAGCTCGCCGGTGCGTTCGCGATGGGCCTCGCCGACCCAGGTCACCAGCGGATGCTGCACGTCGGTGCTGCCCGATGCGAATTGACCACCCCACCACTCAACGACCACCGGATGATCCCGTAGCCAGGGATCGTCGGCGGAGGCGACTGCGACGGCCTCCTCCAGTGACGCTCGGGCATCTTCGACAGATTCACCGAGTGCGACACCGAGTCGGCCCTCGGCGAGGAGGAGGTCCGGGACGGTCGACGCCCAGTCACCCGCGTGCACGGTGCCGATCGACAGCGGATAAGCGATGGACCAGCGCGCCATGACCGGGTCGACGGCTGCATTGCGTCGTGATTCCAAGCGGCCCAAGGCTTCGAGGATGGGTACGAACTTCTCGATCGCGCTGGTGCCCTCCGTGCGACGCGATGCATGGGTGGCGCGCCCGGGTACCCGGAGACGGAAGGTCAACGCGCCACCGTTCGCGGGCACGATGGCGAGGTCGGTGGGTTCGGGAATGACGCAAGCATCCGCGCGCACACCGTGCTGCAGGAGTGCGTAGGTGCCAAGCCCGCCATCCTCTTCACCGCTGACCGGAGCAAGCAGCACATCACCGGCGAGGGAGATGCCCGCATCGCGCACGCACCGCATCGCCTCCCACGCGGCGACGAGGCCGGCCTTCATATCGCAGGTGCCGCGCCCGATCATGCGTGCGGAGCCCTGCACATCGTGGATACGTGCCGTGAACGGGTCTCCCGACCATGCGCCGAGATCGCCGGGGGGCACGACATCGGTGTGCGCGTTGAAGAGCAGGCGTCGACCACCTCCGGTTCCGGCCCAGGTCAGGAGCGCGCCGCGGCCCTGGGTCCGCGAGACCTCCATCCCGGGGAAGTCCGGTCGCGCCGCCAGGGCGACGACGTCGATATCCCAGTCCGCAACGCTCCAGCCCTCCGCTCGCCAGGCCTCGACGAGCGCGTCCTGCACGCGCACCTCGTCCTTGGAACCCCCGATGGAGGCGTAGGAGACCAGCCAGGTGAGGTCACGGGTGATGCGCTCACGGGAGGCGCGCAGGTGGCTCACGGTCCATTCCTACCGCCCCAACCACGCGAAATGTCCGTTTTAGCATGATTGCCTGGGCAAGGTTCCCCACAGGCGTTGCGCGTCGGGCGGGCCGAGCGCCTCGTGGGCCCTACCGTGGGAGCACCGGTGGCGAGCGCCACCAGCCGCGGCTGGCGGCAGAGTTCGACAGGAGGGCCCCATGGCCGAGAGCTACACCGGCGAGGCGTACTGCGTGAAGTGCAAGGAGAAGCGTCAGTTCACCGGGAACGTCGAGGAGACCAATGGTCGTCGTTTCGCCAAGGGCATCTGCCCGGTGTGCGGCACCAAGGTGACCCGCATCCTGGGCAAGGCCTAACCCACTGACCACCGACGCCGTGGCACCCACCCGGGTGCCGCGGCGTTGTGGTGCCCGGCCACTTACCGTTGTCCCATGAGCACCCCCTTCGGCTTCGGCGCACCCTTCGACATGAACTCCCTCGGGGCGGCCCTGCAGCAACTCGGTCGCATGCTGCAGCAGGGCGAGGGGGAGGGGCCGGTCAACTGGACTGTGGTGCGCGACGACGCGCGCCAGGCGATCACGGCAGGCGGCGATCCGGTGGTACCCGATGCGCAGGCGCGTGCGGTGCAGGACACGTTCCGCCTCGCCGACGTCTGGCTCGATGCGGTCACGACCTTCCCGGCGTCGGATGCCCCCGTTCAGTCATGGAGCAGGTCGGAGTGGCTGACGCAGACACTGCCCGTCTGGGAACGCATCGTCGCGCCGATCGGCGAGCGGATGCAGGGCGCTGTCGCCTCCGCGCTTCCCGCGCTCAACACCGACCCCGACGCGATCCTGAAGTCGCTGCCGGAGAACATCCGCCAGATGCTCCCCGACGGCATCCCACCGGAGATGGCGCAGATGATCGCGCCGATGATGGGAATGATGCAGCAACTCGGCTCCGCCGCATTTAGCATGCAACTCGGGCAGTCACTTGCCGGACTGGCATCCGAGGTCCTCTCCTCCTCGGACATCGGTATCCCGCTCACCCTCGAACCCGTCCGCGCGCTACTCCCGGGCAACATCACCGCCTTCGGTGAGGGACTTGGTTTGACGCAGAGCGACGTCCTCGTCTTCATCGCGCTCCGCGAGAGCGCACATCAGCGGCTGTTCGATCACGTGCCGTGGCTGCGCGCGCGGGTCATCGGATCCGTCGAGGAGTACGCCCGCTACATGCAGGTCAACAACGCCAGCCTCACTGCGGCCCTCGACGACATCGACATCTCGAATCCCCAAGCCCTGCAGGAGATCATGTCCCGCGGCATCGTCGAACCCGAACCCACGGAGGAGCAGCGGGCGGCCGTTGCGCGTCTAGAGACCCTGCTCGCCCTCGTCGAGGGATGGGTCGATGACGTCGTCACCCAGGCGGTCGCGGACCGACTGCCGTCGGCGCCGAGCCTCCGCGAAGCGATCCAACGCAGGCGCGCGGTCGGTGGCCCGTCCGAGAAGACGTTCGCGACCCTCATCGGTATGCAGCTCCGGCCCCGCGCTATGCGCGAGGCGGCCACGGTCTTCGCCGCCATGAGATCGATGAAGGGTGTCGATGCCCGCGACGCACTGTGGGGTCACCCGGACCTGTTGCCCTCCACGGAAGACCTTGAGGATCCGCTGGGCTTCGTGCAGGGATCCGACGACTCCCAGGGCTAACCGTGGGCCGACCCGGATACCCACCGCACTGTGAATGATGACGCGATGGCGTCCTGATTGGGAAGTCCAACCACCATCCGGGTGCATGGATGTCCCGTTAATGAATGCTGCTGTGGCGAGCACAGGAAGACACAGACATCGCTTACCTCATGCGGTTCGATCAATCGCTTCACGGCGGACTTAGCCAAGAAGACGGAGTCGTGCACTTCGGATTCCGAAACCCCCCGTGTGGTCGCTTGTACTGCTACCTGGTTCAGCACTAGGGGTGTGCGCACATAGCCGGGCTGATGGAGTTGGCTGTGATCTCGGAACCGCCGGCCTCGAGTGCAGTGACTTTGGTCAACCCTTCCAGGGCGTGTTTCGCAGCCACGTAGCCAGCCTTGTACGGGGATGCTCGGTGACCGTGAACGCTGCTGATGTTGATGATCCGGGAGTGAGGGGATGCTCTGTGAGCCTGCGAGATCACACGTGATCGTCGTGCACTAGATTTCCGCAGCCAGGCGCGCAAGCGCCGTGGCGTTGGAGTCTGATGCCACAACTTCGGCTCCTGCGGCGGCGAGGCCGCGCGCGCAGGCGCTACCGATGCCGCCACCAGCCCCCGTTACTAGGGCTGTCCTCATTCTCAGGGAAGTCCCTGAATCCGGAATGGGAACCACGCGACCTCACCTCAAGGATCGAGAGCAGAGCGTTGACACTATCCGGATCCTGGTGGACCCAGCGCCAAGAGTCCATGCTCAAGGCGGGCCCAAAGACTAATGTTTTCCTATTCCCGGCCCTAGGTTTAGGACCGGTAAGGAGCGCACAGTGGATGACGCGGTGAGCCCGGCGCCACTGATGGTGGTGAACCCGAGTTGCTTCCACGGATTTGATCCCTGGGTTGCCTATCGAAACATTCCGGCGACGGGTATTCGGCACGTTGAAGTGCCAGCCTTCCCGGGCGCAGCAGGCGCCCAGTACGACCTGACCACTTTTGCCCCAGAGGCATTCAGTCGCGACGACATTGATCTCATCAAGGAGCGCCTCCATGATCTGGGCCTCATTCCATTGACTGTGGGTGCATATTGCAACGTCCTTGATCCGCGCGAAATGGAGGCCCTTCGCAGACGAATCGACTTCGCCCAAAGGCTGGGTGCCTCATATGTGATCACTGATGCCTGTACTGAAGAGCAGGCGAAAGATCACTTGGCCAGAGTCGTGAACGCAATGCGATGGGCTGCCGATTACGCAGAGGAGCGGGGTATCCGCCTTGCTTTGGAAATTCATCAAGGTCCCACGAGAAACGGCAGAGAACTGAGGAGATTCCTTGACGTAGTCGATCACTCCAACCTGGGTGTCAATTACGACACGGGGAACGTCTACTACTACAACGAGGATGTCGACCCGGCGGAGGACATCAAGGAGATTGTTGACCGGGTGATTCACGTCCACTTGAAAGACACGCGAGGCGGCTTTCGGGAATGGGCGTTCTGCAACCTGGGTGAGGGTCGCGTTCGATTCCCAGAGATTCTCGAGGAACTTGATGCTGTCGGATACTCGGGTCCCTACAGTCTGGAAATAGAGGGCTTCCACGGTGAGGACCCCAATTGTGCGGCGATCCTGCAGCGAATCCATGACTCTCTTGAGTACTTGAGGAGCATCGGAATGAGGTGTTGACGCGGCCCTTGGCAAGCTCAAGACCTTGACAACTGTTGACAATCTGCAAAGATGGCGCCGTCCGCGTCTTGATCCGCCGATCCACACGCATGTGTAAGGAGCAACGATGTCCATCTTGCATGAGCAAACTGCTGCCACATTCGGCCTCTACCCGGGCGGTCGAATGCTCGGCGAGTCGCATCTCGCCTCCGTCACCGAGGTCATGAAGGCGAGATCGCTGTATCGCTTTTACGGTCTGGACCCCCAGCAGACGTGCGGGACCCTGGAACAGTCGTTGGCGGATTTCGTCGGAAGCGCGCACGCTCTCGCAGTCTCCTCCGGCACGGCGGCGCTGCATGTGGGGCTTAAAGCGGTTGGCGTGGGGCTGGGGGATGAAGTGATCCTGCCCGCCTACGGGTGGGTCTCGGACCTCATGGCCGTGCTCTCCCTCGGGGCCGTCCCGGTCCTCGTCGACGTGGATCACACCCTGGGACTCGATGCCGGGGCGGTGTCGGCAGCACTTACCCCGAAGACGAAGGCTGTCATCGGGATCCACATGCGCGGATATCCCTGTGATGTCCCCGCCCTGGCCGCCGCTGTGAATGGCCATGCCGCGAGGTTGATCGAGGACTGCTCCCAGGCGTTTGGAGCGCGCATTGCCGGCCGCCCGGTTGGAGGACTTGCGGATATCGGAACGTTCAGTTTCCAGTTCAACAAGCTCATCACGAGTGGTGAGGGCGGGGCGATCGCAACCAACGACGACTCTGCCTACGAAGTCGCGCGTTGGTTCCATGACTGTGGCATGCTGCGGGCCTTCGCGAAGTCGAATCCTTTGGGTGGTGCCAGCCTTCACGGAGTCGGAGTCAACTACCGAATGTCCGAGTTGGCGGCCGCGGTGCTGGTGCCTCAAGTGGATCCGGCGTACATCGCCGACGTGCTTGGGCGGCTCGAACTGTCGTGGAAGCGTGCGGTGGGCTTCCTCGAGCCCTTGATCGCGAGTGGGCTGATCGAGACTCGCCGGGTAGTCGAGGGTGGAATTCCGAACTCTGCCTGTTTGGGTGTGTGCCTGACCGAGGGTGCGAGCCAGGATCAGTTCATTCGAGAACTTGAGAGGCTGGGGCTTCCGGCAGCTGAGTGCACCGCTCTACGCGATCCGCACAATGCCGAAGTCTGGATGGAGTTCATGGAGCGCGAGGGCATACCCTTCCGGGACCTTCGCTCACCGGCGGCAGATCAGGAGATGTCGAGAACCTTCGTGTTCGACATCATTCCGGCCCAAAGCTAAACCGCTGCAACCCCACCAGTGCTTGGGGCGCGTGCAGCTAGGAACCGAATGGACCTGTCACGGGCGCGTCGAAGGTAGCGTTCGCGGGAGGTTGCTCGACCGGGGTCCAATGCCCGCTTGACGCAGACTCCGTCGTGGCGTCGCAGAGAAGTGCAGCGGCTAGGCCATCCCCCGCTGAGGGCGCCCATTGCTGACCTGTGAGTACCGACCTGATGAAGAGCATGCCCTCAACGCACTTGAGATCGTCGATGGTCACACCGAAACCGACCCCGGGTTGGAATCGCGAGAACTCGCCCATGCCGGGTGCGGCCATGAGTCGCTGGTAACCGTCTCGGCTGCCCTCCCGTCGCAGGGACACGAGTAAGTCGTTGAGTTGCTCAAAGCCCCAGCGAATCGATCCCTCGGTGCCGTACACCTCGACGGTGGTATCCAGATGAGGGCCTACGGAAGCGCGACTGGCCTCCAGAACCGCGACGGCACCGCCGTCGATGCGGGCGAGGACCCCTGCATAGTCCTCGTTCTCCACCTCACGCAGGACTCCACCTTCGGCCTGCGCGAAGTGGGAGACGGGCGCGTCTCCGAGGTAGGGGCGCTCGGGGATGAAGGTCGAAGTGAAGGCCGTGACAGATGCGATTCGACCGACGAGGAACTGAACCAGGTCGAATCCATGACTCAAAAGGTCGCCGATTGCCCCCGACCCGGCCAGGTTCCGGTCGAAGCGCCAGGAGAAGACGCCGGACGGGTCGGACCCGTAGTCGGCGATGAGTCCGACCTTGACATGCGTGATGCGCCCGAGGGTCCCTGAGCGGATGAGTCGTCTGGCTTCCTGGAGGGTCGGCGCCTGTCGATATGTAAAGCCGACGCACGTGACCACATTGGCATCGATGGCGGCCTGGTGGATTGCTCGACTCTCCTCGACCGATCGACCCATCGGCTTCTCGATCCAGAATGCCTTGCCTGCAGCCGCGGTGGCTTCCGCGACTTCCCGATGAAGGAAATTCGGAGCGCAAATGGATACGACGTC
>JBJTBD010000077.1:0-13736 GCA_046091195.1 Actinomycetota bacterium
TAGTACTCCAGTGGCTTCTCCACGGATTCCCCCGCTGCCTTCAGGGCGGCAAGGTGGATGACGCCGGTGACACCGTGCTCGCGCATGGCGGCAGCGACCACCGCGCGATCCTGGATCCGCGCCTGGATCAGCGGCACTCCAGCGGGAACGCGGCTGGACAGACCGTGGGAGAGGTCGTCTATGACAACGGGGGTCTTACCCGCATCGAGCAGCGCACGCACCACGTGCGCCCCGATGTATCCGGCGCCGCCGGTCACCAACCAACTCACGTGAACCGCTCCCCGGTCAACCGCTCGTACGCCTCGATGTACTTCGCGCGGGTGCGCTCGACCACGTCATCCGGCAGTGCGGGCGGTGGATCACCGGAGTCCTTCGACCACCCGGAGGCGGATGAGGTGAGCCAATCGCGCACGAACTGCTTGTCGAAGGAGGGTTGCGCGTGACCCGGCTCCCACTGGTCCGCGGGCCAGTACCGCGAGGAATCGGGAGTCAGGACCTCATCGCCGAGGACGATGCGACCCGCGTACTTACCCGAACTAGGAATGCCGAACTCGAACTTCGTGTCCGCGAGGATCAGCCCGCGATCATCGGCGATCTGTGCGGCGCGCTCGTAGATCGCCAGGGTCAATCGGCGCAGTTGCTGCGCCTCCTCCTGCCCGATGGCAACAACAGCCTCATCGAAGGTGATGTTGACGTCGTGGTCGCCGAGGGCAGCCTTGGTGGCCGGGGTGAAGATCGGCTTGGGCAGGCGCGACCCATCCTTCAATCCGGGGGGGAGGCCGTTACCGCAGATCGATTGCTGCGCGCGGTAGTCCACCAGCCCCGACCCGGCGAGGTACCCGCGCACCACGCACTCGATCGGGAACATCGCCATCCGCTCACAGACCATCGCGCGTCCGGCGACTTCCGGTGGCACGGATGCGGTGGTCAGGTGGCTCGGGACGATGTCGGCGATGCGTTCGAACCACCACAGGGACAACTGGGTGAGGATGCGCCCCTTGTCCGGGATCTCGGTGGGGAGCACCCAGTCGTACGCGGAGATGCGGTCGCTGGCGACGAAGAGGAGTCGACCACCCGGAGCCTCGTAGAGGTCGCGCACCTTCCCGGAATAGACGTGCACATACTCCGCGGGCAGCCCGTACTCGGTGCGGGTGATCATCGGATGTCACCGGGGCGGTAGCCACTCGCCTCGGGATACCGGTTCACCACTTCCTCCACGCGGGTCGCCACACGCGTGACCTGGCCGCGCGCATCACCGGTGAACTCCAGTGGGTCCGCGATCAACGCATCCAACGTCGCACGATCGAGCGGGATACGGGCATCCGCACCAATGCGGTCCAGCAGATCGTTGTCGACGCGTCCCTCGCGCATCTTCAACGCCACCGCCACCGCGTGCTCCTTGATCGCCTCGTGGGCGGTCTCACGACCAGCACCGGCCTTCACCGCCGCCATCAGGATCGCGGTGCTTGCCAGGAACGGCAGGTACCGCTCGATCTCACGATCGATCACGGCAGGGAACGCACCGAAATCATCGAGCACGGTGAGGAACGTCTCCAACAGTCCGTCGATGGCGAAGAAGGAATCCGGGAGTGCGACGCGGCGCACCACCGAGCAGGACACGTCGCCTTCATTCCATTGCGCGCCCGCGAGATCGGAGGCCATCACCGCGTATCCGCGCAGGATCACCTGGAATCCGTTGATCCGCTCGCAACTGCGCGCATTCATCTTGTGCGGCATCGCCGAGGAACCCACTTGTCCGGGACGGAACCCTTCCGTGACAAGTTCCGAGCCGGCCATCAAGCGCATGGACGTGGCGAAGTCTGAGGGGCCGGACGCAACCTGCACGAGCGCACTGACTACGTCGAAGTCCAGCGACCTCGGATACACCTGACCGACGCTGTCGAGAACCACAGAAAAACCGAGGTGCTCGGCGACGCGCGCTTCCACCTCAGCCAGCTTCGCGTCATCACCGACGAGATCGAGCATGTCCTGCGCGGTTCCCATCGGACCCTTGATGCCACGCAGCGGATACCGCGCGATGAGGTCCTCCACACGCGCGAAGGCGATGATCATCTCCTCCGCCACGGTGGCGAATCGCTTGCCCAATGTCGTCATCTGCGCGGGAACATTGTGAGAGCGCCCGGCCATCGGCTGCTCGGAGTACGCCACCGCAAGCCCGGCCAATCGATCCAGGGCCGCGACCATCTTGTCTCGAACCACCAGCAGAGAGCGCAGCACCAGCATCTGCTCGACGTTCTCGGTGAGATCGCGCGAGGTCATGCCCAGGTGGGCCACTTCATGTCCGGCCAGAGCGTTGAACTCCTCGATGCGGGCCTTCACGTCGTGTTTCGTGATCCGCTCGCGCGCATCGATGGAGTCCAGGTCGACCACATCGATCACGCGCAGGTAGTCGGCGATGACGTCGGCACTCACGTCCACCCCAAGGTCGGCCTGGGCGCGGAGCACGGAGAGCCACAGTTCACGCTCTGCGCGGATCTTCGCCTCGGGGGACCACAGGGCCCGCATAGCGGCGGATGCGTACCGATCGGCCAGCACATTGGGGATGCGTGGCCCGGTCACTGCCTTAGTCTCCCATGCTGGCGTGCAGGGCGATGTCCCACCGATGGTGGGAGCCCTCGAGGGTGATCAGGCCCACCGCGGAGTACGCGCGGGTCCGCGCCTCGGCCAGGGACGCACCCCGTGCCGTCACCGACAACACCCGGCCACCCGCGGACACCACCTCGTCGGCCTGCAGACGCGTCCCCGCGTGGAACACGTCCACTCCCGACACCGCCGCCGCGTCAGCCAGACCACCGATCACGTCACCGGTGCGCGGGGACTCCGGATACCCCGACGCCGCGACCACCACGGTCACCGCGTACCCCGGTTCCCACTCCAGGTCCCTCAAGGAAGAGAGGTCCCCCAGAGCAGCCGCACGCAGCACATCCACCAGGGGTGTGCGCAGCAGCGCCAAGACCACCTGCGTCTCCGGATCACCGAAGCGCGCGTTGAACTCCACTACGCGAATTCCTCGCGACGTCAACGCCAGACCGGCGTAGAGCAAGCCCTGGAACGGAGTCCCGCGCGCGGCCATCGCATCGATCATCGGTTGTAACACGCGTGCCGTGACATCCGCGACCAGATCCGCGGGCGCCCACGGAAGGGGTGAGTACGCGCCCATGCCGCCGGTGTTGGGTCCGGCATCACCGTCCCCCACCCGCTTGAAGTCCTGGGCAGGCTGCAGCGGCACCACACGCACGCCATCACTGATCCCGAACAACGAGACCTCAGGACCATCGAGGAACTCCTCGATCACCACCGACGATCCCCCCGAAATACACCGCGATGCGTGCGCCAGGGCCTCGTCACGATCTGACGTCACCACCACGCCCTTGCCCGCGGCCAACCCATCGTCTTTCACGACGTACGGCGCACCGAAAGCATCCAAGGCATCGGAGACCTTATCCAGAGACGAGCACACCCGTGCCTCCGCCGTCAGCACACCCGCCTCAGCCATCACCTGCTTGGCGAACGCCTTCGACCCTTCCAGTCGTGCCGCAGCAGCCGAGGGTCCGAAGCAGGGAATGCCCGAGGAACGCGCCGCATCCGCAGCACCGGCAACCAGCGGCACCTCGGGACCGATCACCACGAGATCCGCACTCACCTCTACGGCGAGGGCGGCTACGGCATCGGGATCTGAGACATCAACTCCGATGCAGGGGGCAAGCGATGCGATTCCGGCATTACCTGGTGCACATGTCACCTGCACGCCCGAAGAACGCAGCAGCGAAACAGTCAGAGCATGTTCACGAGCACCGGAACCGATGACGAGTACGTGCACCCGTCAGAACTTAGCCGGTGTAGTGCTTGTCGGTGATCGCGAGCACCTCATCGAGGATCGCGAGGCCCTCCTTGGCCTCG
Organism: Actinomycetota bacterium; assembly: GCA_046091195.1. Lineage (GTDB taxonomy): Bacteria > Actinomycetota > Actinomycetes > S36-B12 > S36-B12 > VGCC01. Next base: position 3,922 of record JBJTBD010000077.1, read on the forward strand.
GACTCGGTGACGATGCACGGGGGCACCACGTGCAGACGGTTGAAGTTGGTGAACGGCATGAGTCCCCGCTTCTTGCACTCCACCACGAGTTCCGTCATCGCCGGTGACGTGCCGCCGTAGGGAGCCAAGGGTTCGCGGGTCGCACGGTTGGTCACGAGATCCATGCCCCAGAAGACGCCGAGGCCGCGGATGTCCCCGATGACCGGGTGACGCTCCGCGAGGTCCTTCAGCCCGGGGCCGAGCACGGTGGCGCCGATATGGGCGGCGTTCTCGACGACCTTCTCCTCCTTCATGGCGTCGATGGACGCGACGATCGAGGCGGCGGCAAGCGGGTGACCGGAGTAGGTGAGGCCACCGGGGAACACGCGATCGTCGAAGGTCGCGGCGATCTCCTTGCTGATCACGACTCCACCGACCGGGACGTAACCGGAGTTGGATCCCTTCGCGAAGACGATGAGATCCGGCTGCGCAGCCCAGTTCTGGAAGGCGAACCACTTCCCGGTGCGTGCGAAGCCCGACATCGTCTCGTCCGCGATCCAGACGATCCCGTACTTGTCGCACAGTGCGCGCACACCCTCGAGGTAGCCGGGCGGAGGAACGAGGATGCCGGCCGTACCCACCACCGACTCGAGGATGATCGCGCCGACCGTGTTGGGTCCCTCGAACTGGATCACGTGCTCGAGGTGGGTCAGCGCGCGCTGCGTCTCCTCCTCTTCATTGGTGGACCAGAACTCCGTGCGATAGAGGTACGGCCCGAAGAAGTGCACGTGCTGGCTGGCGTACTCATTGGGCCAACGGCGCGGATCTCCGGTGGCCGTGATCGCGGCACCGGTGTTGCCGTGGTAGCTGCGGTAGGCGGACAGCACCTTGTGCTTGTGGGTATGCAAGCGGGCCATGCGGATCGCGTTCTCCACCGCATCCGCACCACCGTTGGTGAAGAACACCTTGCCCATGTTCGGCCCGGCGAGCTCCACGATGCGCTTGGCGGCTTCACCGCGCATGTCATTCGCGTGCTGCGGGGCGATGGTGGACAGACGCGCGGCCTGCTCCTGGATCGCGGCGACGACCTTCGGATGCTGATGGCCGATGTTGACGTTGACCAACTGGGAGGAGAAGTCGAGGAATCGGTTACCGTCGTAGTCCCAGAAATAGGCACCCTCGGCACCGGCGATGCACATCGGGTTCAGCGATCCCTGCGCACTCCACGAGTGGAAGACGTAGGAACGATCGAGATCGAAAACGCGCTTGCCCTCGGCGGGATCAGCAGCCATGACAACTCCTGCGAAGTCGGTGATGGATGCACTGTAGAACTGCGGAAATGTTCACGACAATGAGGGTGCGGAAGTCAGTCCGTGGATCGGGATGCGCAGGGGTGTGCGCTGCTGGCCCTGGTCGTCGAAGTTCTCCGGAGACAGCCAGGTCTCGAATGCCTTCCTGGCCGTGGGCCACTCAGAGTCCAGGAGCGAGAACCAAGCCGTGTCCCGATTCCGACCCTTGACCACCGTCGCCTGACGGAAGGTTCCCTCGTAGGTCATGCCCAGGCGCTTGGCCGCCCGAATCGATGCCTCGTTGAGCACGTTGCACTTCCACTCGAAGCGTCGATAACCGAGGTCGAACGCCTGGCGCATCATCAGGTAGATCGCCTCCGTGGCTCCTGCAGTGCGCTGGAGCAGGGGCGAATAGGTGATCCAGCCGACCTCGATGCTGCGCGCATTCGGATCGATGCGCATATAGGACGCGATTCCGACCGGCTGATCCGTGCGCTGATCGATGATCGCGAAGAACATCGGGTCGGGCCGATGCTGCTTCGACTCGATCCAGGTGCGCAGATCCTGGGGTGATTCGAACGGCCCGTGCGGCATATAGGTCCAAAGGTGATCGTGACCCTCGTACGCCGGGAACAGTCCCTCGGTGTGCGAGTCCGCGTCCAAGGGCTCGAGTCGGACCAGGCGGCCGACGATGTGTACTTCCGGCGGAGGTTCCACCTCGCGCGACTCGACGGGCATGCCGATCGGGTTGCCGCGCTCATCCCGCTCGTACGCGATCACGTAATGAGGTCCCGCACCGAGATCGTCGCGTTACGCTCTTGACCGACGCCCACGGCACTGATCGGTGCACCGGAGATCTCCTGGAGGATCTCGACGTAGGCCCGCGCGTTGGCCGGGAGATCGGCGAGTGACTTCGCGGTGGAGATGTCCTCGGTCCAGCCGGGGAGGTATTCGTAGATCGGCTTCGCATGGTGGAAGTCGGTCTGCGTCGTCGGGATCTCCTCGACACGAGTGCCATCCACGTCGTACGCCACACAGACGGGGATCCGCTCGAAGCCGGTGAGCACGTCGAGTTTGGTCAGGAAGATGTCGGTGAGGCCATTGACCCGAACGGCGAAACGCGCGATCGGTGCATCGAACCAGCCGCAGCGACGTGGCCGACCGGTGGTGACACCGACCTCACCTCCGATGGATCGGAGCCTCTGGCCGTCGTCATCGAAGAGCTCGGTCGGGAACGGTCCCGAGCCGACGCGGGTCGTATAGGCCTTCAGGATCCCGATCACGCGCGTTATGCGCGTGGGTCCGATGCCGCTGCCCGTGCACGCACCACCCGCCGTCGGGTTGCTCGATGTCACGAACGGGTAGGTGCCGTGATCGACGTCGAGCAGGGTTCCCTGACCACCCTCGAGCAACACCACCTTGTTCTCGTCGAGGGCGCGGTTCAGCACGAGGGAGGTGTCCGCGACGTAGGGAGCCAACGGTGCGGCGAAAGCGAGCAGGTCCTCGGTGACGGCATCGACGCTCAGGGCCCGACGATTGAACACCTTCACGAGTGTCTGGTTCTTATTTGTCAGAGCGCCCTCGACCTTCTGGCGCAGGATCCCCTCGTCGAACAGGTCCTGCACGCGGATACCGATGCGTGCGATCTTGTCGCCGTACGCCGGTCCGATGCCGCGGCCCGTGGTCCCAATCTTCGCCTTGCCAAGGAATCGCTCGGTGACCTTGTCGAGGGTGACGTGATAACTCGTGATCAGGTGCGCATTCGCACTGATCAGAAGTTTTGACGTGTCGACGCCGCGCTCCTGCAGGCCCTTCATCTCATCGAGGAGGACCTGCGGATCGATCACCACACCGTTGCCGATTACGGGGATGACAGCCGGGGTCAGAATCCCGCTGGGCAGGAGGTGGAGGGCGAACTTCTTGTCGCCGATGACGACGGTGTGACCGGCGTTGTTGCCGCCTTGATACCGAACGACGTAGTCGACGCGCTCACCGAGGAGATCGGTGGCTTTCCCTTTGCCCTCGTCCCCCCACTGAGCTCCGAGGAGCACGATCGCAGGCACGAGGGATGAGGCTATCGGATGAGCGCGTGCCCCAACGCAGTTCCGGAGGCCCAGGCCGCCTCCACGCGCGGGCGTCCCGCCCACGCATCACCGGCGTATCCCACGGGCGCGTTCGGGTGCACCCAGCACGCCTCGGGTCTCGCCTCGATGGGACGCGCGATGGACCAGCGGTGCGCCCACACCCAGTCGGGCAGGGCATCGATGCCAAGAACGTGACGCACGGTCGCGACCGCGAACGGGCTGACCCCGCTCGGGTCGTCGAGGTGCGCGGCCGCGAGCACTGGGTTGACGTGCGCGACGAGCACGGGCGCATCGTCACCGCGTCGGCGTCCGTCGTCGGCGATCCACGTCAGAACCGGATCGTCGTTGACGAAGACCCCATCGATCTCCGACCACGTGCGCTCGGTGAACACCATCGTCACCGCGATCACCGGTTCCCACGAGGGTGTGTCCGCGGGAAGAAGATCAGCCGGAATGAATCGCTCCGCCTGGGGCATCGGCATGCACACCGCAACAGTGTCGAACTGTTCACCATCGACGGTGATACCGCCGGCATCATGCGTGAGCACGGTGACCGTGCGCTCCTGCTGGATGGCGGGGAGGTGGGCTGCGAGATCGTCGACGAGGGAGCGCAGTCCCTCGGGCGCTGCGTAGCGGATCGGACCAGTGCGCACACCGATGATCCCGCCCGGCTCGTAGACGTGGAAGGTGTCCGTCCACGGGCGAGCGAGACCCCGATCGGTCCAGTCCTTCACGACGGCGGTGAATCCCTCGTCCCCCGCGGTGAAATACGACGCGCCGTAGTCGACGATGCGTCCGTCGAATCGAGTTCCCGTATCGCGGAGCCGGCGGGATGCCATGCGTCCGCCCGGGGCACGCCCACGATCCAGGATCGCGACGTCGCATCCCGCATCAACAAGCACACGCGCGCAGGCCACACCCGCGATGCCGGCCCCGAGCACCGCCGCCTTCACGCGCGGGGCATTCCCGGGTCACAGTCAGTCATGAATGCGTCGAGCCGCACCACTTCATCGGTCTCGCCGATCGATGACGCAGCACGATGGAGTGAGTGCAGGCAGCGCAACACCCCGCGATTGGCTTCATGCGACCACGGCACCGGACCATGTCCTTTCCACCCATTGCGCCGCAGTGAATCGAGACCGCGGTGGTAGCCCACACGCGCGAAGGCGTAGGACTCCAGGACGCGGTCCTGCGCCCATGCGTCGTCGGCGAGGACAGCCCAGGCGAGGGAGCTCGTGGGGAAATCGCGCACCACCTGGCTGGGATCGGCCCCCGACTCCAACGCCTGCGCGGCCGGATCGACCGGGAGCAGGGTCGGTGGCGGACCACCAAGCAGGTTCTCGCCGACGCTCATCTCAGGTGATCGACGCCGCGTAGATCTCCGCGATCGCCGCATCCAGCGTGGCGGTGAACTCGGCGTCGGACATCTGCGCGGTGAGTCCCTCGCTGAGCGCGCGCGAGAAGCTCGCGATCATCCCGTGGTTGTTGGCCAGGATGTCGCATGCCTCGTCGCGTGAGTAGCCACCGGAGAGTGCGACCACGCGCATGACGCGCGGGTGCTTGATCAGCGGTGCGTAGAAGTCGTTGTGGCTCGGCAGGGAGAGTTTGAAAACGACCTGCTTGTCCGCGGGAACGCGATCCAGGCCGGCGAGCAGCGTGTCGAGGAGTGTCGCCTCGATCGCCGCCTTCTCCGGGCTGTGAATGTCGACCTCGGGCTCAAGGATCGGGACCAGACCCGCGTTGAGGATCTGCAGGCCGATCTCGAATTGCTGATCCACGACTGCGCTGATACCCGCGTCGTTGTGGGACTTGATGACCGAGCGCATCTTGGTCCCGAACACACCCTTGGAGACCGCGCGTGCGAGGAGTGAGTCGAGGTCCGGCATCGCCTTCATGACCTGGGCACCATTGGCCTCGTTCTCGAGTCCCTTGTCCACCTTCACGACGGGGACGATGTTCTTAACCTTCCAGAGGTACTCGGCCGTGCCCATGCCCTCGATATCGCGGTCCATGGTGCCCTCGAAGAGGATCGCCGCCAGGACACGGTCACCCGTGAAGGCGGAGTTCGTGATGATGCGCGCACGCATCGCGTGCACCAGGTCGAACATCTCCTCATCATTAGAGAAGGCGCTCTCGTCGATGCCGTAGAGCTTGAGGGCCTTCGGTGTGCTGCCACCGCTCTGGTCGAGCGCGGCGATGAAGCCCGGGGCGGAGGAGAACTTCTGGGCCATCTCCTGGTTCATGCGTATCCCTTTCTGGAGGTCACCCCAAGCCTAGCGATCAGCGTGCAAGCGTTTCCATGCGGTCACAGTGCATGACCGAACACGTGCTGGCGCACCCAGGTGTGCATCGCGATGGCCGCAGCCGCGCCCACGTTGATGGAGCGGGTCGACCCGAACTGGCTGATCGCGATGCGCTGCGCGCACAGGGCCGCGAGCTCGGGCGAGAGCCCGGAGCCCTCCTGACCGAACACCAAGACGCACGCCTCGGGCAAGCGCGTGGTCTCCAACGGGGTCGACGTGTCCCCGGTGTCAATGCCAATCAGTGGAAGGGTGGATTCCTGCGCCCAGGAGGCGAGATCGCCGGGATGGGGATGGTGGTGGACGTGTTGGTAGCGATCGGTGACCATCGCACCCCGGCGGTTCCAGCGTTTGCGCCCGACGATGTGCACCTCGGCAACCAGGAACGCGTTCGCGGTGCGGATGATCGATCCGATGTTGAAGTCATGTTCCAGGTTCTCGATCGCGATGTGGAGTGGATGCCGGCGGGTGTCGAGGTCCGCGACGATCGCCTCGAGTTTCCAGTACCGGTAGTCGTCCACGACGTTGCGGGCATCGCCGTGCGCGAGTAACTCGGGATCGAGCCGGTCGTCGTCAGGCCATGGTCCGACCCACGGGCCGACACCCACCTCCGACATGGATCAGGCGAGACCGAGGTCGGCGAGTGAGTAGGCGGAGAGGTACGTGAGTCCGCGCGCCTCCACCGCGGCCTTGGCGCCGCGATCGACGATCACGGCGACAGCCACCACCGTGGCACCCGCTTCCTCGAGGGCTTCGACGGCGGCGAGGACGGAATCACCGGTGGTCGAGGTGTCCTCCACCGCGAGGACGCGCCTCCCCGACACATCGGGACCCTCGACCCGACGGTGCAGGCCGTGGGTCTTCTCGGTCTTGCGCACGACGAAGGAATCCAAGGACCGGCCGTCCGCCGCAGCACTATGCAGCATCGCGGTGCCCACCGGATCGGCACCGAGGGTCAATCCGCCCACGGCGTCGAAGTCGAGGTCCGCGGTGAGTTCACGCATCACCGTGCCGACGAGGGGCGCCGCAGTTCCGTCGAGGGTGATGCGCCGGAGATCCACGTAGTAGTCCGCCTCGCGACCGCTGGACAGAACCACGCGACCGTGCACCACGGCCTTATCGAGGATCTGCTGACGGAGAGCGGACCACGCGGCACTCGGCATGCGCCAACCTTAGGGTGAGGACGTGGCCACAGTCGTCGTCCTTCCCGATAACGCATGGGCTGCGCGCGATGCGGTCCTCGACGGGCTCCCCGACGCGGTGGATGTCGGGGGAACGAGTGCGACCGAAGTCTGCGGCGAGTTGGTTCGCACCAACCCGAGTCCACCCTTGGTCGTCGTCGCCTACGGATCATCCTGCGCTCTCCTGCCGGCGGTGGCATTGGCGCAACGCACCGCCCATCGCCGCGTGAGCGCCTACGTGCTGGTGGATCCCGCTCCGCCGGCCAGCTCGGATGCCTGGCCCGATGCCCCGGTGACCGTGGCCACCGATGATCCACAGATCGTCCGCTTGTCGACATTGCGCGGGTGGTCGGTCAGCACCGTGGATGTGGTGACGGTGATCCAGCAGATCGCGGGTGAAGCGGACTAGTCCGACATCAGTGCGGAGCGCACGCGCGACGCCGTTGCCTTGCGCACCAGTGAGCGCGGTGCGATGCGCAGGAATTGGGCGAGCATCCGATACCGCGCGGACGGGACGCTGATCGCCTTTCCCTTCATCGCATCACGCCACGCATCGCTCGCAACCCCGTCGACATCGAGCCACATCCATGCGGGTACGCCCTTCATTCCCACACCCATTCGCTGGTGGAACTCGGTGCGCACGTATCCCGGGCACAGGGCCGTCACGTGAACACCGGTGCCGCGGTAGCTCGCATTCAGGCTCTCGCTGAAGTTCGTGACCCATGCCTTCGCGGATGAGTAGGTGCCGGACGTGATCCACCCAGCGACGCTGCTCACGTTGATGATGACTCCACTGTTGCGCTGGACCATGGGCGGGAGGCACGCGTGGGTCAGGCGCATCACGGCGGTGACCATCACGTCGATGGTCTGCTGCTCACGTTCCACAGACGCCTGGGTAAATGATTCGCGGAGGCCGAATCCCGCATTGTTGATCAGGACGTCGGCACGATTCGCGATGAGCGACGCGACGCGATCCACCTCGGCTCGGACGCCGAGATCGGCCGATTCCACGGTGACGCGCGTCTGCGTCGAGAGCTCGGTTGCCACCTGGTCGAGACGTGCTCGGTCCCGAGCCACAAGCACGAGATCGTGGCTCGGGGCCAGGAGCCGGGCGAAGCCCAGCCCGATTCCCGAGGTTGCGCCGGTGATGACCGCGGTTGACCGTTCCGACATGGGCACATCCTTGCGCGGATCGTGACGCCCCGGGAGGCCGTACCGTAGAAGGGTGCGCAGGGTGATCGCCATCGCGTTCGGTGTTCTCGTGGTTCTCGGCATCGCTCCGGCTGCGACGGCGGCGCCGACGCCACGGATCGTGAACGGGGCCCCCGTGGATCCCGCTGCATTCCCCTTCGTTGCAGCCCTGCTTGACGCAGACTCGTATAGGAAGCAGGGGGTCTACCAGGCGCAGTTCTGCGGAGCGAGTTTGACCGCCCCCACCGCGTTGGTCACCGCGGCACATTGCGTGGTGGATCAGAAGACCGGGGAGCGACTCGACCCCGCGGAGATCCTCGTCAGTTTCGGACCCAATCTGAAGAATCCGAATCCGCGCGTGATCGGAATCGCCGATTTGAGCGTTCACCCGACCTACCGTCTCCGCACGGCGGACAACGACATCGCGGTGTTAACCCTGGCCCAGCCGGTCACGGACATCCCGCTGATCCCGGTCGTGAAACTGGCCCAACTCGACGAGTACACCAAGGCAGGTACCCAGGCGACGATCGTCGGGTGGGGCAACACGTCCTCCAGCGGCAACGTCTTCCCCGAAGCACTCCGCAGCGGACAGGTGGAGATCTTCCCGGGACCATCCTGCGGACGTGGCAAGTCCTACGTCGTGGACGGCGTGCGGTTCAGTGGCTTCCGCGCCGACGAGGCATCCACCGAGAACATGATCTGCGCCGCCGGGGTCACGGCGGACTCCGACGTCATCGATGCATGTCAGGGTGACTCCGGTGGTCCCCTCCTCGTCGGCACGGGAGCAGAGCGACGTCTCGTGGGAGTCGTCAGCTGGGGTGAGCGGTGCGCCAGCTACTTCCCCGGCGTCTACACCCGCGTCAGTTCCGAACTGGAATTCCTGCGTGTGACGGGAGCGATACCCACCGTCGCACCGAGCGCGCCACCGCGTGTGACGGCCGTGGGCCTCGACGGGCAGATGCGCGTGACGACCGTCGCTCCCTCGGATGGCTCGGAGGTCACCGGATTCGCCGTCAGTGTCATCGATGCCACGACCGGTCAGGTGCGCACGTGTGCATCGGCACCTACCCGACGCTCGGGAACGTGTGCGGTCAGCGGACTCGCGAACGGGACTCGCTACCTGGTCAACGCCATCTACGGGAGCCCGCTGGGTAACTCCCCCGTCTCGCCGAACACCGAGGTGATTCCCTCGACGCAACCGATCGCTGGAGTGATCCGCGATTGGAAGCGGGATGGTGGCCGAGTGCGGTTCCGCGTTACGGCCTCGGAACCCAATGGCCAATCTGTCTCGGCTGACATCGTGATCTGCACGCCTGCCGAAGGGGATGCGTTCCGCGGACCCATCTCACGGGGCCGCGCGACGCTGGTACTTCCTCCGGGGACCTACTCGTGCGTGGTGCGCATCGAAACCACCGCGGGATCGGCGGAGTCGAGTCCCACACCGGTGCGAATCAGCCGCAACTGAGCTGCCCGCACATCGGCGGTCTGCGCCTGCACCTGCAGGAACATCGCCTCGCGCACCCGGCGCTCGGCCGAGGTCCCGGTCACCATCGCGCCACCGGAACGCGCCACGACCACCGCCTGCGCCGCACGCGCGGCCAGGTCCAAGGATGCGGCACGGAGCTCGCGGCGCACCTCGGGGTCGCCATCCGCGTCGGCCAAGGCATAGGCACTCGATCGAAGGCTCCGTCCCACGGACGTGATCTCGTCCACGAGCTCCGTGACTTCCAGCGGCCGCGCTATGTCTGCCAGTTCGGAGATCGCACCCCGCACCACGCCGAAGATCGCGGG
>JBJTBD010000078.1:0-4948 GCA_046091195.1 Actinomycetota bacterium
ACGCGGGCACTGTCGCCCGAGCCGTAGACGAAGTACAGGTTCATGCCGCCCATCTCCTCGATCCAGCGGCGCTCCATCGCGTCGAGCCACACCACTTGATCGCATCCATGCTGCGCTGCCTCGGCTTGGGCCACCAGCGATGCCGCGTAGTTGCCCGCGCACTTCGCCTCCCCGGTTCCGCCCGGAGCGGCACGCACGTAATCGTCGGAGAGCCACACACTGACCGGACGCACCCCCTGCGGGAAATAGGCACCGGCGGGAGCAGCAATGAGGTAGTAGTCGTATCTGTTCGAAGGTCGCACGCCGAGACCCACCTCGGTCCCGAGCATGAAGGGACGCAGATAGAGCGAACGCTCCTGGTCCCCGGGAACCCAGTCACGGTCCTGGCGCACAAGCGCTTCGATCGAGCCGACGAACAACTCCTCGGGGAGTTCGGCCATCGCAAGCCGCCGAGCCGATGCCGCGAAACGGCCCGCGTTGCAGAACGGACGGAATGTCTTGATCGAGCCATCGGAGTGCCGGTAGGCCTTGAGTCCCTCGAAGATGGATTGGCCGTAGTGCAGGAAGTTCGTGGACGGATCGAAGGACAGTGGTCCATAGGGAATGAGTTCCGCGCCGTGCCAGCCCTCATCCTGAGTCCAGACGGCATGGACCATGTTGTCCGTCGGGTACTTGGCGAAACCGGGGTTAGCCAGGATGCGCTGACGTTCCTCGGCGCTCCGCGCAGGACCCGGTGACAGCGTGATCGGCCATAGGGCCGTGCCCGTCTCCATCGTGGTCATGGCAGGAAACTACCGACCCGACGCGGCCACCGCAGCAGAGGTGAGCGCATCTCCCACCTCGGAGGTCGACCGGGGCGCGGACCCACGCGTGCTGAGGTCCGCCACGACCGCCGCCTCCACCCACGCTGCGGCGTCCTCCTGACCGACGTTGTCGAGCAGCATCGCCAAGGACATCACGGTCGCGGTTGGATCGGCCTTGCCCTGGCCCGCGATATCCGGGGCCGAGCCGTGCACCGGTTCGAACATCGACGGATTGCTGCGGGAGGGATCGATGTTCCCGCTTGCTGCGAGTCCGATTCCACCTCCGATCGCCGCACCGATATCGGTGAGGATGTCTCCGAAGAGGTTGTCCGTGACCACGACGTCGAAACGCTCGGGCTGCGTGATGAAGAACATCGCTGCCGCATCAACGTGCTGGTAGTCGGTCGCCACATCCGGATACTCACGCGCGACCCGGTCAAAGACGCGCTTCCACAGACTGCCGGAGTTCACCAGCACGTTCGTCTTATGGACCAGGGTCACGTGCTTCCGCCGCCGCATCGCGCGGTCGAAGGCATCACGCACGATGCGCTCCACCCCGTAGGCGGTGTTCAAGCTCTCCTCCGTTGCGACCTCCTCGGGGGTATCGCGACGCAACACACCGCCCGCACCGACGTACGGGCCTTCCGTGCCCTCACGACACACGACGAAGTCGATCTGCTCAGGCCCCTTCCCAGCGAGCGGTCCGGTGACTCCGGGATAGAGCTTCACCGGCCGGAGATTCACGTGATGGTCGAGTTCGAAACGGAGCGGGAGCAGGACGCCGCGCTCGAGGACGCCTGACGGAACCGAGGGGTGCCCGATGGCACCCAACATGATTGCGTCGTATGTGCGCAGTTCCTCGACCATCGCCGGGGTGAGCAGCTCCCCCGTCGCGTTGTAGCGGCGAGCCCCCAGGTCGTACTCGGTGGTGCGCACCTGGAGATCAGCGGCGGGCGTAATCGCGTCGAGAACCTTCATGGCCTCGGCAACAACTTCCGTGCCGATTCCGTCGCCGGGGATCAACGCAAGATTCAAGGTGGTGGGCATGGGCGAAGGGTAGTCACGGCGTTGTGGTCACTGCGAGGTGACCGTGATCCCCACCCTGTCGGGATCCGACTTACGCAGCATGAACCAGCCGATCAGCCCATACCGTCGCGCGACCATGCGGGCGGTCTCCGCCGACCGATCCGGTTCATCGATCCGCGCCGACGCGGGGACCGACGGCCCCTTGGGGCGTCCGCGCATGTCACAGGGCGCGACCGCCACCTGGTCGTTGTTGCGGATGCGCCGAGCCTTGCCCGAGGAACCCTGGGTGGTCACCCGGAGGGTTGCGCCGTCGCGCACGCACCAAACCGGGGTCGCAACCGCCGTCCCGTCTTTCCGGTAGGTGGTCAGCAGGATGTACTTCGGCTCCCCCAGTGCCTCCAGGCCCATGGCTCCATCCTGCTACCCTCCTCCCGTGCGTTCGCTCCTGCTCCTTCGCAGCCGCGGCGAGGCCTAGACACCCGGCCTCCTCGTCGCGGGAGTGCTGCGTGGCCGGTTCCGGCCAACGACGAGGAGCAGACATGAGCGACACCCCCCAGAACTACGTGACACGGACGGCGCAGAAGCCGTCCCCCATGGCATTCCAGCGCTATCGCCCGTTCACCCCGATCGACCTTCCCGACCGCACCTGGCCCTCGGCGGTGATCACTCACGCACCGCGCTGGTGCGCCGTTGACCTGCGCGATGGGAACCAGGCGCTTATCGACCCGATGACCCCGTCGCGCAAGCTGCGGATGTTCCAACTCCTCGTCTCGATGGGCTACAAGGAGATCGAGGTAGGCTTTCCCTCCGCATCCCAGACGGACTTCGACTTCGTCCGCCAGATCATCGAGGATGACCTGATCCCCGACGACGTGGTGATCCAGGTCCTAACCCAGTCGCGCGAGCACTTGATCGAGCGCACCTTCGAATCCGTGCGAGGCTCGACGCAGGCGATCGTGCACCTCTACAACTCGACGTCCACCCTGCAGCGTCGCGTGGTGTTCGGCCTCGACATGGATGGCATCCGCGATATCGCCGTCCATGGCGCACAGCTGTGCCAGAAGTTCGCCGACGAGATGGCGGGTGACACCGAGATCTACTTCGAATACTCCCCCGAGTCCTACACCGGTACCGAACTCGAATTCGCACGTGATGTCTGCAACGCGGTCACCGACGTCTGGCAGCCGACTCCGGACCGCAAGGTGATTCTCAATCTCCCGGCCACCGTGGAGATGGCTACGCCCAACGTCTATGCGGACTCGATCGAGTGGATGCACCGCAATCTTGCGCGCCGAAACTCCGTCGTGCTGTCCCTGCACCCGCACAACGACCGCGGGACAGCGGTTGCCGCCGCGGAACTCGGATACATGGCCGGTGCGGACCGTATCGAAGGGTGCCTCTTCGGCAATGGTGAACGTACGGGCAACGTCTGCCTCGTCACCCTGGGAATGAATCTGTTCAGTCAGGGGATCGATCCCCAGATCGACTTCCGCGATATCGACGGCATCCGGCGGACCGTGGAGTACTGCAACCAGATCCCCGTGCACGAGCGTCACCCATACGGTGGCGATCTCGTGTACACGGCGTTCTCGGGTTCCCATCAGGATGCGATCAACAAGGGATTCCGCGCAATGGAGGTCGATGCGGCTGCCGCCAGTGCGGCCGTGGACGACTTCCGTTGGGAAGTCCCCTACCTGCCTATCGACCCCAAGGACGTCGGCCGCACCTACGAAGCGGTCATCCGGGTCAACAGCCAGTCGGGCAAGGGCGGGGTTGCGTACATCATGCGTACGGAACACAGCCTGGAACTCCCGCGGCGACTCCAGATCGAGTTCTCGCAGGTCATTCAGAACGTCACAGACAACGAGGGCGGGGAAGTAACGCCCGAGGACATGTGGTCGACCTTCTCCGCTGAGTACCTGCCGGACCCCAAGGCCCCATGGGGGAGATTCGCGCTCAAGTCGGTCAAGCAGGACAGTGCCGTGGATGGGGACACCACGGTCGACGTGGTGCTGGTCGATGGCGGTGCTGAGGTTGCGCTTACCGGGGTCGGCAATGGACCGATCGCTGCCTTCTGCGCGGCATTGGGGTCCCATGGCATCGACGTTCGGGTACTCGACTACGCCGAACACGCGATGAGCGCGGGTGGCGATGCAACAGCAGCCTCCTACCTCGAGTGCACCGTCGACGGGAAGGTGCTGTGGGGTGTCGGCATCGATCCCTCGATTACAACGTCGTCACTCAAGGCGATCATCAGTGCGGTGAATCGGGCCGTCCGCGACGACGCGTGAACGCTGCGCCCACACCACGGCAGCAATCACAATGCACGTCGTGAGGACCACCTCCCAGCTCACTGCCTCTCCGAGCAAAAGCGCAGACCACGCGATCGCTAGAAGTGACTGCACCTGTTGGACTTGCCCTCCGTACGCAGTGCCGGCGAGTGCGAGCCCGCGATACCACGCGAGGAATCCAACGTATGCGGACGTCACACCCAAAACAATGAGCGCCGACCACTCGCCAGCGTCCGGCGTGAACTGGCCGCGGGTCGCCCACCACGCGACGAGCGTGATGGGGATCGTCAGTGGGAGACAGAGGGCGGTCACCCAGGAGATCACCTCCCATCCAGGCATCCGCCGTGCGGCGCCTGCACCGAAGACATAGCTCCACGAGGAACTGAAGACAGCCGCAATTAGCAGGGTGTCCGGAAGTAATCCGCCACCTGTGAGACCCCCGCGACTCAGGGCGAAGAGGATGAGCGCCACCGTGCCCAGTCCCGTGGCCCACCAGAAGGAACGGCGAACCTTCTCGCCTCCGATCGCCACAGCCAGGATCGCTGTCACCAAGGGCATGATGGACGTGATCACCGCCGCGTGCACCGACGTCGTGTACTGGAGTGCCAAGGCAAGGAGTAACGGCCAACCGAAGACAGCGCCGAGAGCCGTCCACGCCAGTGGTCGCCATAGGTCGGGTGACGGCAGAGGTCGCCGCGTGATCACGAGCACTCCCGCGGCAAGCACTCCCGCAATGACCCCTCGTCCAGCTGCCACGACGAATACATCGAATCCGCCAAGGGCCGCCTTCGTCAGTGGAAGCGAGAGCGACCACAGCGCCACGGCAAG